>JBPCPG010000242.1:0-22189 GCA_050999445.1 Nakamurella sp. | reverse complement strand
ATCTTGACTGGTGCCTCCGCCCTTGTGTCCAACTCCGGCGCCGGTGTCTTTGCCTCCCCCGGTCCCGGAATCCACCGGGATCTGTGCGCACTCGTGACGAGCGCTGGCACGAGCGACGAGGCAATGAGCGACGCGACGAGAGCCGAAGGATGAGCACTGAAGCGGCAAGCCAGGGCCAGGTGACCGGCGGCCTGCAGTACGTCAACCCGCCGGTGGACCAGGCGACCGCCCTGGCGGTCATAGCGGGGGTACGGGGACTGGCGGGTTTCGTCGCGGCCAACGCCACCACGCCGATAGCTTCGAGCCCCGCCTTCCTCCGGCTGGTGTTTTGACCGCAGCCTTGACCTCGACCAAGCGCACTGCGACTGGTGCGGCCATGAGCCTCACGCACGGAGGATGACCAGGTGGACTCGCACGACCAACACGGCGGCTTCTCGTTCCGAATGCTCGCGGCCAGGGCGTTCCGCTCCAAACCGGACTTGCGGCCGGCCTTCGGTTCGCTCCGGGAACCGGTGTTCCGGCAGTGGTTCCTCAGCCAGGTCCTGTCCTCGTCGGGATCGATGACCCAGGGGGTGGCACTGTCCTGGCTTGTACTCAAGCTGACCGGCAGCGGTGTCGACCTCGGGCTCATGACATCGTGCACTTTCCTGCCACTGTTTCTCATGGCCCCGATCGCCGGGCGGCTGGTCGACCGGGTGGGCCCGCGGCGGGTTCTGATAGCGACGCAGATCCTGTTCACCGCGCTGTCCCTTCTCGTCGCGATACTCGCCTCGGCGGGAACGGCACGGATCTGGATGCTCTTCGTCATCGCGGCGGCCACCGGCATCATCAGTGCACCCGACAGCACGGCACGGCAGGTATACGTCGTGGAGCTGGTTGGAACCCAGCGGCTAGCCAGTGCCATCGCCCTGAACGAGGTCGTGCTCAACGCGTCGCGGGTCATCGGTCCCGCACTCGGCGCGCTTGTGCTCGGGACACTGGGAGTGGCGGCCTGCTGTGTGCTCAATGCCGTGTCCTTCCTCCCTCCGCTGGTCGTCGTGCTGCGCCACCGAACTGCGAGCACCGCCGCGGCCACGCACCGGAGCGACTCGAAGGTCGGCGGACTGCGCTACGCCTGGAGCAATCCCAGGATCAGGTCCTGCCTGGTGCTGGCAGCGGCCTCCGGAATGCTGTTCAACCTGAACGTCCCGGTGCCGCTGCTGGCCACCGGGGTGTTCAACCTGGGCGGCGCCGGCTTCGGATTGATGATGGCCACATTCGGGCTCGGCTCCATTCCGGGCGCTGTGCTCGCCGCAGCCGGGCCCCCCAAGCCCAGAGGCAGGACGGTCGCCCTGCTCGCGGGCGCCACCGGGTTGTCGGTCCTGGCCACGGGGTACGCCCCGGACGTCGCAGTCGCCTTCGTCGGCATGGCCGTGACCGGCTGCTTTTCCATCTGGTTCATCTCACTGGCGAACACGCTGGTCCAGTTGGAGTCCGACCCCGGTATGCGCGGCCGGGTGAACGCCACCTGGACCATGGCGCTGCCCGGCTGTGAACCAGCCACCAGCCCGTTTGTGGGCTGGATGGCCGGCGTGGGTGGCCCGCGGGCGGGTTTCGGTATCGCCGGTCTCACCCTCATCCTCGCCGCCGCGATCGGCTGGCGCGGCCTGACCCTCCCGCAGCGCCCGGAGCACCACTTCATCACCGTCCCAGCGGCGGCGCACCACCCCGTCTGACAACACGCCAGGTCCGGCTCAGCGGACCTGGCCGCGACCAGAGTTACCTTCTGTCGATCACCGAAAGGACACCTCCATGCCAGTCTCAGAAGCCTTCGTCGATACCGATCGGGCGCAGCGCTACCTCGCTCAGCTGGGTAAACACCTCGCTCACGGGCCGGGAGGGATCCGCGCAGAATTCGACGGCGGCCGGCATCTTGTCGCTGCGGTCGGGACGGGAACCTGCAGCATGCGCGCGGACTCGCTGGGGCTGCGGCTGCGCGCCGAAGCCCCCGACGCCGAAACCCTCGACCAGATCCAGCGCGGCGTCGCCGGCCGGCTCGAGCAGATCGGCCGTCGCGACGGGCTGGTGGTGCACTGGAGTCCGGCTCCGGCGGCGCCATCCGACACTTCACCGCCCGGCGCTCACGGCGAGGGCTCACGATGAGCGTCCTTGAGGCACCGTGTCGCGACGGCGGTGGCGGTTCAGATGAAGCTGGTGACGTTGGCGTTGTGCGTGTCGAGATATTCCTCGATCTTGCCGATCAGATCCGGGACAGACCAGAACACTGCGCGGCGGATCGCTTTGTCGGTCAGTTCCCGGAACCACCGCTCCACCAAATTCAGCCAGGGCGAAGACGTCGGGGTGAAATGCAGCTGGAACCGCGGATGCTTGGCCAGCCAGAGCGCGACGTCGGAGTATTTGTGCGCCGAGTAGTTGTCCAGGATCATATGGACAGCAAGACCTTTCGGTACTTCCTTGTCGATCGTGGTCAGGAACTTCAGGAATTCCTCGTGTCGGTGCCGCGGCATGCAGGTGCCGGTGACATGGCCGGTCAGCACATTCAACGCCGCGAACAAGGTGGTCGTCCCGGACCGCCTGCTCCGGCGGATCGAGGTAGAACCCGACCACATCGAGCAGTTTCTCCTCGAACCTCGGATCATTCGACAGAATGAACGTCTTCACCAAATGCGGCTTCAATCCCCGTCCGGACCAGACCCGCTGCACCGTCGCCGGCGACACACCGACCTTGGCCGCCATATTCAGACACGACCAGTGCGTTTCGCCGTCCGGCTTCGAATTCTTTGTCAACTCCACGATCTCGTCGATCTTGGCCTGCGGGATGGAAGGCTTGCGGCCCCGCCCTTTCCGGACCTGGCCCAGCTTTGCCATCCCCTGATCAGCGAACCGGGCCTGCCACGCCGCCACCGTCACCGGACTCACCCCGACCTGATCCGCGATCCGCGGCAATAGCATCGGACATCACCGACCGTGGGCCGGATTCTGGTGGGCAGAATCCCTCGACCTCAGCGAGCCTCACAAGCCGAGAGCATCTCGTCTTGCGTTTTTTCGACGGGCAGACCATCCTGCGTAATAACACAAACCATTCGGCTCTTTTGCTGTGATGCTCAACCCGATGGAGGGAGCGCCTCGTGGTAGCCGGAACGCCACGCGTCACCCGAGCTCGGACGTCATCGCGGAAAGCGAAATACTGAGAGGCGAAATGCATGAGGATCGTGGGAGTCAAGCCACCGCACGCCGGTGCGGCCGTGAGTGTCGGGGCCCTGTCCGACCTCAACGACGAAGTTGTGCTGCTCGCACCGCTGGCGGAATTCTGGGCCGAACCAGCCTGGTTCCTGTCCGCATCGCCCACCGGTCCGACGCTGGCCGTGTCCACGGTTGAACTGGTACCGCCGGTGCTGCCCGACGCGCGGGTGTTCTGCATTGGACTGAACTATCTGGATCACGCAGCGGAAGGCGTATTTCGGGACCAGGAGCTGCCCCCGTACCCCACCCTTTTCGCCCGGTGGACGCAGTCGCTGACCGTCGACGGTGCAGACGTTCCGGTACCCGCGAGCGAGGACGGACTCGATTGGGAAGGCGAGGTTCTCGCCTGGGTCGGAGCTCCGCTGGTTGACGCATCCATCGAAGAAGCCGCGGCGGCGGTGATCGGCTATTCGACGTTCAACGACCTGACCGCGCGCCGGGCGCAGCGGATGACTTCCCAATGGATTCTGGGTAAGAACAGCGACCGTTCCGGTCCTGTCGGTCCCATGGTTCCCGCTGAAGAGGTCGGCGACCTGAAGCAGGGGCTGCGCCTGCGGACCCGGGTCAACGGCGAGGTCATGCAGGACGGAAACACCGATCGAATGATCTACTCGGTCGGCGAAACGCTGTCGCTGATCTCGCACACCTTGTCGCTGCGCCCCGGCGACCTGCTGGCCACCGGGACGCCGGCGGGTGTCGGTTACTCCCGCACTCCGCCGCGGCTGCTGCATCCGGGCGACGTGGTGGAGGTCGAGGTGGACCGTCTCGGATTGTTGCGCAACACCGTTGTGGGTAACGACTATCGATCAGCAGGCGTGGTGGCCTGATGGTGACCGTCGACGAAGCCGACCCGGCTGCGCGCGGACCGTTGGTCGGGTTGTTGGTCATCGACCTGTCACGGGCGCTGGCCGGCCCGCATGCCAGCATGGTCCTGGGCGACCTGGGCGCCCGGGTGATCAAGGTCGAGTCCCCCGGCCGCGGCGACGACAGCCGTTCGTGGGGTCCGCCGTTCGTCCAGCCGGACGCCGCCGCGCGAGAATCGACCTACTTCCTCAGCTGCAACCGGAACAAGGAGTCCATCGCCCTCGACCTGAAATCGGACGAGGATCACCAGGTGCTGACGGAGCTGCTGACACGGGCCGACGTGTTGATCGAGAATTTCCGGGCCGGTGCGCTCACCCGGCTCGGCTTCTCCGAGCAGCGGCTCGCACAGCTCAATCCACAGCTGGTGACCTTGTCCATCTCGGGGTTCGGTCATGACGGACCGGAAGCTGGCCGCGCCGGATACGACCAGATCGCCCAGGGCGAAGCCGGGCTGATGTCGTTGACCGGATCGGCGGAGGGCGACCCGCAACGGATCGGAGTGCCCATCGCCGACCTGCTGTCGGGGCTCTATGGAGTCATCGGCGCGCTCGCCGCTCTGCTGGAACGAGCAGCCACCCGCCGGGGCCAAGTGGTACGGACGTCGCTACTGGCCGGTGTTGTGGGGGTGCACGCCTTTCAAGGTACCAAGTTCACCGTGGCCGGCGAGATAGGGCACGCGCAGGGGAACCACCACCCGTCCATCGCGCCGTACGGGCTGTTCCCCTGCCGGGATGGCGCCGTACAGATCGCCGTCGGCAACGAGGGATTGTGGCGGGCCTTCTGCGCCGAATTCGGCCTCGACCCCACCGCGCCCGGGTTGGCCGACAATTCGGAGCGGATCACCCACCACGCACAGACAATTGCGGTGGTGGAGAAGGCCTTCGCCGGTAGCGACAGTGCTGCGCTGCTGGCGCGACTGGCTGCGGCAGGTGTTCCGGCGGGCCGCGTTCGGAACCTGCGGGAAGTGTACGAATGGGATCAGGTGGCTTCCCAGCATCTGCTCATCGACGTTGATCACGAGACCCTGGGATCCATCACCTTGCCCGGTTCGCCGTTGCGGTTCTTCGACAGCTCTGGCGAGGTGGAGGTGGAAACCACGCGCCGCGCTCACTCGGCGCCACCGGTGCTGGACAGCGACCGGAACCGAATTCTGGATTGGCTTGCCGCCGAATCCAACTGAGTTGTCGGTTTGTTCATGCATGCCTCAGCGCGGACCACCGGTACGTCACGCATTTCCCGGACGAGCACACGATCCGGTCATTCGGTTCGGATTATGGTGGTAATGCACCGCTGGGTGAGAAATGCTATTCGCTGGCGCTGCTTTCAGTGGCTGGCGTCCAGATGCTGCAGGGTCTGGTAGGCAGCGTCGGCAATGACGGTGCCGGGGCCGAACACGGCGATAGCGCCGCCGGCCATCAGTTCGGGAATGTCCGCGGGCGGGATGACACCCCCTACGACGACACCGATGTCCGGTCGTCCTTGCGCGGCCAGCGCCGCCTTCAGCGCCGGCACCAGGGTGAGGTGCCCAGCGGCCAGGGAGTTGACGCCGACGACGTGGACGTCGTTGTCGATGGCCTGCTGGGCGACTTCTTCTGGGGTGGCGAACAGCGGCCCGGCGTCGACGTCGAAGCCGAGGTCGGCGAACGCGGAGATGAGCACCTTCTGGCCGCGGTCGTGGCCGTCCTGGCCCATCTTGGCGATGAGGATCCGCGGCCGGCGACCAGCGGCCGCCGCGAAGGCGTCGGTAGCACGCAGCGTCCGGTCGACGGCTTTCGAACCGCCGGCGGCGCGGGCTTCGTCCCGATACACCCCCGAAACCGTTTGCATGACGGCGGTGTGGCGGGTGAATACCTTTTCCAGGGCGTCGGAGATTTCCCCGACGGTGGCATGCGCCCTGGCGGCGTCAACGGCGAGTCCGAGGAGGTTGTCCGACAGGTCAGGAGCACCGCCAGCCGCGGCTGCGGCTCTGGACAGATTTCTCAGAGCGTCTGCGACAGACCGGTTGTCGCGTTCGGTGCGGAGCCGCTCCAGCTTGGCCAGCTGCGCGGCGCGAACCGACCTGTTGTCGATCTTGAGCACCTGTAGCGGTTCTGCGTCAGCGAGGGGGAAGGTGTTGATGCCGATCACCGGCTGGCTACCGGAGTCGATCCGGGCCTGGGTGCGTGCGGCAGCTTCTTCGATGCGCAGTTTGGGGATGCCTGCCTCGATTGCTTTGGTCATTCCGCCGAGAGCCTCGATCTCCTCGATGTGCGCCCAGGCGCGGTCGGCGAGGTCGGCGGTGAGCCGCTCGACGTAGTAGGAGCCACCCCAGGGGTCGATGATCGCGGTGGTACCGCTCTCCTGCTGCAGGAAGAGCTGCGTGTTGCGGGCGATGCGGGCGGAAAAATCGGTGGGCAGCGCCAGCGCCTCGTCCAGCGCGTTGGTGTGCAGCGACTGAGTGTGGCCCTGGGTGGCGGCCATTGCCTCGATGCAGGTGCGGGCGACATTGTTGAACTGGTCCTGGGCGGTCAGCGACCAGCCCGAGGTTTGGCAGTGTGCCCGCAGAGTCCGCGACTTGGGGTTCGCCGGCGCGAACTCGCCGACAAGCCGGTGCCACATCGCCCGGGCCGCCCGCATCTTCGCGACCTCCATGAAGAAGTTCATCCCAATGCCCCAGAAAAAGCTCAGCCGGGGCGCGAACGCGTCCACCGACAGCCCCGCGGCCACGCCGGCCCGGAGGTATTCGACGCCGTCGGCGAGGGTGTAGGCCAGCTCGAGATCGGCGGTCGCGCCGGCTTCTTGGATGTGGTAGCCGGAAATCGAGATCGAGTTGAACCGCGGCATTCTCGCGGCGGTGTAGGCGAAGATGTCGGAGACGATCCGAATGGAGGGCTCCGGCGGATAGATGTAGGTGTTGCGGACCATGAATTCTTTGAGGATGTCGTTCTGAATGGTGCCGGCAAGCTTTTCAGGCGGCACGCCCTGTTCCTCGGCGGCGACGATGTACAGCGCGAGGATCGGCAGCACCGCACCGTTCATCGTCATCGACACGCTGATTTCGTCCAGTCGAATCGCGTCGAACAGCTCCCGCATGTCCAGGATGGAATCGATGGCCACCCCGGCCATTCCGACGTCGCCGGCGACCCGCGGATGGTCGGAGTCGTAGCCGCGGTGGGTTGGCAGGTCGAACGCGACCGAGAGGCCTCTCTGGCCGGCGGCGAGGTTGCGGCGGTAGAAGGCGTTCGACTCCGCCGCGGTCGAGAACCCCGCGTACTGGCGGATCGTCCACGGCTGTGTTGTATACATCGTCGGGTACGGACCGCGCAGGTACGGCGCCACGCCCGGGTAGCCCGAGGGCCACTCCAAGCCTTCGGTATCGGCCGCCTCGTAGTAGGGCTTGATGGGGATGCCCTCCGGCGACGTCCACGGCGGTGGCGCCGTGGACTCGTTGTCGGAACGCGCGTTGTCGGGGCGCTCGGTGCCGTCGCGCAACGGCAGGTCGGCGAAGCTGTCCGGGATGCCGTTCGACGTTGTTCCCGTTGCGGATGTCATCGTGTTGGCTGTCCTTCTCGCTGCAGGTGGTGATGAGCGCGGCGGAGCAGACCGAGCAGGTCTTCACCGGCTGCGAGGTGGTCGTCCACCAACAAGGCCAGTCCGGCGGCCGGCCGGCCGGCGAGGATGATCCAGCGGGCACCGGCATGGCGAAGCGCGGACATCAGCTCCGCTCCCCGTTGCTGATAGGCGTCGTCGGCTCCGGCCACGCAGACCGCGGCGCAGCCGGACCGGGTGAAAGCTTCTGTCAATCCTGCGGTCTCGAGTCCGGTGGCGCTGCGTTCGACGGCGATGCCGGCCACCGCGAGAGCGTTGGCCGCGAACAGAGCGCGGGCGTTGTGATCCGACTGCGGCCCGAGAGTGGCCAGAAAGATCCGCCCGCCGGTCGCCTCGTCGCGTAGCTCTTCGAACTCCGCCGCCCAGCCGCGCGGCGTGCGATCATGGTCGGTCGCCGGTGCGGTTCCGTGGGACAGGAGTTGCGGACCGAGGTCCGGGAACTCGGTGACACCGGTGATCGGGAAGCGGCGGTCGGCGATCCGCCGGCTGCGTTCGGCGGCGGTGGCCCGGAAGTCGGCGGTCAGGCTGCCGTCGGCGATCGTTGCGTAGATGCCGCCGGCCCTTTCGATCCGTTGAAACTCAACCCATCCGCGTTCCGCCAGTTCATCGGTCAGCATTTCGACGGCGTAGGCGCCGCCGGCCGGGTCGTTGACCTTCGCGACGTGCGCTTCGCTGATCAGCAGCGACGAGGTGTTGCGGGCCAGGCGCCGCCCGAGGGTGTGCGGCACCCCCCACATCGCGTCGAAGGGCACCACGGTGACTGCATCGGCACCGCCGACACCGGCGGCGAACGCCGCGACGGTGCCGCGCAGGATGTTGATCCACGGGTCGTATCTGGTCATCATCGGCCGGGACGACACGGCGTGTTGGTATTGCCGGAGGCGGCCGGTCGAGACTCCGCACAGCTGCAGGACCCGACGCCAAAGGGCGCGCGCAGCACGGAGTTTCGCCATCGTCAAGAATTGGTCAGCGGTCGCTGCGTACCGGAATTCGATCATCGGTGCGCCCGCGTCAGGGGTGAGCCCGGCGGCGTGCAGCGCCCGTAGATAGGCCGCTCCCAGCGCCATCGAGTAGGCCAGTTCCGCGACCTCGGCGGCGCCGAGGTCGTGGGCCGCGGTGGCGTCCACGACCAGGGCGCGAGCGCCGATCTCTGCCGCCAACACTGCCAACTCGGCCACCGCAGTCCCGACGACCACCGGATCCGGTGAGCGGCCGTGCCGTAGGTCGCGACTGATCGGGTCGGCGCTTAGGCTCGTTCCCGGTGCCGGCGGAACGCCCAGTCGGCGGACCGTGTCGACGAAAGCGGTCGCCGCTTCCACTTCGAGGACTCCGCCCTGGATGTCCAGCGCCACCGGCGCCAGGTCCAACCGGACCCCGGTCAGCGCGGCTGAGATGTCGGCGCCGGCCACACCCTGCCCGCCCACGGTCAACCACAGCGAGGTGGCCCCGCCCTCGAGGTCCGCCAGTGCGTCGCTCCCCACGGTTTCCGGGTCCGAGCCGGCGAGGTGCGAGCGGATGTCCCAGCCCAGCGTGTCCGAGCGGCCGGCCCGCACACCCGGTGCCGGAGTTGGCGTGCGATCCGCGGTGCCCAAGGGCGGAATTGTTACGTTCTCCAACGTGCTGGTCGCCAGTGCAGACCACGCATCGACGGGGTCGCGATCACCGGTCGATCGGCGGGCCCTGCGCACCACCTCAGCGGCCGCCTGATCCCAAACTACCGACACCGCAGGGTGTTCCGCTGCACTCATCGGCATCTGGCTGCGGAATGTGTCGACAGCGAGGTCATCGGGGTTGTGGTGATCATTCACGAGATGCGGCATCTGCTTTGCGGTGGGCGATGAAGAAGTCGTCGGTGAACAGTTCCTGGCCCGCCACCCGATCACCGGCGGCGTTCATCGCGTAAACCCCTTGACGAGTTCGAGCTGTTCTTCCGGCGTCATCGTCGGACCTTTCTTTGGGGTGGTGGTGAAGCCGGCGGGTGTAGGGCGGCCAGCCGGTGATTCGTGTTCGGGCGGGTCGTCATGGTCCGTCGGCACCCGAGTGGTCCTGGTCGAGGTGGTGTCGCATCAGCAGGTCGGCGGCGAAGTCGTTCGACGGTGCGCGCCAGACGCTGTGGACGTGGTTGGCGTTGTCCTCGGCGTTGTCGAACTCGATGAGCGTGGCCGCCCCTTGGATCCGGAAGTAATGGGGTTGATCGACGGAGGTGCCGCCGGCCCAGGCGAAGTGCAGGGCGTCGACGCCACCGGCCGCCGCGATGCGATCCATCTCGAAACCAACCAGGGCGGGACGGGCGCGTTCGACGAACCTCGCCAGCAGGTCATCGAAATGTGCGCGTTGGGCCGGGGACAGGTTCCCGGCGCGGATACCCCGGGGATGGGCACGGAAGTAGCCCAGCGCGATGCGGTCCTCGTCGATGATCATCGCGTCGCGGCGACCGACACCGTGGTACGCCGGGTACTCGACGTCGCCGATGGTCGACACGGTGCGGGTGACGAAGTCCGCGGGCGGTCGGGAGTGGATGACGGCCTGTTCCTGCTGGTGACCGGTGAGGCTGTCGAGCAGGACGAAGGCGGCGTCTTCCTCTTCGCCCAGGATCCGGAAAGGGCCGAATCTGGCCGGTTCAGCGCCGAGCAGGAAGGGAGTGGTGTTGACCAGCTCGCCATCGACGATAGTGACGTTGAGCGAGAGGTGATGACCGGCCAGCCGCCATCCCCAGGTCGAGTCCGGCTGCGGTTGACCGAAAAAGGTGAGGAAATAACCGCGGGCATCGCGGAAGGTAGCTGCGATGTGTCCGAACACCGGCAGGTTCAGTTCCCGGAGGACGTGTTCGTTGGCCATTACCTGCACCACCCGGGCGTAGGCCGGGATGGACATCGACTCGGCGATGAGGCGGTGTGCGAGCACCTCCTGGTGTCGGTCGAGTGCGCTCAGTGGAAGGCCGTGTCGCCCGGATTCGGGCAGAAAGTTCCAGTGCGTACGGCCGGGGTCCTCGTGCGGCAGGAGCAGCCGCGCTCGTTGCTCCGCTGCCAGGCTGTCGAACAGCCCCATAGCGGCGAACGTGATCAGCGTCGCGTCGAATGAGCCACCTTCCCGCGGTTGGTGCTCGGCGGGCAGGTGGACGGTCGAGTTCTGATGCGGCGGTGTCGTCACTGCTGTCTTCCCGAAGATCGGAGGGATCGGACTTCCGCTGCCGGCGCGGTGGCGATCATCGGTCCGTGGCCCGGATGACCAGCATGCTCGCGGGCAGGTTGGTCCGGTTGATCACCTGTCGGACGGTTCCCATGGTGAAGTGCACCGAGTCGTACGGGCGCAGCGTTTCCTCCACGTCCGCACTGATCATCACCAGTTCGCCGGCGGTGACGACATACACCGTTTCGGCCGGTTGGGCGGCCATGTCGGCCGTCCCGCCCGGCAGGTAATGGGACAGCGCGACGGTGACGCTGTCCGTCGGTGTGGCGTCGCCGCCCTGGAGGCGGATAGGTCCGACTCCGTGGTGCCCGGGCGGGTCGAACGGTGCCCCGTCGCCGAGCCGAGTGATGCGCATGGCCATTTTCGGTCACTTCCCTGTCGCAGGAATCGGCTGGATCGCGCGCCGTAGCTGCGCGATGAAGCTCGGGATGTCGGCGTGCTCGCCCGCGGCGAACACGTAGAAGTCGGGGCGGGACAGGAACGCAGAGCACCGATTCTTGGCGAACCAACGTTCGTAGGCGCCGTCCAGGTCCTGAACGGGACCACCGGCCGACACGTCGGCGAACACGCCACCGATGCTGCGGAACCAGCAGACGTCGTCATCGGACAGCTGCTCAACGGGGTTTCCGCTCCGGCTGATCAGCTGCCAACCGCCGCCGACCACGTCGTCGAAGAGGCCGACTTCGTCGGCGACCCCCACGCGTCCCTGTGGCGCCAACCGACCGTCGCAGTCACCGCTCGGAATCGTCAGTGACGGTTGGCCGAGTCGTGGATGCGGAGGGTCACGGGTCACCGCGGCGGGACCCACTGCGAGCCTTCGCATCTCGCCGTCCCGGGCTGCTGCCCGATCCACATCGAGTTCGCAGATCACCCGCCCCGCGGCGACGGCCTCCTCGATGATCTCCCGAACATGTCCGGTGCGTTCTGGACCGTAGGTGTCAAGGACGGCCGGCCCGGCCAATCCTTGATGCACCATGGCAAGCCGCCAACTGAGCGCCCACGCGTCGCGAAGACCTGAGCACAGGCCCTGCCCGAGGAAGGGCGGCATGAGGTGGGCGGCGTCGCCGGCGAGGAACGTGTTGCCTTCGCACCAGGAGCGAGCCCACCGTCCCCGGAAGGTGTACACGGCATGCCGTTCCAACTGGGCGGTCTCCGGGGTGATCCCCCAGGGCGCCATCAGCTGCCAGGCGGTGCTGTCCTGGCTGAGTTCCTCAACGGTCACGTCGGCACGTCGCATGAACTCGAACCGGCGCCGTCCTGGGCCGCTGTTCACTGCTGTCGCGGGCTGCGCCGGGTCGCAGTACTGGGTGACGAATGCGCTCCACTTCTCCTCGACGAGTGGTCGGTAATCCACCACCAACCAGTCGGCCTCGAATCCGGAGTCGCCTACATCGATTTCCAGGTGGGCGCGGACGGCACTGTTGGCGCCGTCGGCTCCGATGAGCCACCGGGATCGGACGTTCACGAACTCCTCCGCCTGTCCGGTCGGGGCCAGCTGAACCGACACCCGGTCGCTGTCCTGGGTCACGGCTTGAAATGTCCATCCCCGGTACACGTTCACGCCTGGCGTGGCGATCGCGAGATCTTCCAGAACGGCTTCCATGTCGGGCTGGTAGAAGCCGTTGGTATTGGCCCATCCCGATTCAGCGGGCCGATTCCAGTCGATGGCCTGCAAGAGTTCGCCGTCGCCGTTGCGGAACTCGTATCCGCCTCGTTCCCCTACCGACGGCTCGAACAGGTCGCTGTGGCCCGCCATCAATCCCGCGGCCTGCAAGATGCGCAGCGCCTCGTGATCGATGGTGCAGGCGCGCGGCAATGGATAGCGCTCCGGCCAACGTTCCACGACGCTCACCTGCAGACCGGCGCGTCCGAGGAACACGGCGGCCAACAGACCGACGGGGCCACCGCCGACGATGATGCAGTCGACTTCGGGGCGGCCAGCGGGCGTCCGGTTCACTGGAGTCATCTGCATCACGAGGTGAATCCTCTCCGCGGTCGACACTGATTCGCCTTAATCAGCCTAACCGTTTGGGTTGTTGCAGCACAATGCCCGACCGCAGTTGAAAGCGCAAGGCGCTGCGCGGACGACCTTCGCCAACTCTGCGCTCGGGCCCCCGTGTCATTCGTTTGCGAATCCAGATGGCGGCGGCCGCCTGACTGCGATACCCTTCGAACCATTAATATGTTTTCGATCATAGGAGATCGGATGGCCACCGCAATCGATCCAGCGCTGTTCCGGGAGACGTTGGGGCACTACCCGACCGGGGTGGCTGTCGTCACGGCGATCACCGAAGACGGCCGGCCGGCCGGGATGGTCGTCGGCACGTTCTCCTCCGTGTCCTTGGATCCGCCATTGATCGCCTTCTACCCGACGAAGACGTCGGGTAGCTTCGGTCACCTGCGGACGGCGCAGTCGTTCTGCATCAACGTGTTGGCTTCGGACCAGGAGCCGCTGTGTCGCAGGCTGGCGACGGGTGGCCCGAGCAAGTTCGACGACGTGAACTGGCGACCCGCCCCTCTCGGATCGCCGATTCTGGACGGTGCGGTGTCGTGGGTCGAATGCACCTTCGAGGACATCAGGGAAGCCGGCGACCACTACATGGTGCTGGGCCTCGTGCGTGAGTTCGCGGTCGAGCGGTCCACCCTGCCGCTGCTGTTCTTCCAAGGTGGCTATGGCCGCTTCTCCCCCGGTTCGTTCGTCGCAGCCCCTGATCCCGAACTCATCCAGGCTGCGCAGTTCGCGGAGACGATTCGGTCGCAGATCGAGAAGGTCAGTGACCGGTTCGCCGTCAACTGCAGTGTTCTGGCGAAGATCCGGTGGGATGCGGTCCAGGTGTTGGCCGCGAACCGCAGCTCGGTCGCCGAACCATTTCCACTTGGTCATCGCCAGCCTCTCGTTCCGCCGTTCGGTGCGGTGTTCATGGCGAACTCGCCGCGAGGGGAGGTCGATCAGTGGCTCGCGCTGGCTCCGGACGACCGCGTCGATCGACGTGAACTCAATCAGGTTCTTCTCGACAAGGTGCGGGATAACGGCTATTCGCTGTTGACCGCCGCACCAGATGTACTTCAGCGCCACGAAGCGGTCCTCTCCGCGTTCGAGCTGTCCGATCGACTACCCCGTCACGAGCGGGCGATGCGGAAGGCGACGTCCGAGCTCGCTGAGCACTTCACTCCGGATCTTGTGTCCGGACTTACCTACGACCTCGCGACGATCGTCGTCCTGCTGCCGCCCAGACCGGGTCTACCGCCGATGGCGCTCCGGATGACCGGTCTGCCGCAGGACGCGCCGACAGACCAGATCGAATCATGGATCGACAGCCTCAGGCAGATCGCACAAGCGGCCGACACCACCGCCGCTGCCGATCTTTGATCAGCGAGCCACGCAACGACAAGACCCGGACGTGATCCGCTCCTTGCTGTCCCCTCGGCCTGCAACACGGGCTACCGGGTGGGAATGATCGGGAGTTGCAGATAGCCGATGTGGTCGGGCCCGGTGTGGACAGTGTTCGTCGCACCTGTGTGATAGCTCGGGTCGTACCCGTGATGCATGCCGTGGGCAACGCCGTCGTAGGGCTGGACGTCGACGCGGATTCGTTGACCCTTCCGGATCAACCCCGTGTTGGGAATCAGCTCGATCTCCACGGGTACGATCTCGCCGTTTGCCAGCGCCGCATAGTCATTCTTACGGTGCGTGTGTTTGGGGGCGTATTCGGTTGACCGCTCCAGGTCGAGCTTCCGGTGCGAGACCTTGAGCCAGCCCTTCATCAGTGGGGTGATCCGGTCGGGAAACGACATCGTTGTGAAGCCGGTGAAGTCGACCTGACGATTGTTCTCGTCAACCACCCGTACCGACACGTAGAGGTCCATGTCGGCACTGGTGGCCGACACCCACAGCGCAACCTTGCCGAAGCCGGCGACGACGGCATCCTCGGCGACAGGATCACTGATGAAGGAGATGCCCGTCACCGTTGGATCCGACTGCGCCGACGCCGGGTCGATCCGCAGCGCCGCCCCTGACGCCGGCGGGAGCAGCGTGATGTCGGCGGAGTAACCGGCTTCCCGTTCGGCCGCCGGCTCCGATGCCGTCAGGCGTAGGAAGTCGCTCCGGTGATCGTCCTCGGCCCAGTCGCAGGCGCCGGCGTCGAAGAACCACCTGGTGTATTCGGTCCGCTGGATCGGCCACTCGTTCTCCTGCTGGATGTAGGAGGCGCCGTTACCGGTGCGGATCTCGAGGCGTATCGGTGGCGTGTCCATGATGCCGTTCTCGATGCCTTTGAGCCAGTAGTCGAAGAACGCCTTGTGCTGGGCGACGGATTCGTCGGCATAGGACTTCTGGAACCAGTCTTCCCAGAAGTCGAGTTTCTTGTGTGGCGACGGCGTGCCCAGGTAGGCGCCGCTCCCGCCGAGTTGGTGAATGCTCGACACATGGGTGGTTGCGGCGACCGTCCATAGCGGAACAGTGACGTCGGTGAGGTCCGGGCTCATGAACACCTCGGCACGTGGACCGAAGATGGCTTCCGGGTTCGAGTCTCGGAACGGGCTGTCTTTCATGGTCTGGATGAAATCCGCGATATCGGGCTCGCCGACAATGGCCGGAACCAGCCCCGACATGCGCCAGATCGACCAGAACTGCTCGTTGAGTATGCCTCCGTTGTAGGCAACCTCCTCGTAGAAGTCGACGTCGGTTCCAATGGCGATCATCGCCTTCAGGTGCGGCGGATGCAGGCTCGCGGCCTGGTGCTGGCTCATCGCCAGGTAGGACATGCCCCACAGTCCGACTGCGCCGTTCGACCAGGCTTGCACGCCGGCCCACTCGATCGAGTCGCGAAATGCCTCCGCGCCGGCGATGCCCCAGGGTGCCAGCTGCCCGGGGCTCTTACCAGCTCCCGGCATGTCCACCCGAACGACCGCATACCCGTCGGGCACCCACGTTGCGGTGTTGACGGTCTCGTGGTTCTCGAACTGGAGGCCCTCGCCGTTGCCGGAGAAGTACCCCTCTTCCATGATTTCGTGCTTCTCCAGATCGGTGTCGCTGTCGATGGAGTGGTGGTTGAACGCTTTGCCGTACGGTCCACAGCTGACGATGACCGGATAGGTACCCGGCGCGGCGGGACGGAAGACGTCGGCGAATACGTGTTGGCCGTTCTGCAGACCGATCTTCACATCCCGGAACCGTAGAATTCCCAGTGCATTTCGGCGCAGTTCATTGCGTGCGTTCGCAGCGGTGACCAGTTGGCGGGGCGACGGTTCACCGTAGATGCCGGCGTCGTGCAAGTCCTGAAGCAGCTGTCCGACGACGGGATCGTCGGTGAACTGCTGCACCTTGTCGCTCACTGCCGTGGCCGAGTAGTCCGCGTCGTGTCGGAAGTTGATCCGGCGGTCACCGATGATGTGATGCACCTCGGGTGGGATGTCGGTTCCGTCGTCGCGGATGTGGCTGCGGCCGAGGGTGAACACCAGGCGGGCGATGTTGGTCAGGCCGGAGTCCTTCAACTTGTGCAGCTGCCCGTCTGCGCGCGCGACGATCTGGGCCAGGTGCACGCGGGGTGCGGCGGTGACGTTGCCGATGGCGTTGCCGCCCAGCAGGAATGCGACTCGTTCGCCGTCCTCGTACTGGAACTCGCCACGTTCGTTCGTCAGCCCCCGGCAGCTCGGAGTCTCGTACATCAGTCCGGCGATGGGGCCCGCTAGTGCTCCGGTCAGTGGCAAGGTCTTACTCCATAGTCATCGTTGACTGCTGTTGATGGGCGCAGCGTTGCCGGTTCTTTTCGGCGTGGGTAAGGGGTCCGGCCGAAGCCGCCGTCAGCTGCGCTCGAGAACGCTCTTCGACGCGGGTCCGGCATCAACTCCCAGCAGTTCCCGACCCATGTTCTCCAGCCAGGTCTCGAGGTTGTTGGCCGCATGCAAACTACCGGCGCGGCAGTTCCGGGCGATCAGCTGCAGCGGCAGCCGCTTCAGAATGGCCGATGCTCCCGAGGCCCGGAAGAGCGTCTCGACGGCCGCGGCGCAGGCGTCCCAGATGTAGGCGACGTCGGTGTGGAGTTGCGTGATCTCACGTTGCGAGGGGTCGACACCCTCCGCCTGGAAGCGGTCCAGTTCGGCGATGGCCGCGTCGGCGACCAGACCGGCGGCGCGGAGCTGGGTGTGGACGCGTCCGACCGTCAGATGCGCGATGGGCGCATCGAGCTGCTTTGCATACGGGGAGTACGGGATGCTCCGCCGGCCGATGCCGGCCAGGAAAACCTCCATGGCGTGGTCGGCCATGCCGAGGGCGACGCCGGTGCTTGTCACCAGGGAGCGGGGCAGCCCTCCGCGGCGGGGGCCGAGGCCCTTGGCCGTGTGGGCGGCGATCCCCGCCCCGAGTCGCTCGGGATTGCTGAACCGCTTGTTGGGGACGAACAGTTCGCCGTCGGTGGCGACGGTCTGGCTCCCCGTTGCGGCCAGACCCATTGCATCCCAATCGTCTCGCGCCACCAGCGAATCCTTCGGTACGAGAGCCATCCCGACCTTCGCGTCGTCGGTGTCGTCGTAGAACGCGGCCAGGTAGCCGTGGGAGGCATGGACGCTACCGGTGGCGAATGGCCATACGCCCTTGATCATCCAGCCGCCGTCGACGCGGCGCGCTGTACCGGACATGTGCCGGCTGGTGCCGCCGACCGCGAATGTCCGGTTCCCGACCCAGGGCGATTCGTACACCGGTGCGAGGACGTCGTCGTCGAAGGCGAAACTCCACAAGTTGCCCCCGGCGGTGGCCCAGACGACCCAGGCCGTTGCCCCGCAGCCCGCACCGAGGGCGCGGAAGATGTCGAACACCTCACGGGTGATGAAATCTGCCCCGCCGAATCTCTTGGGCTTGGTCAGGCCGAAGACGCCGGCGGCATCCAGGAGTTCGATGGTCTCCTGCGGAATGCGTCGCTGCTTCTCGGCTTCGGACTGATGGTCACGCAACCAGCTCTGCAGTTCGGACACCCGCGCAAGGATCTCGCCAGCCGCTGGCTCCGCTCGATCGGTGTCGATGCTTATCGTCACAGTGGTCATGACTGTTCTCCAACGGTCAGCGGGGTGCCGTCGAAACCGGCCACCGGGCGAAGAACGGGATCGGTTCCGTCCCGCCGTCCTGCGGAGGCATCAGGGTGGTCGTCGAACCACCCTTCGGCGGGATACTTGAACATCCAGTCGACCACCAGTCGACGTTCCGCGATCAGCCACACACCATCGCGTTCCTCGAACCGGTCCAGATAGCGGGCCCAGAGTTTGACGGTCTGGTTCTTCCAATGGTGCCGTTCCGACCCCTGGTGGTCCGCCTCGAGGTAGGTCTCAACGAAGGCGATGTGCGGCCCGTCGAAGTTGATCAGGCTATTTCCCAGGAAGTGCATCGTTCGGACGAACCTGGGCATCTCTTCGGCCAAGAAGTCGAAGAAGCCTTCGACCCCTCCGACATGCAGACTCTCCGGAAAGTGAATGTAGGCGTCCTGATGGAATGCCCCCCGCACCAGGGACATGTCGATCCGGTCCAGGCCGCGGCAGTACCGCAACAGGACGTCGTGGATCTGCGCTCGCGCACTCAGTTCTTCGATCTTCATGGACTGTTCCTCTGGCTCGGAATTCCGCTGACCGCAGGACGGCAGCACTGGTGCGGTCGTCGTCGGCTGTGCTCAGGTCGCCGCCGGCCAGGGCGTCGCACAGCCACGTCAGCGCGGCCTGCCTGTCGCGCAGCGGGATCCACGTCCCGACCGGATAGCAATCGGAGTCGAGCACCACACCCACACAACCCCGGCAAATCGACCACTGCTGTCGGAAATTCGGTCCTGCAGTGGGTGAGGTCTGAGCCGTAGGCAGGCTGCGTCGCCGACAGGCGCACATCGACTCCCTCTAATACCTAAACGGTTAGGCGTATTTCGTTAGTATGTTCAGCCGCAATACGTCTGTCAAGGGACGGAGCGACGTACGAGAACCGATGTGCTGGTTGACCGGTGTCAGTCGACAGGCGAGCGCTCGGAATTGCACATTGCCGACAAGCGGCCAGACTTGCA
This sequence comes from Nakamurella sp., assembly GCA_050999445.1. Lineage (GTDB taxonomy): Bacteria > Actinomycetota > Actinomycetes > Mycobacteriales > Nakamurellaceae > Nakamurella. Next base: position 3,272 of record JBPCPG010000242.1, on the reverse strand, counting down.
TCGGTTGAACCTCTGTAATGGTTTGCATACTTATTGGTAGGCTCTCCGCATGACCTCTTTTGTGGCGCAGACCCGGGCGCAGGTCCTCGCCAGCGAGATCGAGACGCGGATCCTGGACCGCGAAATCAGGCCAGGAGAGCTGATCGGAACCATCGACGCCCTCAAGGCACGAACGGGCTTCGCGCGGTCCACCGTCGCCGAGGCGATCCGAATTCTGACGGATCGAGGACTCGCGGAGATCCGACCGGGCCGCACCGGCGGGCTGTTCGCCACCGCGGCCGGCCCGTTGGTCCGCATTCGCCATACCTTGTTGGCAGTCACCGACGCTCCGACGTCTGTTATCGAGGCGGTCGCCGTTCGCGAGGCATTAGAAGTGCTGATCGACGTGGACGCCGCCCAGCACCGAACACGCGCCGACATTACCGACATGAAAAAGTTGTTGGGAAAGCTGAAGTCCGCAGCGGCGAAGGGCCGAACGGAGTTCTTACTCGCGAACTGGGACCTCCACGAGCGAATCGCCCGGATCTCCCCCAACGCGACCGCCTCGGCGTTGTACCTGTCCATGATGCACTTCGTGCGCGAACATGCCGTCGAAGCGACGCACGATGACGATCCTGAGTCCGCGACCGCGTGGCTGCGCCTCAGGAGGGAAATTCACGAGGAACTGGTCACCGCCATCGTCGCCGGTGATGTCACCAGGGTGAAGGTGGCCGTCGAACAACACTCCGGACTCAGTACGACGCCCTGAAACGACAGTCGGGTCTGGAGGCGGCCATGACGGAGGCGACCAACGACGAGGTCGAGCCCGACGTACTGGTGACGGCGACGGGACGGACCGGCCGGCTGACCTTGAACCGCCCGCAAGCGATCAACGCTCTCACCCATTACCTGGCCACCGTTATGACCTCGGGCCCTTGATGGGTGGCTCGGCGACTCGGTAATTACCCAGGTCGTGTTGAACGGTAGAGGCGAGCGCGGTTTTTGGGCCGGCGGCGACATTCGAGCGATCCACCGAACACCGGGCTCCACACCGACGACGACAGCGTGAACCACCGCGGCGACAGGCTCACGTGTTCGCTGTGCCGGGCCAGCCGGACGACGAAGTAGATGACGACGCTGAGGCAAGCACCGGAACGAAGGCCAGCATCACGGCGACGAAAGACCTCGTCGCGTGCACGGCGGCGGCGTCCGCGCCGAGCAGCGACACCAGCGGGTGCAGCAGCACCACTGACATCTGCGGGTGCCCTCACGCACCAACTCCGGGTGCACATACTGCAAACGGCAAAACGAAATACCAAATAGCGCCAGATAGCGGCCTCAAATTGGTCAGCCTACGGTGCAGATTCAACCCCGCCGTGCTCGACGTCGGCCAAACAATTATCCCGTGACGCGTCGCGGGCCGGCTCACCGACGGCTTTTCATCTGGCAATATAACCTTCGACATCCACCAGTATGTCGACATCACCCGCCGAGCCGTTGTTGAGGCTGATCGTCCCGTCTGTCGATAGGCGCACGATCACGGTGTTGGCGATGTTCTGACCTGCACTGAAGTTGAGGCTGGACCTGGCGGTCCGCTTGATTCCGAAAGGCCAGACCGTAAGGTAACCCGAGCGCTGAGGGTTCACGGCGGTGACGTTGAGAATCACTGCCGAAACTCCATTCAGCGGCACCCCGCCCCTGCCGGCCACCTGGAGGTCCTGCGACCACGACGCCTGATAGGTCGGAAAGGACAGATCTATGCGAGAATCTGCGATCCTGTTCGGATTCAGCATGACTGTGCTGCCGGACGCCGGCGGAATTGTGCTGATGGCTTTCGCCGGCGATGCGGTGGTGAGAACGTTGCTGAACAGCAATGTCAAGGACACCACAAGGGCACCGGCACGGATGTAGAAGCGATTCCCCAGGGTTTTGGGTTGTGTCATGACGGTTCCTTCCGGATTCCGGCTCTCTTGGCGAGATCGGCTGAATGGGACGGGCGATCATCGACCCGCGGCGACCAGTCACCGAGGGTGGCCTACAGCTGAAGTTTTCAACGGGCCAGAAGAGCTGGCCGCCGAGATCAGCACGATTCGACTCTGAACGCATCGACACGGACAAGGAGATGCATCCGGGTTCGGTGATACAAGACGGGTTTGCGTCGGCTGCATCGCAGTCCTGGCACCAGACCGCGCGGCAACCGGTCGCCGGATCCTTTGGGCAGCGCGGCCACCATCGGCCGTCGAGATTGAGGCCGTCACGAGAGGCGGTGAGATCGAAGGCGAACAGCACACCGATGATCGAGCCGAACACACACCAGCTTCTGCGCACACGCACTACTTGCAGTGAGCCTCAGCAAAATGGTGCTCGCGAGTCCAACCCGGCCGGTCAGCCTAGTCCGCGCAGGTTCTCGACCATACCGTCCTTACCATTCCTGGTTGGTATCAAAACCCGTTCGCCATTGTAAATGGACCGCGCTGCGGACATTGCCTATCGCGCCGATCCCGGAGTAGAGCGCAACGACAAAGCCGCTGATACCGATTTGTGCCGCGAGCTGAAAACCCCCACTCCCGCGGTGTAAGCCTATTCACCAATATCCCGCATGGTGGTCGAGATTCGAACGCGGCGCCCGAGATCGTGCATTCTCACCCACTGGGTCGGCCGTGGGTTTATAGTCGATTTCCCGGGGGCAGACGAGCACTATGAAAGATTGCTGATGGACCGAAGAACTGCGTCGCTGCTGGCGAGCGGGATGCTCTGCGCTGCAAACCTCCTGCTGGGCGCCGGCCCCGCGTCGGGCACCGCTAGTCACAATCCAATCGGACACGTCGACAGCGTTTGTACGACATCAAGCACCAGGCCATAGACGTCGCGGGCTGGGCCGGGGACCCGGGCGCCGGAATTGCGCCAATTCGGGTTCACGTATACCTGGACGGACGGGGAGCAGCCTCGGTCGGAACGGGATTGAATCGGCCCGATGCGGCGAAGGCTTTCCCCGCACTGGGCGCACATGCCGGGTTCTACGCCACACCAGTACAGCCGCCTGGGCGAGGGAATCACACGGTCTGCGTCTACGCCATCAACACCGGACCGGGCGGCAACACGCCGCTCCGATGCCGGACCGTGGTCGTCCCGGAACCGGGGCGGGTGATTGGAAATATTGATTCGATCTCCGTCGATCCCGGCGACTCAGCCCAGCGAATCGCCAAGGGTTGGGTGCTTGATCCGTACGACGCACAATCCCCCACGCCTTTCGCTCTGGTTCAGAATCCGTTGTCCGACAACGTCGGCGGCGC
>JBPCPG010000136.1:0-4900 GCA_050999445.1 Nakamurella sp. | reverse complement strand
ATGGCCGAACTGGAGGCGGGGGGCACAGCGGTGGACGCCGCCGTTGCCGCCGGCTTCACCCTGCAGGTGGTGGAGCCGCACCTGAACGGTCCGGGCGGCGACATGACGCTGCTGTTCGCCGGGGCCGACACCGGCCCGGAAGTGCTGTGCGGTCAGGGTCCCGCTCCGGCTGCGGCGACCGTCGATGCGATGACGGCACGCGGACTCGACCGGGTCCCCGGCTCCGGTCTGGCCGCCGCGGCGATACCGGGCGCGACGATGGCCTGGCTGACGTTGTTGCGCGATCACGGCAGGCGCACCCTGCCCGATGTGTTGAAATACGCGATCCATTACGCCGCAACGGGTTTCCCGGTTCTGCCGAGCCTCGAGCGGACCATCGGTTCGGTCGCCGAGCTGTTCGCAGCGGAATGGACTTCATCCGCAGCGCACTATCTGCGCGACGGGAAGCCCTGGGCAGCAGGTACTTTCGCCACCAACCCGGCACTCGCGGACACTCTTCGCCGGCTGGCGGACGCTGCCTCTGCACGCCCGAGGGAAGCCGGCATCGACGCCGCCATCGACGCCTGGTCGAACGGTTTCGTCGCCGAGGCGATCGACGCCTACGTCAGCACCGAACAGGCGGACGGCCTGGGGGGCCGGTATACCGGTGTGCTCACCGGTGACGACCTCGCCGGCTTCCGCCCAGGTTACGAGGCACCGGCGACGGCCGACTACTGGGGCTGGACTGTGGCGAAGTCCGGTCCATGGGGTCAGGGACCTGTTCTGCTGCAACAGCTCAGGTTGTTGCAGGGTGTCGATCTCGGTGCTATGGCCCCCGGCTCCGCCGAGTGGGTGCACACCCTCGTCGCCGCGGCCAAGCTGGCTTTCGCCGATCGGGAAGCCTGGTACGGCGATCCCGGCCCCGACGGCGACATGGTGCCGATGGAAGCGCTGCTGTCAGATACCTACAACGCGCAGCGGCGCGAGCTCATCGGCGCGACTGCTTCGCTGGACCTGCGCCCGGGTTCGCCGAGCGGCCTTCGCCCCCGGCTGCCGCACTGGCAACCGCCCGGTCCACGATCAGGCGCCGTCACCGGCACCACCGGTGAACCGACGGTGACCAGCAGTGGTGAGACCAACGGTGACACCTGCCACGTCAGCGTCGTCGACCGGTTCGGCGGCACGGTAGCGGCCACCCCCAGCGGCGGCTGGCTGCACAGCTCGCCGCTGATCCCGGCTCTCGGATTCCCGTTGGGCACCCGTCTGCAGATGACCACCCTGGAACCTTCGCTACCGACCACGCTGCTGCCCGGTCGGCGCCCCCGGACAACCCTCAGCCCGAGCGTGGCCACCCACATCGATGGTCGACGGCTGGCCTTCGGCACGCCCGGTGGCGATCAGCAGGATCAATGGCAGCTCGGATTCCTGTTGAACCACATCGTCGGTGAGATGAACCTGCAACAGGCCATCGATTTCCCGGCCTTTCACTCAACCCACTTCCCGAGTTCGTTCTATCCACGGGAATCCTTCCCCGGTCAGTTGCTGGTGGAGGACCGGCTGGGGGACGAGGTGATCGCCGATCTGGAACGGCGTGGACACCTGGTGGTGCGATCGGGCCCGTGGTCGCTGGGCCGGATGAGCGCAGTGTCCCGCAGCGCAGACGGAAGCGTGCTGCGAGCCGGCGCCAATCCCCGCGGCATGCAGGGCTACGCCGTCGGGCGGTGACGCCGTCGGCCGATCGGTCGCCTGCGCAAGGAGAAAACACCCCCACCCCGGTCTCTGTTCTACGCAGCGTCGGACTAAGCTGCGGGGGTTCCATCGATCGCTGACCCGGAACATCGGTTGTGTCAGGTCGCCCGCCGGGCTGCCCGGCGGGCCGACGAAAAGCAGGACACGCACGCAGCCGCAGTACCGAACTTGCTGGAGGCCACCTGTGACCGCCGTCGTTCCCCGACCTGTGGTGACCCGGCCCTACCCCGTCCAGCGTCCGGCCCGCGGTTCGGCGTTCCTGCAGTACTTCAAGACGACTGACCCGAAGGTCATCGGCGTGATGTACATCGTGACGTCGCTCACCTTCTTCATGATCGGCGGCCTGATGGCGCTGCTGATGCGCGCCGAGCTGGCCCGGCCGGGGCTGAACTTCCTGTCACTGGAGCAGTACAACCAGCTGTTCACCATGCACGGCACCATCATGTTGCTGTTCTATGCGACTCCGATCGTGTTCGGCTTCGCCAACTTCGTCCTCCCGTTGCAGATCGGGGCGCCGGATGTGGCCTTCCCGAGGCTCAACGCCTTCAGCTACTGGCTGTTCCTGTTCGGTGCATTGATCGCGATGTCCGGCTTTGTCACCCCGGGCGGCGCCGCGGCGTTCGGCTGGACCGCATATACGCCGCTGTCGGGGATACAGAACTCGCCGCAGGTCGGTGGCGACCTGTGGATCATGGGCCTGGCGGTGGCAGGTCTTGGCACCATCCTCGGCGCGGTCAACATGATCACCACGGTGATCTGCCTGCGTTGCCCGGGCATGACGATGTGGCGGATGCCGATCTTCACCTGGAACATCCTGGTGACCTCGATCCTGATGCTGATCGCCTTCCCGATCCTGACCGCGGCGCTGCTCGGGTTGGCCGCGGACCGGCACTTCGGCTCGCATGTCTTCGATCCGGCCAACGGTGGCGCCATCCTGTGGCAGCACCTGTTCTGGTTCTTCGGGCATCCGGAGGTCTACATCGTGGCGCTGCCGTTCTTCGGCATCGTGACCGAGGTGTTCCCGGTGTTCTCCCGGAAACCACTGTTCGGTTATCGCGGCATCGTGTACGCGACGTTGTCGATTGCCGCCCTGTCGGTAGCGGTGTGGGCGCACCACATGTTCGCCACCGGAGCCGTTCTCCTGCCATTTTTTAGTTTCATGACGTTCCTGATCGCCATCCCCACCGGGATCAAGTTCGTCAACTGGATCGGCACCATGTGGCGCGGGCAGCTGTCGTTCGAGACACCGATGCTGTGGGCCTGCGGGTTCCTGGTCACCTTCCTTTTCGGTGGGCTGACGGGCGTCATCCTGGCGGCGCCGGCGCTGGATTTCCACGTCTCGGACACCTACTTCGTGGTCGCCCACTTCCACTATGTGCTGTTCGGCACCATCGTGTTCGCCACCTTCTCCGGGATCTATTTCTGGTTCCCGAAGATGACCGGGCGGTTCCTGGACGAGCGCCTGGGCAAGCTGCACTTCTGGCTGACGTTCGTTGGCTTCCACATGACGTTCCTGGTGCAGCACTGGCTGGGCAATATGGGGATGCCGCGCCGCTACCCGGACTACGCGCCCAGCGATGGGTTCACCTTCCTGAACTCGTTCTCCTCGATTGGTGCGTTCGTCCTCGGTGCGTCGGCGCTGCCGTTCATCTGGAACGTGATCAAGTCCTATCGGCACGGCGAGGTGACCGTCGCCGACGACCCGTGGGGCTATGGCAACTCGCTGGAGTGGGCGACCAGTTCCCCGCCGCCGCGGCACAACTTCACCTCGCTGCCCCGGATCCGGTCCGAGCGGCCGGCGTTCGAGCTGCATCATCCACACATGGCCGAGCGAATGCGGTCGGAGGCACATCCGCAGCGCGGCTGGGAGGGCCTGGACAGGGCCGAGTCCAGCGATCACCTCAAGATCTGACGTCCGCGCGCACTCCGACCCTTGCCGGTGTTCCGGAGCCGAGCGCGGCGAGAGGGGGTCGAATGGCATCAGTGCTGATCACCGTCACCGGCGCTGACAAGCCGGGTGTCACCGGGGTGCTGTTTGCCGTTCTCAGCACGCAGCGGGCCGATGTGCTGGATGTCGAGCAGGTCGTCATCCGGGGCGCGCTGACCCTTGGGGTCCTGGTGGAGTCGGCCGCCGATGCCGAGGGTCTGCAGGAGCGGGTGGAGCAGGCGATGGCCTCCATCGGGATGAACGTCAGGGTCGCCATCGGTGCGGCGGTGCCGCAGGACAGGCTTCCGGTCACCCATCTGGTGCTGGTGATGGGGCGGCCACTGCAGGCCAAGGCCATCGGCCGGCTGGCCGGGAGGTTCGGCGAACTCGGTGTCAACATCGACGCCATCAAGCGGGTGGCGGACTATCCGGTGACCGGTCTGGAACTTGCGGTCTGGGCCCCCGACGAGGCGGTGCTGAGGTCGGCGGTCGCGGATGTCGGTAAGGCCGCCGGCGTCGACATCGCAGTTCAGCAGGCCGGCCTGGAGCGGCGGTCCAAACGGTTGATCGTGTTCGATGTCGATTCGACGCTGATCACCGGTGAAGTGATCGACATCCTGGCCGAGCACCGGGGCAGCCGCCGAGCGGTGGAGGAGATCACCGCGGCAGCGATGAGTGGCCGGCTCGATTTCGCCAAGGCCCTGCGGGCCCGCGTGGCGATGCTCGCCGGCCTGGACGCCGGATTGTTGGACCAGGTCGGGGCGTCGCTTGAGCTGACTCCGGGTGCCAGAACCACCATTCGGACGCTGAAGCGCCTCGGTTACCGCTGCGGCATCGTCTCCGGCGGCTTCACCCAGGTGGTCCGGCACCTGGCAGAGGAACTCCAGCTCGACTTCGTTGCGGCCAACACGCTGCAGGTGGTGGATGGCCAGTTGACCGGCGAACTGGTCGGCGACATCGTCGACAGGGCCGGCAAGGCCGGCGCGCTGGAGCGGTTTGCCGAGCAGTTCGGAGTTCCGTTGAGCCAGACGGTCGCGGTGGGTGACGGTGCGAACGACATCGACATGCTGTCCAGAGCCGGGTTGGGCATCGCCTTCAACGCGAAGCCGGTAGTCGCAGAACATGCGGACACCACGCTGAACCAGCCGTTCCTGGACCCGGTGTTGTTCATCCTGGGCATCAGCCGCGCCGAGGTCGAGGCAGCCGATGCCGCCGACGGCGTAGCCGCCGCCTCCCGCCGCCCAC
>JBPCPG010000361.1:0-3927 GCA_050999445.1 Nakamurella sp. | reverse complement strand
GCGCTGACTCGATCGGAGGTGTACCAAGCGGCCGGGGTGCTGATCGCCCAACTCGGTGTTTCCCCGACGGAGGCATTGGTGCGGCTGCGCGGGTATGCGTTCGCGTACGGCCGCACCACCAGCGAGGCGGCCTACGACATTCTCGAACACCGGGTACGCCTCACTGACGACGGAACCGGCCGCAGAACCGAAGTGGAGGAGGACTCCTGATGGGTACGAGGGAATCAGAGATCATCGCAGCGTTCACCGGCCTGGCCGATCGTCTGGTGGATGACTACGACGTGGTGGATCTGACCACTCAGCTCGCCGAGGATTGCGCGCGGTTGATGGATGTGGCCGCCGTCGGGTTGCTGCTGGCCGACGCCACCGGAGTGCTACACCTGCTGGCCGCCACATCCGAGGAGGCCCGCAAGCTGGAGGCTTTCCAGCTGCAGCGGGACGAAGGTCCTTGCCTGGACTGCTACCACTCCGGTGCGCGGGTCAGTGTCGCCGACCTGCGCACCGAGAAGGCCCGCTGGCCACGGTTTGCCGCATCGGCTGCCCAGGAGGGCTTCGCCTCCGTACATGCCATACCGATGCGGCTTCGGCATGCTCGGCTGGGCGCGCTGGGCCTGTTCGGAACCGAACCGGGCACCCTGGGCGACGACGACCTCCAACTGGCTCGAGGCCTGGCTCACGTGGCCTCGATCGCCATCGTGCAGAACAACCTCACGCTCGAGCAGGGCAGCGTGCTCGGAGCGCTGCAGTCCGCTGTGGCCAGCCGCGGCGTGGTGGAGATGGCCAAGGGTGTTCTCAGCGAAGCGCAATCGGTCGATATGCAGGAGGCGTTCAATCGGCTACGCGGCTACGCCCGCAACCACCAGCAGCATCTCACCGACGTCGCTCGCGAAATCGTCTCCCGCCGGCTCCCCGCCGATGAATTGCTGTCGGAGTCGGCGAGTCATCCCAACGCCACCTAGCCATTGAAAGCCTGGCCAGATGGATCCGCTCCCTGGTCGCCGGAGTGTGGAATCACCTGCCGGCCCGACCAACCCAGGACACCGCCCTCCGGGCCGGAGCGGGGAGCGGGCCGTTGCGACGGTGCCGTCGGAAGCAGTCCGGGGTGGCCGTTAGCATTGCGTCATGTGCGATGAGCGGGTGACGTTGGACGGAATGCGGTCGGTGTCGGCTGCTGGATTCGAGCCGTCCGGCGCGTATCGGGATGCATTGCGGCGGTTGTCGGACAGCTTCCGGGCGGTTCCCGTCGGGGGGTCCGTCAGGTTGGCGAAACGGACATCGAATCTTTTTCGAAAGCGGCGGCAGGGTGCGTCCGGTCTGGATGTGTCGGGGCTCACCGGCGTGTTGAACGTGGACCCGGTCGGGATGACGGCGGATGTCGCTGGTATGTGCACCTACGAGGACCTGGTGGCGGCGACATTGCCATTTCAGCTTTGCCCGTTGGTGGTGCCGCAGCTGAAGACGATCACAGTCGGTGGCGCGGTCGCCGGGTTGGGTATTGAATCCGCCTCTTTCCGAAACGGCCTGGTTCATGAATCGGTGCTGGAAATGGATGTTCTCACCGGTGCCGGCGAGATCGTCACGGCCAGCCCGGAGGGGGAGCATTCCGACCTTTTCTTCGGCTTCCCCAACTCCTATGGGAGCTTGGGTTACGCCACCCGCGTCCGCATCCAGTTGGAGTCGATCAAACCGTACGTGGCACTGCGGCATCTTCGGTTTTCGGCTTTGGATCATTTGCAACGAGTGATCGACACCATCGCCGAGTCCGGTTTCCACGACGGTGAACAGGTGGATTATTTGGACGGTGTGGTGTTCAGCCGGGAAGAAAGCTATCTGACGTTGGGGACCCTGAGCGATCAACCGGGCCCCGTCAGCGACTACACCGGTCAACGCGTTTTCTACCGGTCGCTGCAACAGCGTCGGAGCGATCGGCTGCGAATTCACGACTATCTATGGCGCTGGGACACCGACTGGTTCTGGTGCTCGCGTGCGTTCGGTCTGCAGCGGCCAATGATTCGCCGATTGTGGCCGAGGCGGCTGCGCCGTAGTTCCTTCTACTGGAAATTGGTGGCGTTCGATCGGCGGTTTCGGGTGACCGATCGGATCGGGCGATTCGCCGGGCAACCGCCGTTGGAACGGGTGGTGCAGGATGTGCAGATTCCGGTCCAGGGTGCCGCGGAGTTCCTGACCTGGTTCCTCGACACAGTGCCCATCGAACCGATCTGGCTGTGTCCGGTACGCATGCGAGCGGATTCCGCTGCTGCACCTCGGGTCTGGCCGCTGTACCGGCTTGATGCCGGCCAGACGTACGTCAATGTGGGCTTCTGGTCGGCCGTGCCGGTTCGGCCAGGCGCGGCCGCCGGCGAAACGAACCGGGGGATCGAGAATCAGGTGACCGCCGCGCACGGCCGTAAGTCGTTGTACTCGGACTCCTTCTACACCCCGGAAGTTTTCGCCGATCTGTACGGCGGGGAGCAGTACGACACGCTGAAAAGCCGGTATGACCCGCAGGGCAGGCTGTTGGGCCTGTACGCCAAGACGGTCGACAGCCGATGACCACGTTCAAGCCTTCCCGCGACGTCGGCGAGCGGGCCGCGCTGCATCCGGGCGCACCGATGACGGTGGCGCAGATCGCCCAAGCCGTGATCGCCGAGCCGTTGCCGTTCCACCTGACGGCCTTCGATGGCAGCAGCGCAGGCCCGCCCGACGCCGCGTTCGGTGCTCACCTGGCGACGCAGCGCGGGCTTTCCTACCTGCTGACCGCCCCCGGCGACCTGGGCATGGCCCGTGCCTACATCGCCGGTGACCTCCTGTTCTCGGGCGGGCATCCAGCCGATCCGTACCTGTTGTTGCGTACTCTGGCTGACGGTCTACACCTGCGACGACCGCCCCTGGCCGGCATCGCGGCAATTGCCAGATCGCTGGGTTGGAGCGGGTTGACACCGGTTGCGCCGCCGCCGCAGGAGGCCCCACCTCGCTGGCGCAGAGCCCTCCGCGGGCTCCGACACACCAAAGGGCGTGACGCGGACGCGATCAGCCGACACTACGACGTGTCGAACACGTTCTACGAATACGTTCTCGGCCCGTCGATGGCCTATACCTGCGCCGTGTACCCGACGGTCGACTCCACGCTGGACGAAGCGCAGGATGCCAAGTGCGCCCTGATTCTGGACAAGTTGGATGTGCAGCCCGGGCAGCGACTGCTCGATGTCGGCTGCGGATGGGGTTCGGTGGTCCGCAGCGCTGCTCGCCGCGGAGTGAAGGTACTGGGTGTCACCCTCTCGCCCGAGCAGGCGGTCTGGGCGCAGCGGGCGATTCGCCAAGAAGGGCTGCAAGACCTCGCAGAGGTTCGGCATCAGGACTACCGCGACGTCCGGGAATCCGATTTCGACGCCGTTTCCTCAGTCGGCCTGACCGAGCACATCGGCGTCGCGAACTACCCCGCATATTTCACTGCCCTGCAGGACAGGTTGCGGCCGGGTGGCCGGCTGCTCAATCACAGCATCACCCGGCCGGGAAACGAATCAGCGGTCAAGACCGGGGCGTTCATCGACCGATATGTTTTCCCTGACGGTGAACTGACCGGGTCAGGCCGCATCATCACCGACATGCAGAACGTCGGTTTCGAAGTCAGACACACCGAGAACCTTCGCGAGCACTACGGTCTGACACTTCGCGACTGGTGCGCCAACCTCCAGGCCAATTGGAATTCCTGCGTGACGGAGGTCGGCGAGGGAACCGCAAAGGTGTGGGGCCTTTACATGGCCGCGTCCCGATTGAGCTTCGAACGCAACGAGATTCAACTGCATCAGGTACTCGCCGTCAAACCCAAGCCTGGCGGCGACGCCGCCGTTCCGCTGCGGCCATGGTGGCGGAATTGACGGTTTGCTAGCGAGAGTTACCCGCTTCCAGCAGTTGGGCGGCGAGAGC
>JBPCPG010000357.1:0-6680 GCA_050999445.1 Nakamurella sp. | reverse complement strand
TGAGTGGTGTGTACGCCCTCGGCCTGCAGCAGGGCAGCTAGTTCTTGCTGCGATCGGATTGCACCATCGCGGATCAGTTCCGCGATGCGGCCGTGTCGGGCGGCTTTCGTCGCCGGGACGGTACTGGGCATTCGGCCGCCGCGCCCGGTGCGGCGTCGCCGGCCGGGCCCATCAGAAAAGCCAGTAGCGCCTTCTGTGCATGGAGCCGATTCTCTGCCTCATCCCAGACCGCCGACGAGGGACCGTCCAGCACCTCATCGGTGATCTCCCAGCCGCGATGTGCCGGCAGACAATGAAGGACGATCGCGCCCGGGTTGGCGGCGGCCAACAGTTGCCGGTTGATCTGATAGGGCCGGAACGGCCCGATGCGATCGAGGCCGTCGTTTTCCTGGCCCATGGAAGTCCAGGTATCGGTGGCCAGAACATCCGCTTCGGCGACGGCTGCCGCGGGGTCGGTGACCAGTTGGACGGAGCCGCCCGTCACGATGGCCCTGGCCTTCGCTGCCAGCAGGATGTCCGGTTGTGGATCGAAGCCCAGTGGCGAGGAGATACGCACGTTGAGACCGGCATTCGCTCCGCCCAGCATCAGCGAATGCGACATGTTGTTGGCGCCATCACCGAGATAGGTCAGATTGATCCCGGCCAGCCGCCCGAATCGTTCCCGAATGGTCTGCAGATCCGCCAGCACCTGGCAGGGGTGAAATTCGTCAGTCAGCGCGTTGATCACCGGAACCGTTGACACACTTGCCAAGGCGTTGATCCGTCGCTGGGCGAAGGTGCGGATCGCGACGCCGTCCACATAGCGGGAGAGGACCCTGGAGGTGTCCTCGATCGTCTCCTCCCGTCCGAGTTGGGACGTGCGGCCGTCGACGATGACCGGTTGGCCGCCTAGTTGCTCGATACCCACCTCGAAGGACAATCGGGTGCGAGTCGAGTTCTTCTCGAAAAGCGCAGCAATTACCTTGCCGGCGAGCGGCTTGAAGCCATTGCGGTTGGCCTTGAATGCATCAGCGACATCCAGCAGCGCGATCAACTCGGCCGGCGAGATGTCATCGTCCCGCAGATAGTGTCTGACAGGTGTCATAATTCTTCCTTTTCCTTGGTGGCCTTGCTCTGGACCACTGCTCTGTCAATAATCGCCGGCAGGGCTGCGACGAAAGAGTCGCCTTGTTCGGTGCTGAGATTCAGCGGCGGGGCGAGGCGCAGCACGTCCGGCGCCGGGGCATTGATGATGAAGCCCGCCTTCATGGCCGCTCGGGCCACCTCGGTCGCGATCGCTTCGGTGAGAACTATTCCCAGTAGCAGACCGGCGCCGCGCACCTGCTCGACGAGGGGGTGCCCCAGATCTTCGATGGCGGTGCACAAGTGCTTTCCGAGAGCATCGACGTGGTCGAGGAGGTGCTCCGACCTGATCGTCGACAGCACCGCAAGTGCAGCGGCCGCGCAGACGGGGTTGCCGGCGAAGGTCGACCCGTGCTGGCCCGGTGACAGCAGCTCTGCCGCCGCGCCGATGCCGATCACCGCGCCGATCGGAAGGCCGCCACCCATGCCCTTGGCCAGGGTGACGACATCGGGCCGAATACCGAAACGCTGGTACGCCAACCAGGTTCCGGTACGCCCGATGCCGGTCTGCACCTCGTCGAGCACGAGCAGCGCCCCTCGCGCGGAGGTGATCTCACGCGCGGCGGCAAGGTAGCCATCAGGCGCCGGCACGACTCCTGCCTCACCGAGGATCGGTTCCAGGAACACGGCCGCGACGGTGTCGTCGACCGCGGCCCGAAGGGCTCGCACGTCGCCGAACGGAACGAATTCGACACCGGGTGGCATCGGTTCGAAAGGCGCTCGTTTGCCTGGTTGACCGGTGAGAGCCAGAGCTCCCATCGTGCGGCCGTGGAACGCACCCTGCGCGGCGATGATCCGCCGCCGGCCCGTGAGCCTGGCCATCTTGAAAGCGGCCTCGTTCGCCTCTGCCCCGGAGTTGCAGAAAAGTACGCGACCGTCCTGGTCCGCTCCGGCGATGTGTAGCAATTGCTCGGCGAGATCCAGCACCTTCGGGTGGGTGAAGAAATTGGATACATGGCCAAGTGTGGCGATCTGCTGCGTCACTGCAGCGACCACGGCCGGATGCGCATGACCCAGCGCATTGACCGCAATTCCACCGAGCAGGTCCAGATATTCGCGCCCGTCTGCATCGATCACCACTGCACCGCTGCCGGAAACGAGTTCCACCTGCGGAACCGGGAAGTTGTTCATCATTGTATCGGCCCACCGTACGGCGGCCAGTTCATTGCTCATGTGCGTCCTGCCCATCGAGGTTCGTCGTCTCGGCTGCATCCGGCACGATCATGGTGCCGATTCCGGTAGTGGTCACGATCTCCAACAACACTGCGTGCGCAGTGCGCCCATCGATCACGTGGGCCGCGGCCACTCCGCCGTGGACGGCCCGCAAGCAACCCTCCATCTTGGGAATCATTCCAGATTCCAAGGCGGGCAGCATCTTTTCCAGGGCCGAGACCGAAACCCTTGACAGCAACGAAGATCTGTCCGGCCAATCGGAGTAAAGGCCTTCGACGTCCGTGAGCATCACCAACTTGGCTGCCTTCAGCGCGACAGCAAGCGCCGCTGCGGCGGTGTCGGCATTCACGTTGTGCACCACGCCGTCGACGTCGGGCGCGACTGTGGAGATCACCGGGATGCGACCAGCGGCCAACAGATCCAGCACGGCCGCCGGATTGACGTCGACAACATCACCCACCAGCCCGATGTCGGTCTGCACACCGTCGACGGCGACGGTACGCCGAGCCGCGGTGAACAACTGTGCATCCTCGCCGGACATGCCGACCGCCAACGGCCCGTGCTTGTTGATCAAACCGACAAGTTCCCGTCCGACCTGGCCGACCAGCACCATCCGAACGATGTCCATCGTTTCCGGCGTTGTCACCCGGAACCCACCTCTGAACTCACCGGCGACCCCGAGCCTGGTCAGCATGGCGCTGATCTGCGGACCGCCACCATGCACCACAACAGGCCGGAGGCCGACGGTCCGCAGAAAGACCATGTCGGCGGCAAACGCACGTTGCAGCGCGTCATCGGTCATCGCGTTGCCGCCGTACTTGATCACCACCAGCGCGCCGGCGAACTGTTGCAGCCAGGGCAGTGCGTCGGCGAGCACAGTCGCCCGGGCCGCTGCGTCGCGCAGATCGGCGGCGTTGCGCTGCTCGAGGCCGGATGCGGGTGTCGCGGATCCGGTCACGTCGAATACGCCGAATTCTCGTGCACGTAGGCGTGCGACAAGTCGTTCGTCAGAATGGTCGCAACTTCCACACCCGCATGGAGATCGATGACGACGTGGACCTTCCGCGCCGACAGGTCCACCAGGGCCCGATCCTCACCGTTGGACCCCTGCCTGCAGATCCAGACGCCGTTGATGGCCACATCGATGGAATCCGGGTCGAAGGCAGCTTTGCTGGTGCCCACCGCCGCCAGAATGCGACCCCAGTTCGGGTCACCGCCGAAAAAGGCGGTCTTGACCAGACCATTTCGGGCCACTACCCGGCCGACCTCGACCGCATCGTCCTCGGAGGCAGCGTGGACCACCTCGACGGAGATCTCCTTGGTCGCTCCTTCGGCATCGCCAAGCAGTTGCACCGCAAGTTCTTTGCACACTTTGGTGACCACCGCGGTCAAGGCCTCCTGCGATGGGTGGGTGCCCGAAGCCCCCGAAGCCAGCAGCAGCACCGTGTCGTTGGTGGACATCGCCCCGTCGGAATCCAGCCGGTCGAACGAAACCCTGGTGGCAGCCCGCAATGCGGTGTCCAGCGCCGCGTTGTCGGCGACCGCATCGGTGGTGAGGACCACCAGCATGGTTGCCAATGCCGGCGCCAGCATGCCGGCGCCCTTGGCCATCCCACCCACCGTGAACCCGCCTGCCGTCAGGGCGACCTGCTTGGGGACCGTGTCCGTGGTCAGAATGGCCGTCGCAGCGGCCGGCCCGCCGTCGTCAGCCAGAGCTGCCACCGCAGTAGCGGAACCCGACATGATCTTGTCGATCGGAAGTCGCTCACCGATCAGACCCGTAGAGGCGACGGCAATCTGCGTCGGGCCGACGCCCAGCAGCGACGCCAGGTGCTCGGCTGTGGCCACGGTGTCCGCATAGCCGGCGGGTCCGGTGCACGCATTCGCCCCGCCCGAGTTGAGCACGACCGCGGCCACCGCGGGTGCGGAGTTCCGGGTGCCGGAAAAAATCTGCTCGCACCACCGAACGGGCGCGGCTTTCACCCGGTTCGCGGTGAAGACGCCGGCAGCGGCACGTAACGGACCGTCGTTCACCACCAGAGCCAGATCCGGCTTGCCGGAAGCCTTCAAACCCGCCGTGATGCCGGCGGAGCGGAATCCGGCGGCCGCGGTCACGCCTTGTCCCTGTGCAGTCGGAACCGTTGTCATGGCGCCACTCCCACGGTGGTCAAACCTGTTGTCTCGGGAAGACCGAGGGCAAGGTTGAGGCATTGCACTGCTGCGCCGGCCGTGCCTTTGGTGAGGTTGTCGACGGCCACCACCACGACCAGTCGACCGGCCGCCTCGTCTACGGCCACCTGCAACAGCACCATGTTCGCGCCGAGCACAGAACCGGTGGTCGGCCACTGCCCTTCTTCGAGCAGATGAACGAAAGGTTCGTCTGCATAAGCAGTCTCGAATGCCGCCCGGATCTCTGCGACGTTCACTCCTGGCTTGATGGCAGCACTGCTGGTCGAGAGTATGCCCCTGGACATCGGCACGAGTATCGGAGTGAAGGAAACCGTGACGGCGCAACCTGCTGCGGCGGAGAGGTTCTGGATCATTTCAGGTGTGTGCCGATGTCCGCCGCCGACTCCGTAGGCAGTTGTCGATCCAAGAACCTCCGAAGCCGAAAGGCTTGCCTTGAGCGACTTACCGGCGCCAGAAGTGCCTGATGCGGCGACGACGACGACGTCCGGGTCGACCAGCCCCGCCGAGAGCGCCGGAGCCATCGACAGCGACGCAGCTGTCGGATAGCAGCCGGGAACCGCGATGCGATGCGCTCCGATGAGTTTCTCCCGCGCGCCTGGTAGTTCCGGCATTCCGTAGGGCCACGAGCCGGGATGGTCGCCGCCGTAGAACTTCTGCCACGCGGCCGGGTCGGTGAGTCGGTGATCGGCGCCGCAGTCGATGACGATGACATCCGGGCCAAGTTCTGCGGCCACCTGGTGCGAGTGCCCGTGCGGCAACGCAAGGAAGACGACATCATGTCCGGCGAGCACTTCAGGACTGGTCGCCTCCAGCACCCTGTCGGCCAATGGCCAGAGATGCGGCTGATGCAACCCGAGCCGCTCGCCGGCACTCGAATTCGCAGTGAGGGCACCGATTTCCGCGTTCGGATGCGCAAGCAGCAGCCGCAGAATCTCACCGCCTGCGTAACCGCTCGCCCCGGCGACGGCCACCCGATAGGTCCTGTCAGTCATAGGGCAGAATTATACACTCCAGTGCATGAACATCCACACAAGGTGGACGCGGGGTCGTGGCGGGCGGCGGCTACGTACCTGCTGTCGCGCCCGGTTCCGGACATGTGGCGGCACCTGGACATCGCGTCCCATCTGCCCCCTTGATCTGGTGCAACAAGTGGCGTCCAGGCCAGGACAGAGTCACCCGCATCATTCGTGGCAGGCGATGTGCAAGCTGGCAAACCCTTGGTTCGTTGCGGGGATATCAACGTTCATTGCGGGGACATCAACCGTCGATGATGACGCTCACCTAAGGTAGACGCTACGACCACTTGTTCATTGCTCAGGCGCCGGCCATCGACAGTCCAGTTCGGTTCGAGCTCCATCACCCTCGCACCGACCACCACCCAAGTGCGGTCCACAGCGCTGGCAGCAGCCCGCGAACAGCACCCCACCCGATTCGCCACCCAAGACGACCCAAAGATCCTCGCCCTCCCACGAGCCGCGTGGATCAATGAACCGAAGGAGACAGACACCGCAGCCTAGAAATCAGCTCCCGCTGGCCTCAACCGCCTTCACAACTTTCGGTGGCCCAACTCCGGCTAGTGGTCTGTCTGTGAATTGATCTGGTTTAGGGCGGCGCGTCCTCGGCGGACTTTGGTGATGATGTTGTCGGCGTTGGCTTTCCAGATGAATGGCTTCGGGTTTTCGTTCCAGTGTTGAACCCACATGGTGATCGCGGTGGTCAGGTCCGCGACGCTGGTGAAGACGCCGCGGCGGAGTCGTTTATCGGTGAGTTCCTTGAACCACCGTTCGATGAGGTTGAGCCAGGAACTGGAGGTCGGGGTGAAGTGAAGGTGCCAACGCCGGCGGCCTTTTGTGGGCCAACCACTTCGTGATCTCCGGTGTCGAGTGCGCGGACAGGTTGTCCAGGACCACGTGGACGCCCAGGCCGCGAGGGACGCTGGCGTCGATCTGTTTGAAGAACCGCAGTACGTCCGCGCCGGTGTGCCCTTTGTGCAGGTCGGTCAATACCTGCCCGGTGGCGATGTTCATCGCCGCGAACAGGTCGATGGTGCCGTTGCGTTTGTAGTCGTGGGTCATCGTCCCGGCCCGGCCGGATTTGAGCGGCAAAGACGGCTGGGTCCGGTCCAGGGCCTGGCACTGCGTCTTCTCGTCGTAGGAGAACACCGCCGCGCGCGCCGGTGGGTTCAAGTACACGCC
>JBPCPG010000324.1:0-12126 GCA_050999445.1 Nakamurella sp. | reverse complement strand
TTCCGTACATCACCCACCGGCAGGACTACGGCGGAATCGCCGCCGGCTGGGCTCGCGAGGACACCACGCATTTCCTCAAGGTGCTGGCCGACCCGGGAACGGGTCTGCTACTGGGCGCTCATGTGATCGGCCCGGAGGCCGCGACCGTGATCCAACCGCTGATCCACGCGATGTCGTTCGGCCAGCGCGCGCACGACGTGGCCCGCGGTCAGTACTGGATCCATCCGGCGCTCTCGGAATTGGTGGAGAACGCTCTGCTGGGCCTGCCCGCCCCGACGGACGTCGACGTTCACCGGCCCTGAGAAAGAGCCGCCCTTGGGATCTGCGCGTCGAAGGGCTGGAACGATGTCGTCAGCTGATCGGAATCCTCGGGCATCTCGCGGTTTCCCACAGCGCTTCGAAAATGACCTTCGGCGGCGCCGGTTGATGGCGCCTTCGTTGCCCCACTTCGATCATCGCGTCATTCTCGCAGCTGTTCCCGTCGAAAGTCGCTGCATATTTCGCATCTAGCTCGAAAGCAACAGCAGCCGTTTCAGGAGACCGTCCGGTGATCGAGCGCGCACCGGTACCGCAAATCATGGATGGTCATTCCGCCAACGACGTCGGGCTTGATGCCGCCGTCAGGTGACCACCCGATCGCGTGGTAGAACGTGATCGCCTGGGTGTTGGTGTCGAGGACCCACAGCGTTGCACTCATCTTGCCCGCGGCGGTGAGTCGCTCCTTCGCGGCGGCAACGAGCCGGCGGCCGATGCCCCGCCCCCATGCGTCCGGAAGCACGTACAGGGAGGCGATTTCGCCGATCTGCGCCGGGTCTTGGTCCTCATCTCGAGTAGGGCGGATGTGGGCGAAACCGAGTACGAGTTCGTCGTCGGTGGCGACGAGAGTCCCCTGAGCGGGCCACGCGGCCTGCTGCACCGTCGCAGTCCACCGTGCTATCCGGTCGGCCGCGGTCAGCCGGTCGAGAAAAGGTTGCGGCAACAGCCCTCGATATCCGATTTGCCAGCCCAGCACGTGCACTTCCGCAATTTGCGCCGCGTCATCGGGCGCGGCAGGTCGAATATGCACGGCACTCCCCACCCCTGGATTGCAGGACCGACTTCTGACGCTCGGTGAGATCTGACCATGATCGAACACGACCTCACGGCAGCGTGAGTATCTCCGCGCCGGTGTCGGTGACCAGCAGCGTGTGCTCGAATTGCGCCGTCCAGGACTTGTCCTTCGTGGTGACGGTCCAGTCATCGTCCCAGATGTCCCAGCTGACGCCGCCGAGCGTGATCATCGGCTCGATCGTGAACGTCATGCCCTTTTCCAGCACCGTGGTGACGCTGGGCTCGTCGTAGTGGAGGATGATGAGTCCGGAATGGAACGCCCGGCCGATGCCGTGCCCGGTGTAGTCGCGGACCACCCCGTAGCCGAATCGCTTCGCGTACGACTCGATGACCCGCCCGATGACGTTGAGCTGGCGACCGGGCGCTACCGCCTTGATCGCCCGACACAGGCCCTCCTGCGTGCGCTCGACCAATAGCCGATTCTCCTCCGACACGTTGCCGGACAGATAGGTGGCATTGGTGTCGCCGTGCACCCCGTCGAGATATGCCGTCACATCAATGTTGACGATGTCACCGTCCTGGATGACGGTGGAATCAGGAATGCCGTGGCAGATCACTTCGTTCAGCGACGTGCAGCATGATTTGGCATAGCCGCGGTATCCCAGCGTCGACGGGTAGGCACCGTGATCGCACAGGTACTCGTGCACGATCCGGTCCAGTTCGTCGGTGGTCACCCCCGGGGCGACGGCGGCGCCGGCCTCGCGCAACGCCCTGGCCGCCAGACGCGACGCGACGCGCATCTTCTCGATGATCTCGTCGCTCTGCACCCACGGATCGGTGCTCTTGGCCGGGCGTGGCTTTCCCACGTATTCCGGACGGGCGATCGCGGCCGGCACTGCCCGACGGGCGGTGGGAACTCCGGGCTCGATGGTGGTGCGCGACATACGTTCAGCCTACGGTGGCCCGGCTCGGTCCCGGTCGCCCTTCCCATCCGTTCGGCAGAACCGCTTCACCCAGGGTTGCTGCGACGGGATCGGCCGGTTCAACTGACCGGTACCGACTTCAGGAAGGCGT
The DNA here is from genome assembly GCA_050999445.1 of Nakamurella sp. Taxonomy (GTDB): domain Bacteria; phylum Actinomycetota; class Actinomycetes; order Mycobacteriales; family Nakamurellaceae; genus Nakamurella. Next base: position 10,002 of record JBPCPG010000324.1, on the reverse strand, counting down.
CGGCGATCAGGTTGGTCCGCTTCGATGTATCTCCTCCGACGATCAGGACGGAGAACGCCAGGTCGCCGCGGAAGCCCACCGTCCAGGCGTGGGCATGATCGACTCCCTTGGCATCCAGGTAGTCGGCGGTGCCGGTCTTGGCGTAGACGGTCCCGGCGTCCTGCAGCACTTTTGCGGTGCCATCCGTCACGACCGCCCGCATCAGCGTCCGGATATCGGATCGGGTGGCGGCCGACCGGGGCGGCGCGGGCTGATCGATGGTGGTCTTCGTTCCTCGAATCAAACTCGGGCTCGGCATGTTGCCCGTCGCTGCGGTCGCGGCCATCAGGGCTGCCGAGAACGGCGTCACCAGAACGACTCCCTGCCCGAAACCATCCTCGGCCTTCTGCACGGTCGAGTCGGCCGACGGCACCTTTCCGGTCAGGGTGGTCAGCCCGGGAATGACGAAGTCGCGGCCGATCCCGTATTGCGCGGCCGCCTTGGTCAATGCGTCGACCGGCAACTTCGCGGCGAGCGCGGCGAAGGTGGTGTTGCAGGACTTGGCGAACGCCGTCACCAACGGAACCGTGCCGAGCTCGAAGCCCTCGTTGTGGATGGCGCGGAAGTCGATGATCACCTCACCCGGACACTTCACGCTGGTCGTCGGGGTGACCAGCTTGCTGTCGAAACCAGCAGTCGCGGTAACGATCTTGAAGGTGGATCCGGGCGGGTACCGGCCCATCAGGGCCAACGGGCCCTGGGCGTTCGCGGCGAAGTTCTGCGCCACCGCCAGGATCTCGCCGGTGGACGGTGCAATGGCCACCAGCGTGGCCGGTTCCGGGGTGCCCGCCAAAGCGGCCTCGGCTGCCTTCTGCACGGTCGTGTCCAGGGTGAGGCGCACATTCGCCCCGGGCCTGGCCGGTTGCGAGGCCAGGGTCTCCAGCTCAGCGCCGGTGGCATCGATCGAATCGATCTCCCAGCCCGGCACCCCCGCCGTCATCTTCTTGGCCACCGGGCCGACTTCCGACAGCAGCAACTTCGCAAAGTCCTTGACCGGTGGCAGGTTTCGCGTCGTCGACGGAGTGGTCAGCCCGGGAATGGAGTTGAGTTGGCTGCGAACCCGCTGATACTCGGTCTCCCGCAGGTTGGTGACGGTGTAGCCGGTCGATGCCTTGGACGCTTTCACTCCGGCAACGACGGCAGCTGCGGTCACCGTGGGGTCGATCTTTCCGAGGATCCTCGCCAGCGCGGCTGCCGCCGCCGGAACATCCGCGATCTTGCTACCGAGTACGACGACCGAGTAGACCGTGGTCGGCGCAAGAATTTGTTGATCGTTCCGGTCGAGGACGCTGCCGTCGGTGGAATCGGTCCGTCGAAGCGCCAGAGTCTGGGCCTCGCCCAACCGCGGGTTGATCAGGGTCGAGGACCACTGTGCCTTCCAACTTTGGTCGGCCGAGGCCCTGGCGAATTTCCAGTTCGCCGTGTATTTCCAGTTCACACCGCCCGCGAGCGACCAATCGAAGGCCGCGTCGACGGAGGCGGAGGTGGCATCGGTCTGGCGGATGGCGGCTGGCGTGACCGTGAGCTTGGTCGGCGAAAGATTCTTGACGACGGAACCGACCTCCTGCGCCGCCGAGCCTGGATCGGTGGTCAGCGGTGCGATCTGATCCGGTTTCAACGCCTGCCAGGCCGCCGCGAACCGGGCAACGGTCATATCGGGCAGCGACCCCGAATCCGTGGCAGCGGAACTGCTGCCGGTGCTGATGGCGCTGCCACCATTGCTGCTGCCGACGCCGGTGCTGGTGCAGGCGCTGACAAGCAGGGCAGCAGCCAAGGCATGCAACGCCCAGCGTGCGCTCCGGCGTTTCGTCCTCATGGTTGCGAGTATCCCTCGGGCGCTCGACGAGCCCGTTGAACCACGCCGGGAGAGCGGGTTCGGTGCGCCGCCCGGTACCTGTTCAGAACAACACCGAGGCAAAGGTCCCGACCTGCCGAAATCCCACCCGCTGGTAGGCCGCCCTGGCAGATACGTTGTGAGAGTTGACGTACAAGCTGGGAATTCGCCGCATCCGGTGAATGTGCGCGACGACCGCGGCTACCGCCGGAGCAGCCAAGCCCGCTCCTCGATGCTCGGGAGCGACCCACACCCCCTGGATCAGGGCCGCCCTGGAGGAGACCGCGCCGATCTCGGCCTTGACCACGACCGCGCCGTTCTCGATCCTCGCGAACGATCGGCCGGCCTTGATCAGCTCTTCCACCCTGGTCCGATAGCCGACGCCACCGTCCGGCCGCCGTGGGTCGACGCCCACCTCTTCGGTGAACATCGCGACCGAAGCCGGATAATAGGTCTCGACAGCGTCCATCGATACCGCCTGCATCATCGGGTCGACAGCGCACTGCACCCGTTCCGTGCAGGCCAACAGCGGCTGATCAGGGCGCACCTCGCGGGCCGGTCCCCACGGCCCGGACAGCCGATCCCACAGCGGAAGAACCAGCTCGGCCGCGCCCAGAATGGAGGCGCAGCGGCGACCCGCCCGGGACGCGGCGTGGGCGAAGGCCTTCACAGCGTGCTTGTCGCCGGACAGCGGAACCAGGTTGGCACCGTCGAAGCAGACGCCGTCCCGGCCACCGCCCAACCCCCAGAACTGACCGCCCAGGCCCTCGGAGTCCATGCCGGCTTGTTCGAAACGCGCCGCCACCAGGCAACTCGCAACCGGGTCGGACGCCAGCACCCTGGCCACTTCGCTGCCGTTCGCAGCCGTGAGGATCCGCGCCGATCCGGACATCAGCATGACGTGCGCTCAGACCAGGCTGACCGACGGCTCGCCGGAGGGAATCCCGGACGCCCGCATGACTTCCGCCAGTTTCATGGCCTCTTCGATCAGGGTCTCCACGATGGCAGCCTCCGGAACAGTGCGGATCACTTCGCCCCTGACGAAGATCTGGCCCTTGCCGTTGCCCGAGGCGACGCCCAGATCCGCCTCCCTGGCTTCGCCGGGACCGTTCACCACGCAGCCCATCACCGCTACGCGCAAGGGCACGTCGAGACCTTCCAGTCCGGCCGTCACCTCGTTCGCAAGCCGGTAGACATCGACCTGGGCGCGCCCACAGGACGGGCAGGACACAATCTCCAGACCGCGTTCCCGCAGGTTCAGCGACTCCAATATCTGCAGTCCCACCTTCACCTCCTCGACCGGCGGTGCGGACAGCGAAACGCGAATGGTGTCGCCGATCCCTTGGGAGAGCAGCGCTCCGAAGGCGACGGCAGACTTGATGGTGCCCTGGAACGCCGGGCCGGCCTCGGTGACTCCCAGGTGCAGGGGATAGTCACACTGTTCGGAGAGCAACTCGTAGGCCCGCACCATGATCACCGGGTCGTTGTGCTTGACGGAAATCTTGATGTCCCGGTAGTCGTGCTCCTCGAACAGCGAACACTCCCACAGCGCCGACTCGACGAGGGCCTCCGGCGTGGCCTTCCCGTACTTCTCCAGCAGACGTCTGTCGAGCGAACCGGCATTCACTCCGATCCGGATGCCGATCCCGGCATCCTTGGCAGCCCTGGCAATTGCACCTACCTGGTCGTCGAACTTCCGGATGTTGCCCGGGTTGACCCGGACGGCCGCGCAGCCGGCATCGATGGCCGCGAAGACATATTTCGGCTGGAAGTGGATGTCGGCGATCACCGGGATCTGCGACTTCTTCGCAATGGCCGCGAGCGCCTCTGCGTCGTCGGTGTCCGGCACCGCGACGCGCACGATCTGACAACCCGATGCCGTGAGCTCGGCAATCTGCTGCAGGGTCGCGTTGACATCCGCCGTCTTCGTCGTGCACATCGACTGCACCGATACCGGGTGGTCGCTGCCCACCCACACGCCGCCGACGTTCATCTGCCGGGTCGGGCGGCGCGGCGCCAGCACCGGAACCGCCCGCTCGGCCGGCAGTGAGGGCATGCCCAATCCGATGGCCGGTGGAGCGCTTGTCGCCTTGAACATGTTGCTTCTTCCGTTGGAACTAATCGAGTCGAAATGATCGGGAACGCTGAATTACTCGCGCTTGACCTCGGACTAACCGAACAACTTCACCGGGTTTACCACGTCTGCCACGAAGGTCAGGAGGGACAGCCCGATGAACAACAATGCCACCACGTATGCCACCGGCATCAGTTTCGCCACGTCGAAGGGGCCGGGGTCCGCCTTCTTCCGGACTCTGGACCAGCCTCGCCGCACCCATTCGATGACGGCTCCGAGGATGTGGCCACCGTCCAGAGGCAGCAGCGGCAACAGGTTGAGCAGGAACAAACTCATGTTGAAACCGGCCAGCAGTTGGAGGAACAGCTCGATCTTGTCGATCGCGCCGGAATCGGAGGACAGGATCTCCCCGCTGATCACCCCGGCCCCGACGATGCCCACCGGCGAATTGGCGTCACGCTTGGCCCCGTGGAAGATCGAGTCCCACAGGGCCGGGATCCGGGACGGAATCATCACCACCGCATGCGCCGCCCGACCGATGAATCGACCTGTTTCGGTGAAGGCGGCGCCCACGGTCTGCCGCTGATATTCCGTCGCGGCGGTCATTCCGAGGAAACCACCGGTGACGGTGCCGGTGACGTCCCCGTTGGCATCGAACACAGACAGCTGATTCGCAACGATCGGCACCTGGACGGTGGTGCGCACGCCGGCCCGCTGGTAGGTCAGCGGCACGCTCTGTCCTGCGGAACTCCGGATGAGATCCCGCATCTGGCTCCAGCTGGAGATCTGCTGCCCGGCGAACGCGACGATTCTGTCCCCTTGCTGCAGGCCGACTTTCGCTGCCGGCGTGGCCGGGTCCCCAGCTCTGCAGTTCACCGTCTTGGAACTGGCCGGAAGCACACACTGGCTGACACTCTGCACGGTTGGAACGGCATTCGGCACGCCCAGACCCACCAGGATGACGATGAACAGCACGACGGCCAGAAGGAGGTTCTGCAGCGGCCCGGCCAACATGACCACAATCCGTTTGAACGGATGCAGCTGGTAGAACTGCCGACCATCGTCGGATTCCGTCACCTGCGACCGATCGCCGGCCCTCGAATCGTCGATGATCTGCCGGACCATGCCGGCCGGACCCATTGCGGTGGAGGTAATTCGCTGGCGGCCATCCTTGCCAGGAGGGACCATTCCCACCATTCGGATGTAGCCGCCCAGTGGAATGGCCTTGAGCCCGTATTCGGTCTCACCCCGGCGCCTGGAGAACAGCGTTCGACCGAAGCCGACCATGTACTGGGTCACCCGGACGTTGAAGAGCTTGGCGAATGTCAGATGCCCCAGCTCGTGCCAGGCGATGGAGAACAGCAGGCCCAGCACGAACAAAACGATGCCGATTGCGGTCAACAATGCCGGTGACGCCCCTTCTCCGCTGTATCCATGGTGTCGGTCGATGCTGTCGGGCGATGCTGTCGGTCGAATCCGTAGGACGGCCGGACCGAACCCACCGGGGTCAAGCCCGGGCGATCAGCTCCGCCGCCCGCGCCCTCGCCCAATCCTCCGCTGCCAGGACGTCCGAGATGTCGCCCGGTTCGGCTCGAACATGGTCCGACTCCTCCAGGATGCCCGCCAGAACCGCCGAGATGCCGGCGAACGGCAGGATTCCTCCCAGGAATGCGCCGACGGCCTGCTCGTTGGCGGCGTTGAAGACCGCCGGCACCAACCCCGCCGCCGAGCCGGCCGAGCGCGCCAGGTCCAGGGCCGGGAAGGAAATCTGATCCACCGGCTCGAAGGTCCAGGCGGTGGGACCAGTGAAATCGCAGGCTTCCGCGACCCGATCAAGCCGATCCGGCCAGGTCAGACCCAGTGCGATCGGTAACTTCATGTCCGGCGGGGAGGCCTGGGCGATGGTGGCGCCATCACGGAAGGTGACCATCGAGTGAATCACCGACTGCGGATGCACCACGACGTCGATGCGTTCATACGGAATGTCGAACAACAGGTGGGCCTCGATCAGCTCCAGGCCCTTGTTCACCAGTGTGGCCGAATTCACCGTGACGACCGGCCCCATCGCCCAGGTGGGGTGCTTGAGGGCGAGTTCCGGCGTCACCAGATCCAGATCGGCTCGGCTCCACCCGCGGAACGGTCCACCCGAAGCAGTCAGGACCAGCTTTGCGACCTCTGCCGCGGAACCGCTGCGCAGGCACTGTGCCAACGCCGAGTGCTCGGAATCCACCGGAACGATCTGGCCCGGCGCTGCCGCACGGGTGACGAGCGACCCACCGGCCACCAATGATTCCTTGTTGGCCAGGGCCAGTGTTCGTCCCGCCCGCAATGCGGCCAACGTCGGGCGCAATCCGATGGAACCGGTGATGCCGTTCAGAACGACGTCCGCCGCAACGGTGGTCACCAGTTCGGTGGCCGACTCCGGGCCGGTCAGCACGCGCCGTCCGGGAAGGTCCGATCGGGAGCCCGCCGTCGCGATCACCGCGTCCGGATAGGACATTGCCTGCTTGGCCAGCAGTTCCGGCCGACTCCCGCCCGCAGCCAGACCGACCACCTCGAACCGATCCCGATGGTCGGCAATCACTTGCAGGGCCTGGGTTCCGATGGATCCGGTCGAGCCCAGGATCACCACCCGACGCGGCGCACCGCCCGCGATCGGCGACGCGTCGGCGTAGGTCATCGGGAAAGTGTCCCAGACGAGCAGACAGTCCTCCTGACCCAGACGGACGGTCCGGCCGCCCCAGGGGTGCGGGCCACCCCGCGCCCGTGCGAAACTTGGGCGGCGACGCACCGGTTTCCGGCGGCGAACGCGACCTGTTCAGAAAACTCTGCCGAGGAGGACCCGTGGCCGGCACGTCCATCGAGCGTCGCCCGACCGGCGGCGCTGACGACCACAACGGGCACGGCGTCGTCGAGCCAGCGCATGCCGGGCAGATGGTGTCGTACAACCCGGACGCACCCAGCGAGGAGTGGGGCTGGCACGGGCATTGGAGCGATTTCGCTCCGCGGGGGCGCACCATGCTCCTGTCCACCGGCGTCGTCGGGCTGCTGCTGATGGTGCTGGTCGGAAACCACCAGTCGCACGTCGAGGATTACTTTCTGGTGCTGATCGCCGCGCTGATGGTCGGCTGGATGGTACGAACCCACCTCGCCAAAAAGCGTGAGCGCAGAATCCGCCCCTAGGGTCGAGTTGGGTCACCGCGATCAGCCCACCAATTTCCGATCAGCCCACCAGTTCTGAGGCGGCGAGTTGGCCGCAGGCAGCGGCGATCTCCTGCCCGCGGGTGTCGCGTACCGTGCAGGCGACGCCCTGGGCGCGGACCCGCCGGACGAATTCGTCCTGCACGGGCTTGGGCGAGGCATCCCACTCACTGCCGGGCGTCGGATTCAGCGGGATCAGGTTGACGTGCACCAGTTGTCCCAGGTGCCGACGCAACAGCTCGCCCAGCATGTCGGCGCGCCATGGTTGGTCGTTGATCTCCTTGATCAGCGCATACTCGATGGAGACCCGGCGACCGGTGGCGTCCGCGTAGGCGCGGGCCGCCCGCAGAACTTCGTCGATCTTCCAGCGGTCGTTCACCGGCACCAGGGTGTCCCGGAGTTCGTCGTCCGGCGTGTGCAGCGACACCGCAAGCCGCACCTGCATCTTCTCCGCGGTCAGTTTCTCGATGGCCGGCACCAGGCCGACGGTCGACACGGTGACCGAACGGGCCGAGATCCCGAGACCGAACGGAGCGGGAGCGGTGATCATCTTCACCGCAGCCAGCACCCGGCCATAGTTGGCCAGCGGCTCACCCATACCCATGAAGACCACGTTGGACAATCGGCCCGGCTCCCCCATCGCACCATCTCTGGCCGCGCGAGCCGCCAGCCGGACCTGTTCCACGATCTCCGCGGTGGAGAGATTCCGCTGCAGGCCGCCCTGGCCGGTCGCACAGAACGGGCAGGCCATTCCGCAGCCTGCCTGCGACGACACGCACAACGTGATCCGGCCGGGATAACGCATCAGTACCGACTCGATGAGGGTGCCGTCGTGCGCCCGCCACAGCGTCTTGCGCGTATCGCCGTCATCACAGCTGATGGAGCGAACCTCCGTCAGCAGTTCCGGCAGCAGTGCGTCGACGAACTCCTGGCGCCCGAGGGCAGGCAGGTCGGACATCTCGGCCGCATCGCGGGTCAGACCGCCGAAGTAGTGGCGAGCCAACTGGTCCGCCCGGAACGTCGGCTGGCCGACTTCGCGTACCGCCTCCCGGCGCTCGTCGGAATCCAGATCGGCGAGGTGCACCGGCGGTTTTCCGCGGCGCGGCGCGTTGAAGATGAGCGGCAAAGTTTTTGTCATGACCTACTCATTCTTTCATGAACGAGCACGACCGCCGCGGCCCGTCGAATCGCCGAGGACGACCGAAACCGCTGGAGCTGGTCGCTAGCCTGGAGGCATGGACTCCCAGCAATTCGCAAGCCCTCGTTCTGCCTCGGTGCTCTCGGTCAATCTGGGCAGGTCTGCACGATCGGAATTCAAGCCGGGGTTGACGACCGGTATCGACAAGCGGCCGGTCGACCACCCGGTCCAGGTGACCGCGCCGGGACCGAAACATGTCGCAGGCAGCGGCCTTGCCGGCGACGACGTCTGCGATCGACGCCATCACGGCGGTAATGACCAGGCGGTCTACGCCTACGCTCGGGAAGATCTGGACGCCTGGGCCGCCGAGCTCGGCCGGTCATTGCCGAACGGCGGTTTCGGCGAGAATCTCACCACCGTCGGCATCGATATCAGCAACGCCATCGTCGGCGAGCGATGGCAGATCGGCGCAACGCTGGTTCTCGAGATCAGTGATCCCCGGATCCCCTGCCGGACGTTCGCCGGATTCCTCCGCGAGAGCGGCTGGATCAAGCGGTTCATCGAGCGTGGGGATGCGGGCACCTACCTGCGGGTCCTCACGCCGGGACCGGTCGCCGCGGGTGATGGGGTGTCGGTGCGGCATCGTCCTGATCACGGGGTGACCGTGGCCACCGTCTTTCGTGCTTTCACGAACGCACCCCACCTGCTTCCCCAGCTGATCGGGGTCGACGCGCTCTCCGAAGAGGCCAAGTCCGGAATCGCCCGCCGAGTTCCCGTCGTGGCCGACCTGGACGCATCGTTCTGACCGGTCGACGAATCGGCATGACTGCGGGTCCACTCCGAGCGGGCAGTTGTTAGGAACAATGACGATCATGACTTCCGTGCCGCTCCCCGGCTCCTGGCCGTCGCCCATCACCGCGGATCAGGCGGTTGCTTCCGGGCGAGGCTTGGAAGCTGTCGCTTTTGCCGGCCGAGGGCTCTGGTGGTCGGAGTCGAGGGCCAGCGAAGGCGGACGGGTGACCGTCTGCACCACGACGGCCGCCGGAGACGTGCTCGACCTGCTGCCTGCGCCCTGGAACGCCCGCACCAGGGTGCACGAGTACGGCGGTACGTCCTGGATTCCGGTGCCGGCGGCCGGCTCCGGGCCGCCGGATGGCGTCGACCCGCCCGACAACTACGATCTGGTCTTCGCCAATCATGCTGACCAGCGGCTCTATCGCCTGTCGGCCGGCGGCACGCCCGTTCCGCTGACGCCGGAGCCGGAGATCAAGTCCGGCCTGCGATACGCCGATCTGGAACTGGACCGGCGTCGATTCCGACTGCTCGCCGTGCGGGAGACCCATCGCGGCGACGGAACCTTCGGCACTGTCGACCGCACCATCGTCGCCATTCCCCTGGACGGCAGCGGCGTAAGCAAAGCAGCGATCGTGGATCTGCTGGCCGCCCAGCCACGCTCCGACTTCCTGGCGAGCCCGCGCCTGTCACCAGCGGGTGATGTGTTGCTGTGGATCAGCTGGAACCATCCAGATATGCCTTGGGATGCAACGACTGTGCACCAGGCATCGCTGGACCGGGCCGGATCCTTGACCCAGGTGAGCCAGATCGCCGGTGGAGCAGGGGTCTCGGTCGTCGATCCGGGGTTCCTGCCGGATGGGTCCGTCGTCGTCATCAGCGACGAAAGTGGTTGGTGGCAGCCGGTACTGATCGATCCCCGCA
>JBPCPG010000265.1:0-10027 GCA_050999445.1 Nakamurella sp. | reverse complement strand
ACGGCGATGTGGATCAAGGGACGTCGCCACTGCCCGCGCACGGTGTCACTGGGCGCGCCGAGCACGCCGATTCGCACGGACATTCGCATGACCGGGCCACAGCGCCCTGGCTGATCCTCGCGCCCATCCTGATCCTGTTCCTGTTGGCTCCGCCGGCCCTCGGTGCGGATGCGGTCAGCCGCAATGCCGGATCTCAGGCTCTGGCCGGCCTTGCCGGTGTGGCGCCCCCGGCAGCGGCCGGAGCCGACGTCGGTGCGGGCGGTTCACCGGGAGGCTATGCCCCGAACGACGGCAGCGGTCATGCCATCGGAACGAAGGCCTTCGCGCAGAAGCGGCCCACCATGACGTTCCCCGCACTGCCGGGCGGCAGGGATCCTTCGCTCGCTCTGAAGGATTTCGTCATGCGGGCGCTGTACGACGGCCAGAATTCTGCGTCCGACAACGACCTCACCGTGATCGGGTTCATCGCCCCGACCGGAGACGGTTACCCACAGGGTTTTTCGCTGGCTCGGGTGACCATCAGTTGTTGCGCCGCCGACGCCAGTCCGCTGCGGGTGCACATCGACGGGACGGCGCGCTATCCGGTTGACACCTGGGTGAGTGCGGTGATCAGCGCCCGACCGGGCACCGCCGGGGCTGACAACGACTACGTGCCGACGGTAGACGTCACCTCGATGGTTCCGATCGCACAGCCGGCCGACCCATACGAACACTGATCTGTCGGTGCTCGACGTCCCGCCCGGCGGCCGCCGGGTGGGACGTCGGTCAGATCTCGCTGCGCAACGCTTCGGGGAGGGTGGCGTGGCTGAAGATGAACCCGGATTCGAGCAGGGCCGTCGGCAGGGCGTTCTGACCACTGACGACCTCTTCGGCGAATCCGCCCAGCACGAGTTGCAATGCCACCTTCGGAACCGTCCACGGCGTCGGCCGGTGCAGGGCGCGACCCAGATCCTTGGTGAACTCGGCGTTGGTCACCGGTGCAGGACCGCTCATGTTGACCGGTCCTGCGACGTCGGCCGTCAGAAGATGCACGATGCCGTCGATCTCGTCGGTCGCCGAGATCCATGGGAAGTACTGCCGTCCTGAACTCAGTTTGCTGCCGGCGAACAGCTTGGTCAGCAACACCAACCTCGGCAGCAGCCCGCCCTCGTGACCGAGAACCAGGCCGGTGCGCAGGTGTACCACCCGCACGCCGGCTCGGTCGGCGGGCGCGGTGGCTTCCTCCCAGGCGACGCAGACTCCGGCCAGGAACGACGTGCCGGCATGCGCGGACTCGTCGATCGGTTCGTTTCCCCGCGAACCGTAGTAGCCGATCCCCGAGGCGTTGATCAGGACAGGAACATCCTGAACGCAGGCCTTCGCCAGCAGATCGGTGGACCGCACTCTGGAACTTCGGATGAGGTCCTTGTACTGGGACGTCCAGCGTTTGTCGCCGACACCGACTCCGCACAGATTGATGACCGCGTCGGCGCCTCGAAGCTTTTCGACATCGAGTTCGTCGTGGTCGGGATCCCACCGCACCTGGGTCTCTCGAGGTGATTGCCGGGCCTCCGGCGCTGGTCCGACGGCCTGGCCCGGTGGGTGTTCCGGCGTTGGCCGAGTTCCGGTCGCGCCGCGAACCAATCGAATGATCTAGTGATCGGCGGAGCGGAGTTTGGCCAGCAGTCGGCCCCCGAGGAATCCACTTGCACCTGCAACCACGATCTTCATCGATGTGTCCGTCCTTCCGGGTCGGAACCCAACGGCGGCCGGTCGAACGCCGACTGCTCAGCGCTCGACCGTTGTGCGGGGCGGGTGGGGGTCAGAGCCCGAGGTCACCCTCGAAATCGCCCGCCTCGATCCGCTTCTTGATCGCGGCGAGGAAGCGGGAGGCGTCGGCACCATCGATGTTGCGATGGTCGTAGGACATGGCCAGGTACGCCATCGAACGGATCGCGATCACTTCATCGCCATCTGATCCGGCGACGACAACAGCGCGCCGAACGATCGCTCCGGTGCCCAGGATCGCCGATTGCGGCGGCACGAAGATCGGCGTGTCGAACAGAGCGCCCACCGACCCGGTGTTGGTGATGGTGAAGGTTCCACCGGACAGGTCATCGGGGCCGATCTTGTTGTCCCTGGTGCGGGCAGCCAGGTCGGCGATCTTCCGGGCGATACCGCCGATGTTGAGGTCGTCGGCGTCCTTGATCACCGGGACGATCAGTCCCCGTGGAGTGTCAACCGCAATTCCAAGGTTCACCGAACCGTGGTACGTGATCTCCTTGAGATCCTCCGACAGCGACGAGTTGACCACCGGGTACAGCTTGGTCGCCTCCACCGCGGCCTTCACGAAGAACGGGAGATAGGAGAGTTTGACTCCCTCCCGCGCCCCGAAGCCTGCCTTCGCCCTGGTCCGCAGATTCGCGACCCTGGTGACGTCGACCTCGATCACCGTGGTCAGCTGGGCGGCCGTCTGCAGGCCGTGCAACATGTTCTTGGCGATGGACTGGCGAATTCGGGGAAGCTTCGCGGTGGTGCCGATCAATGCGGTCGCCGCGGCATCGGGAGTCGCCTTGGTGGCGACGGCAGCGCTGCTCGTCGGCGTCATCGCTGGGGCCGCCGCAGCAGCGGCCGCCTCGGCAGCAGCTTTCGCGGCATCCCCGGCGGCGACGACGTCTTCCCGACGGATCCGGCCACCGACCCCGGTTCCGGTGACGGACGAGAGATCGACTCCCCGGTCGGACGCCAATTTCCTGATCACCGGAGTGACGTAACCGCTCGGCTCGCTCTTGGCCGCCGGCTGCCAACTCGGAGTGGCCGGAGCAGCCTGCGCAGCCGCCGTCGTTGGAGCTGTGGACTCTTTCTTCGGCGCCGGTGCCGCCGGTGCCGCCGGTGCCGCCGGAGCTGCCGGTGCCGCCGGAGCTGCCGGAGCTGCCGGAGCAGCTGGCGCCGCTTGCTTCGCGGGCGCCTGCGCCTTCGGCTCGGGAGCGGCGGCCGCAGGCTCTGGCGCGGCGTCGGGCTCAGGGGCGGCAGTCGCCGTCGAGCCCTTCTCGCCGATGATGCCGAGCCGGCCGCCGACCTCGACCGTTTCATCCTCACCGACGCTGATCTCGAGCAAGGTGCCGGCGATGGGCGACGGGACCTCGGTGTCGACCTTGTCGGTGGAGATCTCGACCAGCGGCTCGTCGACTGCGACGTCGTCGCCGACCTGCTTGAGCCACCGGGTAACCGTGCCCTCGGTCACCGATTCACCCATGGCGGGCAGGGTGACAGCGGTGCCGGATCCACCGGCCGGCTTCGTTTCGGCGACCGGCTTCTCGGCCGGGGCTTCGACGTCCTCCGACGGGGTCTCGGCCGGCTCGGTCACTTCTGCCGCCGGCGCGGCTTCGGGTTCGGGCTGCGCATCGGACTCCGCGTGCGACTCCGCGGCTGAATCCGCTGGTGCGGACGGTCCGGACTCGGCCACCGGATCCGACGAATCAGCTTTCTCCGGATCGGCCGAAGCCGTACTGCCGTCCCCGATCACCGCGAGTTCGGCGCCGACCTCGGCTGTCTCGTCCTCCGCGACCACGATCTTCTCGAGGACGCCGGCGAACGGGGAAGGAATCTCCGTGTCGACCTTGTCTGTCGATATCTCGACCAGTGGCTCGTCGACTGCGACGTCGTCGCCGACCTGCTTCAGCCAGCGGGTCACAGTGCCTTCGGTGACGCTCTCACCGAGAGCGGGCATCTGCACGGAGTTCGACATGGATTCTCTTCCCTACCTGGTCGACGAGCGGTATGTCCCGTTCGTTGGATACTCGTTGAAATGCTGTGCGTTACCACCGGTACCACCGGCGCCGGCGGTACCCAAGCGCAGGATCAGTGGACGTGCAACGGCTTCCCCGCCATGGCGAGCATGGCCTCGCCGATGGCCTCGTACTGGGTCGGATGGGCATGGATGAGCGGAGCGACGTCCTCTGGATGCGCCTCCCAGCCGACGATCAATTGCGCTTCGCCGATCAGATCACCGACCCGAGCACCGACCAGGTGAATGCCGAGAACCGGGCCGTTCTTCAACCGGACCACCTTCACACCGCCCGCGGTGCGCAGGATCTGCGACTTGGGATTGCCGCCGAGGTCGTAGAGGTAGGTCTCGACGGCGTCCGCCCCGTGAACTTCGGTGGCCTTGGCCTCGGTCACTCCGACGGAGGCGATCTGCGGGTCGCAGTAGGTGATCTTGGGAATCAACGAGTCCGGAATTACCTCCGGGTGCAGCCCAGCGATCTCCTCGGCGACGAAGATGCCGTGCTGGAATCCGCGGTGGGCCAGCTGTATACCTGGAACGATGTCGCCGACGGCGAATACATTCGGCAAATTGGTGCGCAGCCGCTCGTCGGTCGGAACGAAGCCACGATCCATCGCGAGACCGGCCTCCTCGAAACCGCAGCCGGCGGTTGCGGCACCACGGCCGACCGCAACGAGCAGGAGGTCGGCCGAGAAGGTCTTGCCGTCCTCGAGGGTGACCGTGACGCCGCTGTCGTCCTGGGTGACACCGGAGAACCGGACGCCCGTCGAGAACGCGATCTTCCGTTTGCGGAAGGCCCGTTCCAATTGCTTCTGCGCCCATGGATCCTCGGCCGGAACCAGGCTCGGGAGTGCTTCTACGATGGTGACCTGCGAGCCGAAGGAGGCCCAGACGGATGCGAATTCGACGCCGATGACTCCGCCGCCCAGCACGATGGCGCTCTCCGGGATCCACTGCAGGCCCAACGCCTGTTCACTGGTGATCACCCGGCCTTCGATATTCAGGCCCGGCAGCGACTTCGAGTAGGAACCGGTCGCAAGCACCACGTTCGTTCCGATGTACCGGTCTTCGCCCACCACGACGGTGTTCGGCCCGACGAACTTGCCTTCACCCGCGACGACGGTGATGCCGCGCGACTTGACCAGACCGGCAACGCCCTTGAACGCCCGGTTGACGATGCCGTCCTTGTACTTGTGCAGGCCGGGAACGTCGACTCCGTCGAAGGTGGTCTTCAGGCCGAAGGCCGCTCCCTCGCGGGCATCGTCGGCGACCTCCGCCGCGTGCAGCAGGGCCTTGGTCGGAACACAGCCACGGTGCAGGCAGGTGCCGCCCAGCTTGTCCTTCTCGATCAGGACGACGGAGGATCCCAGCTCGGCGGCGCGCAGCGCCGTGGCGTAGCCGGCTGATCCTCCACCGAGAACGACCAGGTCGACAGTGGTGTCGGTCATTGAATACGAACTCCTCGGGCTCTCGCGGAAACGTCATCGGGAGCGGGCGAAAGGATTCCCGCCGCCGGTGCGCCTCCATCTTGGCATCTCGGCCGACAGTGCGCGCCGCGGGTGCGGCTTGGCCGAGGGCGCCCGACCGGTGATCTGCTCGACGCAGACCCCCATCGGCACGGCAAACCGGCGCGTTGGTTCTGCGCCGTTGGCCCCCATATCTGGACCGGATGGTTGACACTGTCCAGAACGGCCGCCGAAGATGGCGACGCTGTGGACGGCGTCAAGAGGAACAACGCCGTTGGTCGCCCGGTCGCGGCCGACGTTCGCCGTCGGCGCAACCGGATCCGTGCTGGAGGACAGGGGGAGCGATGGGCTGGTTCTCCAAGCGCAAGACGGTGGTCGAAAGTCCGAAGGCGCGGCGTCGTGCGGACGCGGAGTCAGTGGACAATTGGGTGAACGAGCGCCGCGGCGTCGAGGTCTACGTCGAGCCGAAGACTTCTCTCACCCCGGTAACCATGCTGCTGGTGGCCCACGACGGCGAGTTCACCCGCCGCTTGGTGAACTCCCCGGAAGCCGCGAAGAGTTTCGCGCGTCACCACCGGATACCGATCTATGACGCCACCATCATCGGATATCCGCAGCGCATGCGGGACTACTCGAAGCGGCAGATCATCCTGGCGCAACGGGACAGACGCGAGACGCTCGGCGACTGAGCAGCAGCTGCTCAACCGGCTGCGATTTCCTGCAGAACCGCCAGCAGCGTTCGGACCGGCACGCCGGTTCCACCGGAGCCGTTGTAGCCGTAGGGCTTTCCAGTGTTGTAAGCAGGACCCGCCACGTCGAGGTGCGCCCACGGAAGGCCATCCGGAACGAAACAACTCAGATAGTGTCCGGCCACCAACATGCCCCCGACCCGATCCCAGTTGATGTTCTGCAGATCCGCAATGGGAGAGTCGATGCTCTCCCGCAGCTCTTCGGGCAGCGGCATGGCCCAGCCGCCCTCACCGACCTCACGTGCCAACTCGGCGACCCGATCGCGGAGATCGTCCGAGCCCATCACCGCCATCGTTCGGTTGCCCAGTGCCACCACCTGCGCGCCGGTCAGCGTCGAGGTCTCCAGGAGGTAGTCCGGGCTCTCCTGCGCCGCCCGGGCGATCGCGTCGGCCAGCACCAGTCGACCCTCGGCGTCGGTGTTCAGCACGTGAACCGTCTTGCCCGGCTCGCCGTTCGCGCCGTAGTGACGGATCACGTCGCCGGGCCGGTAGGACGACCCGGAAGGCAGATTCTCCGCGAGAGCCGCCCAGGCGGTCACCTTCACCGGGAGGTTCAGCGCCGCCGCGGTGATCACGGTGGCCACCACCGCCGCAGCGCCGGACATGTCGCTGGTCATGTTCTCCATGCCCTGCGCGGGCTTGATCGACAAGCCACCGGAATCGAACGTGATGCCCTTGCCCACCAAGGCCACCGAGCGTTTGGCCTCGGCAGGGGAGTAGGTGATCCGGACCAGCCGCGGCGGGCGGACGGACCCGGAGCCGACTGCGACGATGCCGCCGAAGCCGGCCGCCTTCAGTTCCTGCTCGTCCAGGACCTCTACCACGAGTCCCGCCGTCTCCGCGGCCGTGGTGGCGCGGTCCGCGAAAGCGGCCGGGTACAGCTCGTTGGGTGCGGTGTTCACCAGGTCACGGGCCAGCAGGACCCCCTCGGCGGTGATGACGGCCGTCCTGAAACGGGCTCTGACTGCGTCATCGTCCTCGGGAACCGCGAGCGCAATGGTTTCGACAGGAGGCTTGGTCGGCACCTTGTAGCGATCGAAGACGTAGGCACCGAGAAGGTGGCCCTGTGCCGCGGCGGCCAGGTCGATCAACGACAGAGTGGAGACGACGGCTGCGGAACCTGCCAGAGCTCTGGAGGCGATGCCGGCGCCTTTGCGCAGTACCTCGTGGGTGAACTTCGTTCGTTCACCCAGTCCGACCACGGCGAGCAACCGCCCCGAACCGGTTCCGGCGCCGGGCACCAGGGTCAACTCGCCGGCCTTGCCGACGGCGCCGGCCAGCGCGGCGGCGTTCACCCCATCGGTGTAGGCCGCGTCGGCGGCCACCGGCCTTTCTTCGCCGGCGTAGGCACCGATCACCAGGACATCGGCAACCGCCTTCGCCGGGTCGTGGACGGTCAGGGTCAATGTCGTCATCTGGTGTGCTCCTCGGGTGCGGGTCGTCGGGCGCAACGTTAGCCGCGATCGCCGTTCCCGGGTGGGCGCACCAGTCGGCAGGGCTACGGTGTTGTTCCATGTCCGACGAACCATCAGGCGCCGACTCCTTGCTCCACTCTCCCGTGCACGAGGCGCACCTGGCGCTGGGAGCCACGATGGGCGCGTTCGGTGGCTGGGAGATGCCGATCTCGTACGCGGGTGGCGGTGTGGTCGCCGAGCACATGGCGGTTCGCAACGCCGTGGGGATCTTCGACGTGTCGCATCTGGGTAAGGCGGATGTGACCGGCCCTGGGGCCGCACAGTTCGTGAACCGTTGTCTGACCGCAGATCTCGGCAGGATCGGTCCGGGACGAGCCCAGTACACGATGTGCTGCAACGATTCCGGCGGGGTCATCGACGATCTGATCGCCTACCTCGTCGCCGACGACGAGGTCTTCGTCGTTCCCAACGCAGCCAACGCCGCCGAGGTCGTCGCGGTTCTGCAGGCCGCTGCTCCGAAGGGTGTGGAGATCCGCGATCGGCACGCAGAATTCGGGGTTCTAGCGGTCCAGGGCCCGTTGGCGGCCGAGATAGTGGCCGCGGTCGGATTGCCGACCGAACTCGACTACATGGCGTGGGCGGACGGGGCCTGGGCCGGTGCCGACGGGACGACCGCGACGGTGCGGGTGTGCCGGACCGGATACAGCGGCGAACTGGGTTTCGAACTGCTGCCGCCGTGGGGAGCGGCTCGTGAACTGTGGGACCGGCTGCTGGCCGAGGCTGCCTCCCGAGGTGGACGCCCGGCGGGCCTCGGCGCGCGGGACACCTTGCGCACCGAGATGGGATATCCGTTGCACGGTCAAGACCTCGGGCCCGACATCACGCCGGTGCAGGCCCGCGCGGGCTGGGCCGTCGGCTGGCAGAAGCCGGCCTTCTTCGGGCGCGCGGCCCTGCTGGCCGAACGAGCGGCCGGCGCACGAAGGTCGCTGCGCGGACTGGAGGCGCTGGATCGGGGGGTGCTCAGGCCACACCTTCGAGTGCTGTCCGCCGCCGGCGGTGCAATCGGTGAGACGACTTCCGGCACGTTCTCGCCGACCCTGGGCAAGGGCATCGGCCTCGCCCTTCTCGATGCCACGGCCGGTGTGGAGGACGGCGACCAAATCAGTGTCGACGTGCGCGGCCGACTGCTGCGGGTGCGAGTGGTTCGGCCGCCCTTCGTGCCGTCCCACGTCAAATAACTGCATCGCGACGTTCGCCGGCAGTTCTGCAATCTTTTCCGACCTGATCCAGGAGATGCCCTACGGTGTTCCGATGACCGAACCCGAGATGTTCGTCGCTCCCGGCCGGACTCTCGCGCCGCTCACCGGATCCGAGCGGCTGCTGCTGGACTCCTGGCTCGACTTCCACCGCGCCACCCTGTTGGTCAAGTGCGACGGCCTGTCCGAGGACCAGCTGAAGCGAAGATCGGTTCCGCCGTCGTCGCTGAGCCTGCTCGGATTGGTACGCCACATGGCCGAAGTGGAACGCGGATGGTTCCGCCGCGGATTGATCGGCGAGGCGGTTCCGCCGATGTACTACTCCGACTCGGAGCCGGACGGGGACTTCGATCTGGTCGACAGCGCCGTCGCAGCAGCTGATTTCGCCACCTATCGCGCCGAGGTGGAAGCCTGCCGCGGCCGCGGCGACCGTTGACGATCTGGACGCTGTCAGTCGGCGTCAGCGTTCCGGGAACGACGTCTCGCTGCGCTGGGTGTACCTGCACATGATCGAGGAATACGCCCGGCACAACGGGCATGCCGATCTGCTGCGTGAATGCATCGACGGTTCGACGGGAGGCTGATCAGGGACCTCGCGGTAGGGCGATGCCGACCGGGGGGGACAATACTAGGACGTCCTACTGTTGTAGTAGATTCACCCCATGACGACCGACTTCATCCGGACCAGCAACCCCGCCTCCGCATCGGACGAGCGTCGGACCGAAATTCTGGCTGCACCCGGCTTCGGCCGCTATTTCACTGATCACATGGTCATCATCGACTACGACGACGGCCGGTGGCGCGACGCCAGAGTCGTGCCGTACGGTCCGTTCACGATCGACCCAGCCGCCATGGTGCTGCATTACGCGCAGGAGATCTTCGAGGGACTGAAGGCATACACCCAACCCGACGGCTCGGTCGCGAGCTTCCGTCCCGGCGCAAACGCGGCCCGGCTCAACCAATCCGCCGACAGGCTCGGAATGCCGCGCCTGCCGGAGGAACTTTTCTTGCAATCGCTGCGAGAACTCGTCGAGGTCGATCGCGCCTGGGTGCCGACCGGCGAAGAAGCATCGCTGTACCTCCGGCCGTTCATGTTCGCAGCAGACGTCGGCCTGGGCGTTCGGCCATCGAAGAAATACATCTATTCGGTGATTGCGTCGCCCGCCGGTTCCTACTTCGCCGGGGGAGTCCAGCCGGTCAGCGTCTGGTGGTCGACCGAATACGTCCGTGCGGCTCCGGGTGGGATGGGAGCTGCCAAGACCGGCGGCAACTATGCAGCATCGCTGGCCGCTCAGGCCCAAGCCGCCGACCAGGGGTGTGATCAGGTGGTCTGGTTGGACGCAGTCGAGCGCCGATGGGTCGAGGAGATGGGCGG
>JBPCPG010000212.1:0-6755 GCA_050999445.1 Nakamurella sp. | reverse complement strand
CGATGGAGACGGGCGATCGGGGGCCGGTGCTCGCGCAGGTGATGCGGTCGCCGGTGTTCGTTCCGGAGTCCAAGAACGTCGACGCCCTGCTGCGCGAGATGCAGCGCAGCCGAACGCATTTCGCCATAGTGGTGGACGAGTACGGTGGTACGGCAGGCATTGTCACCATCGAGGACATCATCGAGGAGATCGTCGGCGAGATCACCGACGAGTACGACGTCGCGACACCGGATCCGGTCGAACATCTCGCGGACGGATCGGTGCGGGTCTCGGCGAAGTTGCCGGTGGAGGATCTTGGCGACGTCTTCGATGTGGTGTTACCGGCGGAGGACGTCGAAACGGTCGGTGGCATGCTGGCACAGGTCCTCGGGCGGGTCGCACTGCCCGGCGCCGAAGCAGTGGTGAACGGACTCCTGTTGACGGGCGAGGCGGGTGTGGATCGCCGCGGCCGGCCGCGTGTGCAGACACTGCTGGTCCGTCGATTGACCGAGGACGAGTCGGTTCGACGCTCGACGGATGCCGTCGAGAACGGCCCGGAGGACGAACCGCAACTCGAGTTCGCCGAACCGAATCATCCGGACGATGCATTGCAGGCAGTGCCGGATCACGATTCGGGAGCCGATCGCGATACCAGGCGGCAGGGAGTCGACCGATGACGGGAAACACGGGTCTGAGCCCGGAGGACGCGAAGTTGGTGACCCTGGCCGGTGGTGCCCGCGCCCGCGCCGCCGCAGCTTGCGGAGCGGCGGTCCGGGACGAGGACGGCCGCACGTACGCCGCCGCGACGGTGAGCCTGCCGTCCCTGGAACTGACCGCGTTGCAGGCTGCGGTGGCGATCGCCGTCGCCTCCGGCGCCCGCGCGCTCGAAGCGGCGGTGATCGTCGGAGCCTCGGAGGTGGACTCCTCGTCGCTGGCCGTCGCGAACGACCTGTCCACGGCAGTGCTGCTGCTGGTGGACGGCGCCGGAACCGTCGTGGAACGGATCGTGCTGTGAGAGGTTCGGGTGGAGTTCGTGGTCAGGACGAGAACGGTGGGAGCCAGCCGGACCAGGATGCAGCCGCGACGCATCGGTCGGGTTTCGCATGCTTCGTCGGCCGGCCCAATGCCGGAAAGTCGACGTTGCTCAATGCGATGGTCGGCAGCAAGATCGCCATCACCTCGGACAAGCCGCAGACCACCAGAAGAGCTGTCCGCGGCATCGTCACCCGACCGGACGCACAGTTGGTGATCGTCGATACGCCCGGCATGCACAAGCCGCGCACCCTGCTGGGGGAGAGACTTGGCGATCTGGTCCGCAGCGTGTGGAGCGATGTGGACGTGGTCGGCTTCTGTGTTCCGGCCGATGAACGGGTCGGTCCCGGCGATCGGCGGATCGCCGCCGAGCTGACCGAGCAGGCGCCGAGAACACCGGTGGTCGCCATCATCACCAAGACCGACAAGGTCGGCCCGCAGCAGATCGCCGAGCAGTTGCTCGCGCTGTCCCAGGTTCGAGATTTCGCCGACGTGATACCAGTTTCAGCCGTGGCGGACAGCCAGGTGAACCTGCTGACCGAACTGCTCATCGCGCGGTTGCCGGTCGGCCCGCGGCTGTATCCCGATGCCGAGCTGACCGACGAGCCGCTGGAGACGCGCATTGCCGAACTGGTGCGCGAAGCGTCGCTCGACGGGGTGCGGGAGGAGTTGCCGCACTCGCTGGCCGCGCTGGTCACCGAAATGGGGCCGCGGGAGGGCCGGCCCGGGCTGACCGACATCTATGTGACGATCTTCGTGGAGCGCGATTCGCAGAAGGCAATCGTGTTGGGACACCAGGGTTCCAGGCTTACTTCGGTGGGTCGCCGGGCCCGGTTGGAGATCGAGCAGCTGCTGGGGACCAAGGTCTACCTGAACCTGCACGTCGCGGTGGCCAAGGATTGGCAGCGTGATCCGCGTCAGCTCCGCAAGTTGGGCTTCGATCGATAGAGATCACCCAGGTATGTGCAAACCTGCTCGTAGAGGCTACGATTCGAGCATCTGCAATCATCTGTGAGCAAAGGGTTCGCAATGCCGGGTACGAAGGTCCGATCCGAGATGGCGGAGCAAACCGCCGTGTTGTCCAGCATCGTCGAACGTCGTCCCCGGCTGCACGAGTTGGTTCGGGCGCATCTTCCGGAACGGTTGCGCGGCGTTTCGCTCATCGCCAGAAGATCCAGCGACAACGTTGCGATCCATGCCCGATACCTGCTCGAACTGGCCACCGGACTGCCGGTCAGCCTGATCGCGCCCAGCCTGATCACTCGCTATCACCGCCTGCCCGATTCGAGGGACTGCCTGGTGGTGGCCTTGTCGCAATCCGGTCGAACACCCGAGATCGTCGAGGTGGCAACGCAATTGGGGCTGCGCGGAGGATACGTGGTGGCGGTGACCAATGACGAGGATTCACCGTTGGCGCAGGCTGCCGCCGTCACCCTGGCGGTCGGTACCTCTCGGGAACTCGCCGTTCCGGCCACCAAGACCGTGACCGGACAACTCGCCCTCGTCACGTTGCTCGCCGAAGCGGTGGGTAGGGATGTCGCGGAGTACACCGGCGGTGAGCGGGCCTGGGCGGCCCTCGCGGATGCGGTTGCCGAAACTCTCCAGGACGAGGGCGATCTGAGTGCGGCCGTGGAAATTTTGCGTCCGCGGCTGTCGGCCATCCACCTCGCGCGCGGCCTGACCTACGCCGCCGCGCTGGAGGGCGCCTTGAAGTCGAAGGAAACCAGCCGCCGCGTGCATGACGGCTATTCCAGCGCCGACTTCCTGCACGGACCGTTGACGGTTGCCTCGCCCGGGGTGGCGATCGTTGCCTACGGAGCTGCGGGTCCGGTGTTGGGCGACGTGGTAGACACGGCGAAAGCGGCTGCAGCTCTTGGCTCACCGGTGATCGGTGTCGGTGATCGGGCAGTCTGGGCGAGGATCGACGGTGCGGTGGGACTGCCGGTGCCCCAGACGGTCGGTGAGGCTCTGGCGGTGATCCCGTTGGTGATCAGAGGCCAACAGTTGGCGGTCGCCACCACGATCGCGCTCGGTCTTGATCCGGACAGTCCGGCCGGCTTGAACAAGGTGACCGAGACGCACTGAACGAGTGCACTGGTCATCCCCGTCGTCGAGCTACGTTGTCGGCATGACAGCTGAACGCGCAGCAGTGCAGGCCGGGGCCGACAAGTGGTTGGAGTGGCTGAAGGAGTGGGTCGGCATTCCGTCGGTCAGTGCAGATCCGAAACACCATCCCGATGTGGCGCGGAGCGCCGAGTTTCTGGCAGATCAGCTGCGCGCCATCGGGTTTCCGTCGGTGCGCGTGCTCGACGAAGGTCCTTGGCTGCCGGCGGTGCTGGCGTCCTGGCCGTCCGGTGACCTGGATGCGGCGAGAGTGGTCGTCTACGGGCACCACGACGTGCAACCGGCTGACGGAGTCGAGCGCTGGGTCCATCCGCCCTTCGAACCGAGGATTCTCGATGGTGTGCTGCACGGTCGGGGTGCCAGCGACGACAAGGGCAACATCGCCATGCACCTGCTGGGCCTGTCGGCGCATCTTGCTGCGACGGGCCGCAGCGCGCCCGCCGTCGACCTGACCCTGCTCGTCGAGGGAGAGGAGGAGTCGGGTTCCCCGCACATCACCGAACTGCTGAACGCTCATCGCCAGGAGATCGCGGCGGATCTGATCGTGGTGTCCGACACCGGCATCTTCGGACCGCGGACACCATCGGTCTGCATCGGCATGAGAGGTCTGGTGGCCGGCGAGATCCATGTGCACGGACCGGATGTCGACCTGCACTCCGGATCCTTCGGCGGTGCGGTGCCGAACCCGATCACCGAGCTGGCGAGGATCTTGGCGGCGATGCACGACGAGAACCGCAAGGTGGCCGTTCCCGGATTCTACGACGGTGTGATCGATCCGACGGTGGCGGAACGGGCAGCGGTGGCCGCGCTGCCGTTCGACGAGGACGCCTGGATCACCGGTCCGGCAGCGTCCAGGGTCGCTGCCGGAGAGGCGGGTTGGAGTACCTTGGAGCGGGTAGGAGCCAGGCCCACCGCCGAGATCAATGGCATCTGGGGTGGCTACACGGGCCCGGGGAACAAGACCATCGTGCCCACCGATGCCTACGCCAAGGTCACCTTCCGGCTCGTCGGACAGCAGCAGCCGGCGACCATACAACGGCAGGTCAGCGCCTTCCTCGCAGCCACCGCGCGACCCGGAGTGACGGTCGAGATCCATTGGGAGGGGGCCGGTGTCGCTCCCGTGTCCGTCGACTCGACGCATCCGACGACGACGGCAGCACGCAATGCCCTCGGCGTGGCCTTCGACACCGACGAGGTGCTCATCACCAGGGAGGGCGGCTCCGGTCCGGAAGCCGAGTTGGCCGAGATCATCGGGGCGCCACTGGTGTTCCTCGGCGTGATGACCGACGACGACCAGATTCACGCCCCGAACGAAAAGGCACCGGTCGATCTGTTGTTGAAAGGATGCGAGGCCGTGGCGCATCTGTGGCGCGGTCTGGCCGACTTGGGGCGCAGCGGCGTGAAATAGCGCTCGCTGTGCCATGATCCGCGGATGGGCAGACACGGAGCCGCCGGGAGCCGTCGACCGACGGCCCGCCTGTCCCCGGTGTCGTCGGCGATCGGAATATTCTTGATCTGCGCAATAGGCTTCGGGGTCTGGCTGTGGTCGGTTCGGTCCGTCAGCGATCCCGTCGACGCGCATCCGGTCGACGCCTATGCGGTCGTGGTGTCGTCACCGTCGTGCACCTCGGGTGCCGGTTCGACCATCATCGATCTGACCGGGCCACCGGTCGTGCGCAGCACACTGAGCGCCTGTGGACGCCGAATCGGAGAACGAGTGGCGGTGCAGTATCTCGACGGACATCCGGAAGTCGTCCGCCTGGCCGGCACGACAGTTGCGCACGAGAGCCCGCAGGGCCGATGGCTACCCCTGGCCATTCTGGCCGCCGGTTCGCTGGCCGTTCTCGCTGCGATCGTGTTGATCTTCGAACGCCGCCGTACCCGGCACACCGGCACGACCGGAATCACCGTTGCCCAGTTGCAAGCCGGATCACGGGAGCCGGCACCGGTGAACCCACCATCGGCGCGGATGCGCCCGTCGTCGGCGCTCTCGGCGGCGCCGGCGGCCCCGGGCGACGACACCGCTTTCACCCCACGAAGCGACCGGCCGAGTATCCCTGGCGCTCCCGCGCACCGGTTCAGTGCGGACGAGATCGTCGTCGAAGGCGACCTGTTCACCGACCAGCGACCGCAGGACCAGGACTGGTGAGCGCATCCTGCCCGTCGCAGGGAACTGAACAGGGCAAACACGGGAGCACGACGGCCGTCGTTAGGGTAGGTCTGTGAGTCCTACTTCGAACAGCGTTCGCGCCGGCGCCAAGGCACCACGGCGCAGGTCCTCCAGCTCGTCCGCAACGGTCGAGCCGTCTGGCTCTGGCCTCATTCCTGGCGCCGATTACCCGATCACCAGGTTCACCCTGACCAACGGGCTGCGCGTCGTGCTCGCTCCGGACAACAGCAGCGGCGTCGTCGGGGTAGCGGTGCACTACGACGTCGGCTTCCGGTCGGAACCCGAAGGCCGAACTGGCTTCGCGCATCTGTTCGAACACCTCATGTTCCAGGGCAGCGAGTCGCTGGCCAAGCTCGAGCACTTCCGACTGGTTCAGTCGTCGGGCGGGATCTTCAACGGGTCCACCCACACCGACTACACCGACTATTTCGAGGTGCTGCCGGCAGCCGCTCTGGAGCGAGGGCTGTTCTTGGAAGCCGATCGGATGCGGGCTCCTCGGATCACTGCCGAAAACCTCGCGAACCAGGTCGATGTGGTGAGCGAGGAGATCCGACTCAACGTACTCAACCGTCCGTACGGCGGTTTTCCCTGGATCGACCTGCCGCCGGTCCTGTTCGATGGGTTCGCGAATTCGCACAATGGATACGGCGATTTCGTTGATCTGCGAGCTGCGACCGTTCCTGATTGTGCCGATTTCTTCGAACGGTATTATCCGCCGGCCAATGCAGTACTCACGGTGTGTGGCGATTTCGAGATTGCCAGAGCAACCGACCTGATCGCGCTGCATTTCCAGGACGTGCCCTATCGACCGGCACCCCACCGGCCCTCCTTCGCCGAACCGTGGCCCACGGCCGTGCGGCGCAGTGAGAAGCAAGACCCGCTCGCTCCGGCGCCGGCCTTCGCGCTCGGATGGCGGTTACCCGATCCGGTCGCGGATCTTCCCGGCTACCTGGCGCACATCCTGCTCGGCCAGATCCTGTCCGATGGTGAGTCGTCACGCCTGCAATCGGCCGTGGTGGCCGAGGCCGGGCTGGCCACCGAGATCTGGGCCGGTCCCGGTCTGATGGGTGGTCCGCTGGACGCCCGTGACCCGGACGTCTTCGTGGTCGGTGCACTGCACGCCCTCGAGGTGCCGGCGGAAACGGTGACAGCGGCGGTCGACGAGCAGATCGCCGGCCTCGCCGCGGACGGTCCCACCGAACCGGAGCGACTTCGTGCGCTCGCCAGGTTCACCGCCGGGCTGTATCGCGAGAACGACAGCATCAGCGCAAGAACCAGGTCCATCGGTTCCTTGGAGCTCCTGCACGGACGCGCCGAATTGCTCGGCGAAATTCCGCGATTGCTGTCCCAGGTGTCGGCGATCGAGATAGCAGCCGCGGCAACCAGCCTCGACCCTGCGCGTCGCGCAATTCTGACGATTGTCCCCGGAGCGAAAAAGTAATGGCGAAAA
>JBPCPG010000126.1:0-3530 GCA_050999445.1 Nakamurella sp. | reverse complement strand
AGCTACAAGGCGGCCACTGGGAGCGGGTCCGGCATCTGTGGAACCGGTACGTTCCGGATGCTCACGCCGTCCAACTGCTGACCACCGCGCATCTGGAACACGCCGCCGATCTGAGCGACTGGAACATCACCGAGGTGGCACCGGACCGGTACCTGGTCCAGGCCCGCGATCTCACCCCGTGGATCGACCCCACCGGCTACCAGAACTGGCTCGACCGCCGACTGCCCGTCCCGGAAGTGCTCGTCAAGGCCCGCGCCGACTTCGGCGGCATGATCACCACTTCAGAGATCCTGAATAGCGACCCCCCGCCGGTCCTACCCGCCACCTGACCCCCTTCCCCTGGCACGCACCGGTGACGGCCGCAGCCAACGGCCAGATAGGGCGCCGACCGGGCGTCAGCCCAGCGCGTTGATCAAAGCCTTGGCAGCCGCGACCAACTCGCCCCGGCCGGGGCGTCCAGCGCCGGCGTCGAGGATCACCACCAGACCGTTGCCGTAGACGCTCAACTGCGGCAGCGCCGCCTCCAGTCCAGTGAATGCGTACGACTCGGTGGTCGGGGTGCAACTGGGGTGCGTCGAACGAGTACAAGCCCCCGGGGCGGATCGCCCCACTCGCAGCTCGATCGTCGGTCTTCCCTGGCCCGGAATCACCCGCACGTTGCACTCGCGAACGTCGATTGCTGCGCCACGGTAGTCCGGCGGGAGTGCCTCGACCACGGCCTTCGCTGCCGCAGTCGTCACTGTCGGACAGGCGGGGCCGGAAGCGGCAGAACGGGACGGCGCGACGGAGGAAGCGGGTGCCCGCACTGGGGTCGGTGCGCCAGAGGACAGCGCGCTTCCCGACCCCGAACCGGCCGCCGAACTCGGCGAGCCGGCGACAGGTCCGGGAGCCGCCGCAGCGCTCGACGCCGCCGCGCTGGGCGCCGCCCGGCTCGCCATCGCCCCGCTGGACATTGCACCGCTCGCCGCCGCACTGGCCGGCGTGGCACTCGCCCTGGCCGCACCTGACGGTGCAGCTTTCGGCTGGCCGGACGACGCAGGTCCAGCAGCGGCCGCTTGCGAGGCGGCCGCCTGCGAGCCGGCGGCGAAAGCCGATCCGCCCGCTGCGGCCGATCCGGCCGCTGATGCTGCCGGCGCTGCGGCCGCGGCTGTGGACGCATTGCCGACACTGCTGGCCGCCGTGTCGCTCGACGGCGTGCCCAGTCGAGGCACGGCCCACACCGCAACTGCGACGAGAAGGGCGGCGATCAGCACACTGCGACTGATTCGGATGCGTCGCGCCCTTTGCGCGGTGGCCGCTCGCCGTTCCCTTGCCGCCAGCCGCACCACCTCCAGCGGCGCCAGGTTCGACGGCTCGGCATTCTCGACCAGTGCGGCGAAGAGTGCGACCAGCGCCTGTCGGTCTCCGTTACTGACATCGTCGTCGCGACCGATCGGGTCGCGGGCCGGCTCCGCGCCCTCCCCTTCAGGAGCACCGCTCGACTCGCTCATCACTGCTCACCCCCTCTCGTCACCGCAGCACCCGTGCCCGGTTCGCCGGTCGCCTGTAGAGCCTTCTTCAGCGCCGCCAGACCCCTGGCCGTCTGAGACTTCACGTTCCCTTCCGAGCACTGCAGCGCAGCAGCCGTCTCGGCGACGTCCAGGCCCTGGAAGAAGCGCAGCACCAGGACCGCTCGCTGGCCGGTCGGCACCTTCGCCAACGCCGCCTGGACCAGGGCCCGGTCGGCGATGACACTCGAGAGGTCGAACGAGTCCACCGTCTCGGGCAGCATCTCGACCGCCTTCTCCCGCCGCCACGGCCGTCTGGACTCGTCCACCGTCGCTCGGACCAGACACGATCGAACGTAGGCGTCCAGCGCCCGGTGATCCCGGATTCGGTCCCAGGCCCCGTACAACTTGACGAATGCAATCTGGGTGAGGTCGTCGGCGCGATGCCAATCCCCGCACAGCAGATACGCCGTTCGTCGAACATGATCGCGTCGCGCGGTGACGTATCGGGAGAATGCGGCATCCTCCTTGGGGCCCACGCGGAACCTCCTACCTGTACCGGAAGACGGATCATTGCGGTGTCAGGGTTGCACGCGAGCCATGGATTCGCGGTGATCCGCGCAGCAGAGCCGCCGTCGTTTTCTTACGGCGACGGATGATGCGCGGTCTGCGGTCGGAAGCGCATGCGGCTTCGAATGCACTTCCAGCGCAGTTCCTACCGTCGCGCCCGGTCTGGAAGCATTGCGACAGTGCCACCGCAGAGCCCACAGACCGCCTCGAGCAGGACAGCGCTGCTGGCGTTGATCGGGTTGCTGGTCGTCGCCGCGGCCTGGGGATCCAGTTTCCCGCTGACCAAGAGCCTGCTCCATCGGATGACTGCACTGAACTTCCTCGCCGTGCGTTTCGCCATCGCGGGCGTGATCATGCTGGTGCTGTTCCATCGGGCCGTACGCGCCCTTCCGCGGCGCGCACTCCTGCACGGCGGAATTCTCGGAGTCACCTACGGCGTCGCGCAGATCGTGCAGACCACCGGCCTGGCACACACCTCTGCGAGCGTGAGCGGTTTCATCACTGGCATGTACGTCGTGCTGACACCGATCTGTGCGGCGGTGTTGCTGAAGTCGGCGATCAGCAGCCGGGTGTGGATCGGTGCGGCGCTGGCGACCGTCGGATTGGCAATCCTGGCCCTGACCGGCTTCTCGATGGGTTTCGGCGAGGCTGTCACGCTGCTCTCGGCATTCATCTACGCCCTGCACATCATCGGTCTCGGCAGTTGGTCGACGGCCGGTTCCGCGCTGGGCCTGGCGGTGGTGCAAATCGTCGCCACCGGTTTCGTCAGCCTGGTGGCCGCGACCATTGCCGATCCCGGCGGCCTGACCCTGCCGGGCAACTCGTTCGATTGGATTGCGCTGCTCTACATGGCGTTGATTTCCGGAGCACTGGCGATGATCGTGCAATCCTGGGCGCAGGCCCACCTGGCACCGTCCCGAGCCGCGATCATCATGTCCACCGAACCGGGCTGGGCCGCGCTGTTCGCCATCATCTTCCTGAACGAGCCATTCGGCTGGCGGATCGCCGTCGGCGGCACACTGATGCTCGTCGCAATGGTGATCGTGGAAACAGGCCCACGCAATTCCCGCGCGGCGCCGCACCCCGACGAGCTCCCCAAACTCGCTGCGTAGCAAGCCTTCGAAGTCCAATCCCATCGGATTCGAAGTAGCGCGACCATCGGTCGCCGCAGGCCGGCGATCAGGGTCGGCCGACCGCCTGACGGCCACCCGCCTGCCGTCCGTTCGCCTGGTTCGGGACCGACTCCGGCGTCGCGGGCTGTTTCGGAACCGACTCCGGAGTCGCGGGCTGGTTCGGAACCGGCTCCGGCGTCGCGGGGACGGAAGGGACGCTCACAGCGTCGGCGGCTTCGTCATGGGCCGCCTGATCATCGAGCCGCTTCGCTGCGGTGGCAACCGGCGACGCAGCCAGATAGGCGATCTGTCGATCGGTGACCACTGCCAGGATCTTGCCGTCCGGCCGCGCGAACAGCAG
>JBPCPG010000076.1:0-3234 GCA_050999445.1 Nakamurella sp. | reverse complement strand
GCGACGTACTGGAGATGGGTGCGGGTTGGTGCGATTTCTCCAATGCGGTACGCGCCAGGAGCGTCACCGCGATGGACATCGATGAGGTCGTCACCGAGGCTGCCGGGCCGGGTGTCACCGCGGTCGTCGGGAACTGCACCGACCTGTCCCGATTCGATGACGCCGCCTTCGACTGCGTGCTTGCTTCCAACCTGCTGGAGCATCTTCCGCAACCCATGGCCACCCGCTTGCTCGCCGAGGCCTCGAGAGTTCTGCGCCCAGCTGGGCGGCTGATTCTCATCCAGCCGAACTTCCGCCTCAACCCCAACGAATATTTCGACGATTACACCCACGTGACGATCTATACGGACCGCTCGCTGCCAGACTTCCTCGGGGCGTCCGGTTGGAAGGTGGAGTATGTGGCTCCGCGTTTCCTGCCGTTGAGCATGAAGTCGCGCGGCTCGAAGCTGACCTTTCTGGTGCCCTGGTATCTACGCTCGCCGATCAAGCCTTTCGCCGGCCAGATGTTGATCGTGGCCACGCCAGCGGCCGGCTGACGATGGGTCCGGTGACACCCAGCGGCGGTCCGATCGCGGACGGCTCGGCGACGATGAACACGCCCGTCCCGGTGCAGTCGTCGTCCTCGGCAGTACCAGACTCGAAAGGCCGGCCGGCGGGGAAACACTGGGCAGTGACCACGGCATTTGTCATTCCCTATCTGGTGTTGATGGTGTGCTGGGCTTTCACCAATCCCCGCGCCTCCGCTCCCGACGAGCCCAGCCACTTCATGAAAGCCGTCGGAATGGCGACCTTCGACATCGGTTCGCCCTACACCGGCACCGAGACCGGGGGTGGACTCGGTGCCGAACGCAACCGGTCGATCAGCAGAGTCATACCGGTGCCGGCGAATCTGGTTCCGCACAACCCGAAGTGTGAAGTCCTCCATCCGACCATCTCGGCAGGATGCCGGCAGCAACAGCAGCCGATCACCTCCACTGCGATCGAGTATCGAGTAGATGTACTCGGCAGCTATCCGCCTTTTCTGTACGTACCCATGGGTTGGGCCGCCCGGCTGGGATCGGACGCAGTCGCGGCGTTCTATCGGGCGCGACTCTTCTGTGCCTTGGCCAGTGCGTCGTTGTTGCTCCTGGGCGCAGCCCATCTCACGCGCGCGCTCGGCCGCAAAGCATTGTTGGGTGCCTTCGTCGCACTCACGCCCGTCGTCATCTTCTCCTGCTCGACGGTCACCACCAGCGGAATGGAGATCTGCGCGGCCTTCGCCACCGTCTGCATCGTGGTGGCCGGTCTGCGCCGCCGGGAGACGCTCGCCGAGCCCGGCACCCAACTGTTGCTCGCAGGTGTCGGAGCGACCTTGATTCTCTCCCGCCAGCTGGGGGTGGTCACCTTCGCCCTGCTGATGCTCTTGTTGCTGGTGCGGATCGGCCCTGGTTTCTTCTGGAACTTGGCCAGAGCGCGCACCGTGGCATTCTTGAGCTCGGCCGGGATATTGCTGGTCTCGGGCATATCGGTCGCCTGGTGGGAACTGGCCTTCGATCATCCATCGCATGTCGGAACGTTCTTCAGCGAGTCCGCCTTCGGCGCCTTTTCCACCTCCAGCTATTCACTGGTGCGATCGGGGGTGGCGCTCTTCGGCTGGCTGGATACCGGAATTCCGGCGTGGTTCATCGCCATGTGGATCGCGGTGTTGCTGATCCTCGTCGGAGCGGCGGTACTCCTCGGGAGCCGAGCCGACCGTTGGACGCTGCTGATCTGGTCCGTCGTGATGATGGCCGTCGGCTACTTCACCTACGCAACGGTCTTCTACCCCGTCGGGGCGAGCTTGCAGGGGCGCCATCTGCTGGCCGTCTTCACCCTCATTCCGCTGTTGGCAGGAATCACCATCGTGGGCCGGGCGGATTCGTTCGATCCGGCCGTCGGCACGCGACTGTTCCGAATCGTCGCCGTGACGATACCGCTGCTGCAGTTCGTTTCGCTGTATCTCAACGGCCGACGCTACGCAGTCGGAACCAATGGTCCCGTGTGGTTCCTGCCGGTGGCGCAATGGCAACCGCCGTCGGGATGGGCCCTCTGGTTGCTACTGGGATTTCTCGCCTGCTGTTGGATGGGTCGAAACATCTGGACGATGGGCATCGAGCGAGCGGTGGGCACACCGGAACCGATGATCAGCGAGCGCGAAGCGAAGGAACGCGCAGATGTGGAACGGTAGAACGATTGCGTTGATCCTGCCCACCTACAACGAGAAGGACAGCATCGCTGAAATCATTCGACGGTTCGAGCAGCTCGGTATCGTCGATGACATCCTGGTCATCAACAACAACGCCGCTGCGGGTACGTCCGAGGAAGTGGCCACGACGTCCGCTCGTGAGATCGTCGAAACAACGCAGGGATATGGCGCGGCCATCCGTCGCGGGTTGCGCGAGGTCGATGCCGACCTGATATGCATTTGTGAGCCGGACGGCACCTTCAACCCCGAGGACCTGTACAAGTTGCTGCCGTACACGTTGGAATGCGGCCTCGTGGTCGGCTCGCGCACCGTGTCCAATTTCATCTGGGACGGAGCGAACATGGGTTTCACCCTGCAATGGGGGAACTGGGGGGTCGCGAAAATGATCGAGGTCCTCTATAACGGTTGCTACCTGAGCGACGTGGGGTGCACCTTTCGCGTGTTGTCCAGGGAGTGCTCGGCGGACATCTCGCCGCATTTCAGGAGGAACGGGTCGTCCTTCGGATTGGAAATGCTATTGATCGCCCTGCTGCGGCGCACGAAGCTGGTTCAGGTGCCCGTCAACTACCACCCCAGGGTCGGCCAATCGTCGGTCACCGGCGACCTCGGTAAAACCGTGGTGTTGGGTGCGCAGATGGTCCGGATGGTCCTGCAGATGCGGCTGCGCGCCCGCGACACCCGGAAGACCCGAGACAACCCCTCTGGTTGACCCGGGCCGCTGTCTGCCGCAATCTGCAAAACCATGGGCGACGAGTCTGGTCAGGTCCGGCGCTCTACGCCCTTTCGCTTCTTGTTCAGCAGCCCGCCGATGCCGACGAGGACGAGCGAGATCAGTAGCATCGCGGTGCCGATCACGTTGATCTGGACCGGAAGGGCGCGTTGATAGGCGCCCCAGACGAACATCGGGAAGGTGACGGTGGAGCCGGCGTTGAAGTTGGTGATGATGAAATCGTCGAACGACAGCGAGAAGCTGAGCAGGGCGGCGGAGATGATGCCGGGCAGCACCAAGG
>JBPCPG010000027.1:0-6242 GCA_050999445.1 Nakamurella sp. | reverse complement strand
GCAGGTTCCGCCGTACCCCGGCGGCGAAGACGATCCGGTACGGCTCAGGCGGCACTGGTCGGCGGCCCGAACTCGGCCCGCAACTGCTGCATCGTCGTGGTGCGGCCGGCAGCCAGATCCGCTTCGGATTCCCAGATTTCCTGTAGGGCGCCGGGGGTGGACAGGATGTCCAGGGTTTCCAGCAGTGAGTCCAGATCGGCCGCCGCGATGAGCACCGCGGCCGGCTGACCGTGTTTGGTCAGGGTGACCCGGTCATGGGTTTTCTGTACGGAGTCGACGATCTCAGATAGGTGATCGCGGGCCTGAGCCATCGGCATAATCGTCACCGGCCTATCGTACGATCTTCACGCCACATTCCGCCGGCGCAACGCCTCGCTGGCGTTTTGGCGGCGCAGCGAACGATCGAACGCAACCGGTTGAGCCCGGCCATGGGCGAGCGGACGGCTGGCCTGTGTGGGTTGTTGGCGTCGATGGTGAGATGGTGGCTAGATGACTGGTTCTCACGCGACACCGGCGGCCGCAGCGGCTGCTCCTTCGAAGCAGGACGGCGCAAGTGGGCGGCGTAGGTCCGGTGGCGGGGCGTTGCTGCTGGCCTCGCTTGGTGTGGTGTTCGGCGACATCGGAACCAGCCCGCTGTACGCGCTGCACACGGTGTTCACGATCGACGGCGGGGCGGTGCGTCCCACCCCCAGCGATGTCTACGGGGTGGTGTCGCTGATCGTGTGGTCGGTGACGCTGATCGTCTCGGTGAAGTACGTCGGGGTGATCATGCGGGCCGACAACGACGGTGAAGGCGGGGTGATGGCGCTGGCCGCCCTGGCCCGAAAGTTGTACGCCGGCCGGCCTCGGGCCTCCCTGCTGCTGGTGTTGGGCATCCTTGGGGTCTCACTGTTCTACGGCGACTCGATCATCACCCCGGCCATCAGCGTCCTGTCCGCGGTCGAGGGTCTGCAGGTCGCCACCCCGCAACTGGCTCACCTGGTGGTGCCGGTGGCGGCGGTGATCCTGACCCTGCTGTTCGCCGCGCAGCGGTTCGGCACCGGTAAGGTCGGCCGGCTCTTCGGCCCCATCACACTGCTCTGGTTCGGCGTCCTGGCGTTGGCCGGGCTGGCGCAGGTGCTGTCCGATCCGGGCGTTCTGCGGGGCCTGTCGCCGACCTACGCGGTGGTGTTCGCCGCCGCCCATCCAGGCACCGCTTTCATCGCCATGGGTGCGGTTGTTCTGGTCATCACCGGCGCCGAGGCGTTCTACGCAGACATGGGTCATTTCGGTCGCCGACCGATCGCCCGCGCCTGGTTCTGGGTCGTCTTTCCGGCGCTGACGCTGAACTACCTCGGCCAGGCGGCGCTGATCCTTCGCAACCCCACTGCGATCGACAATCCGTTCTTCCGGTTGTTCCCGTCCTGGGCGCAGTTGCCGATGGTCATCCTGGCCACCGCCGCCACGGTCATCGCCAGCCAGGCGGTGATCTCGGGTGCGTTCTCACTGTCCCGCCAGGCGGTGCAGCTGGGTTTGCTGCCGCCGGTGCGGATCCGGCAAACCTCCGAACACGAAGGCGGCCAGGTGTTCCTGCCCGCTGTCAACGCCATCTTGTTCGTCGGTGTGCTGGTCGTCATGCTGGCGTTCCAGTCCTCGTCCCGGCTGGCCACCGCCTACGGCGTGTCGGTCACCGGGGCGTTGGTGATCGATACGGCGCTGTTGCTGATCGTTGCCCCTCTGCTGTGGCACTGGAAACCCTGGCAGCTCGTCGTCGCAGGGGTGGCGTTCGGCGGCCTGGAGCTGACGTTCCTGGCCGGCAACCTGTCGAAAGTACTGCACGGTGGGTGGCTGCCGCTGCTGATCGCCGCCGTCGTGTTCACGGTGATGACGACCTGGCGGCGGGGCCGGGAGATCGTCAGCCGAAACCGCCGCGTCAAGGAAGGGCCGCTGGACGAGTTCATCGACGACCTGGCCGCCCGCGGCGTGCCCCGGGTCCCCGGGACGGCGGTGTTTCCGCACCCCGGAAAGGACTTCACACCGCTGGCCATGCGCGCCAACGTGGAACACAACCACGTTCTCCACCAAGGTGTCATCGTCGTCTCGGCCAGCGCCGCAAACGTTCCCCACGTGCCCGCCAACGAACGGGTCACCGTCGACAACCTGGGCTCGGCCGACGACGGTATCCAACACGTCGCGGTTCGGTACGGCTTCTCCGACGAGCCTGACCTGCCCGCAGCGCTGCAGGCCGCCGCCGCCGCCGGCCTGTTCGTACCCGGCACCGGCGACCTCGCCACGGCCTCCTATTTCCTTTCCCGCGGCACCATCGCCCGCACCCGCAACCCGGGCATGGTCAGGTGGCGCAAAGCACTGTTCATCGGCCTGGCCCACAACGCCGCCGACCCATCCGTGTACTTCGGGCTACCTCCGGAGCGGACCGTCACCATGGGCGGCACCGTCGACCTGTAGACCAGTCGCAATCACCACGAGCACGCCCCGGTAAGCGGCGCGGTCCGAACGAGCTATCCGGCGTGCCCGCGGACTTATCCGCCGTTGCACCCTCATCGCCGGACCGCCGCTGGATCTGCAGCGGCGAACGGCTCGACAACCTCCAAAGGTTGACGTCGCCTGGTCGATCAGGGCCTTGACGGATTGGTGGGTGCCTTAGCCCCGACAATGTAATTTTGGGTGACGGCATCGGCGCTGGGCGGTAAGGAGGACAGCGGCGCCGGGAGCCCGGCGGCGCCCCGGAATCGTGTCTGGCGAGGAAGTCGCGGAACAACTTCTCGAGCGGCCCGGTAGTCGGTCGCGGCCGTCACGTGCGAAGCTGCCGGTGTGAGCGTGGCTACCTTGCTGCTGATCGGTGCTGCGGGCGCGGTTGCCAGCACGGTGAACGTCGCCGCCGGCGGAGGTGCTTTCTTGGCTTACCCGGTGCTGGTGGCCGCCGGTCTGCCGCCGTTGGCAGCCAACGTGACCAACACGGTCGGCAGTGTCACAGGGTCGCTGACCGGGGCGTGGGGATACCGGCTGGAGCTGGTCGGGCAGAGCCGGCGGGTGCTGCGTCTGCTGCCGGTCTGCCTACTCGGCGCGGCGGTGGGTGTCACGCTGCTGCTGGCCCTGCCCACCTCGGTGTTTCCCCGGGTAGTCCCCTGGTTGGTGCTGACCGCCTGCCTGCTGGTCGCGGTCGGACCCTGGGTGCGTGAGCACGTGACCGGGGGCGCTGGAACCCGGTGGCTCCCGCTGGGGGTGTTCGTGTGCGCGGTCTACGGCGGCTACTTCGGCGCCGCTAACAGCGTGCTGGTCCTGGCCGTCGTCGGCACCGTGGTGCGGGACACGATGCAGCGCCTCAACGCTCTCAAGGGCGTGCTGGTGGGTGTCACGAACGCCGCAGCGGCGGTTCTGCTGGCTGTCGTTGCTCCAGTGTCCTGGCCGGCCGCCTTGGCGTTGGCGGTCGGCTACGCAGCCGGCGGCCTGGCAGGTGCCCGGCTGGCCCGGCGGCTGCCCGAGGGCCCGCTGCGAGCGGTCGTTGTGGCGACCGGCGTCATCGTCGCCGCCGTGCTGCTGTTGCGGCAGTAGCGCTTGCGGGAACGTCGTCGTATCGGATTGGGGTGGTGGGACGACGAGCTTGAAGGAGCGCGGTCCTGCGCACCTCCCGGCGGCGGTTATCGTGGGATTGCAGTATCCAGGTAGGAAGCCTCCGGCCGCTACGGCCGGGCAACGAGCGGAGATTCAGATGGCCAAGAGCGACGACCACAGCACTGGCGATGACCGGGAGCCGTATTCGGACATCGGTGGTCGCGAGGGCAAGCATGCTCACACGCACGACGTGCGTCGCGAGGAAGCAACGAACTCCGCTCCGAAGGTCGCCGAGCCGGATGAATTCGCAAACGACCTGGCCAACGACAACCGGTAGCGGTTGACAACGCACGTCTTAATTCACTCGTCGCCCGCTCCACGTTCAGCTTCCGGAGTCGTCGGCCGGCGATCAGCATTTGACGGCGGGCGGAGGAATGAACTTTTTCGAGCATGTGCTATCGCAGGCGGGTCCTGCGCAATGCTCGAATGAAAAGAACTAGCGCTATCGTGGCAACGAAGAAAAACCCAAGACTGCCAATCCGGTTCTCGGCTGGATTATGGCGCGTGGAGGCCGTTGATAACGTGAGCACACCTAAGGTGATCCCTGCAACCGTGCATATACAAAACCAGATCGCAGTTAGCTTGGGCCGGGCATTGAGGAAGCGACTGATCCTTCTTGCATTATTAAACATCCAGCAGGAACGCCACAACAGCAAGGGTAATACCCACCGCAGCCCAGACCTTGTTCAGCGGCGTATTGAATGCGAAAGGTGTGTTGGCCTGCATGTCGCCAAGTGTACGCGGCGTCGAGGTGTCGTCAATGCTTCGCTGCGCCTGCCTTATGCGTGTTCGAGGTCGACGGCGTACCAAATCTTCACCCGTGGAGCCGGCTTATATTTTGCAGGTAGCTGTTGTCGGGACATCAGGATCAGGTGTGCGCGAGCTGAGTCCGCATCGGAGGCACCACTGACGCCAGCACCGCCGGTCGCTGTCAGTCGTCTGTGTGGGGCATGGTTCCGGCTGGGTATGTTTCCAGCGGAACGGTTCCGGCGGTCCACTGGTCCAGAGTTGGGGTGAAGATTTGCCAGGCCATGTCGGCTTCCTCGCGGGATACAAAGAGCGTGCTCGACCAGGAAAGCAAATCGCGTAGAACGTTGACGTAGGCGATTTGTTCCGGGGGTCGAGCTGATGGCGGGGTAGTCGCCGGTCGCCTGTGCGTCCGCCATGGGATCCGCCATGGGATTCGTCGAGACCTATCCACAGGTCGTCGGCGCCCGGCGTGGGAGAGTGCTGCCGGAATTGTATGAGGATGCCCCGGCGGCGGTGACCCATGGCTTTGCCGGGCCCGCAGAACGAATCGGATGTTCGACCATTCTAAAGAATGGACATGCAGGCTTGCTTCCGCGAAGGTCTCCGCTAGACGGGTGTGCGGGTTTCTTGTGGTCGGTGGCGAGCCTTCATCCGCGGCCAGGAACCTTCGACGTCGCATGGCAGTGCTGCGCTTCCCCCGGAATCAGTCAAGCTGCCATGGGACCGGCGCTTATCAGGTGGCCTTTCCGTCGTGTGCTGGGCTCCAGAACTCCATGACCTGAGGACCGACGCTGCGGCCCAGGTCGAAGCCGGCGATCGCCGCGGGCTTCCGAGGAGTGGGCGACAGCGGGTTGTCGCCTAATGCTTGCATCGCTGCGTCATCGGCGCCCACGACGAAGACCGCGGCCGGGTGCAATGCAGCGATCTCCTTCTGGAGTTGGCTGGCGAAAAGGTTCGGCGGCGGTGAGCGCGGGCGCGATGATGAGCACTTTGGCCGCCCCGATCGCCAGGTCGGCATTGGTGGCGGAGCGGGTGCCGCCGTCGATGTACCGTCTGCCGTTGATCGTTGCCGGCGGCCAGACTCCTGGTTCGGCGCAACTGGCGGTCACCGCATCCACGAGATCCACGCCGGAGTCACGGGTGAACACGATCAAGTCTCCGGTCTCGGCGTCGATCGCGGAAATAAGGACCGCGCGGTCGGTCCAGTGGCGAACGGGTAGACGTCCCTGGACTGCCAATCTGCGGACGCCCTCTGGCACGGTGTTCGCGGCCAGCGCCAGCGCGCCGATGCGACGGCGCATGTCCTGCGGGGACCTTGCATCCGCGAACGCCGATTCGAGCTCCGCCATCAGGGCGTCCAGTTTGAAGTCAACCTCGATCTGCTTGCTGGTCTCGCAGAGTTGGCGGTCGTAGAGCAGCTGCAGGTCTGTTCCCGTCGAGATTTGCGCGGCCACCGTCGATCCGGCTGATGTTCCGACTATCAGATCTGCGTCCTCGATCCGCAGCCTCGAACGACCCGCACCATCACGGATGCCCAGTTCCCAGGCGATACCGGCGACCCCACCCGCCGGCCGGCACAAGTGCACGCGCAACCATGCGAGCATCATTCACCCCTGCCTCCGCGCCGACGGATACGGCCGGAAGGTGACTGGGGCAACTCCCGTCAACAGATCCGCGGTGGCGATGCCGATGGCCGTCCGGTTACCCCACCAAGCGGGCACCCGACGACTGCGGGACGAGGCGGCGGTCCAAGCGAGCCGGTACGGTCGCCGCATGCACAAGGGTCGGCTCGAGGCATTCAGCGACGCGGTCATCGCCATCGTGATGACGATCATGGTGCTCGAGCTACGCCCGCCGGACGGGACCGACCTCTCCGCACT
>JBPCPG010000398.1:0-29216 GCA_050999445.1 Nakamurella sp. | reverse complement strand
GTGTTCGGGCACTACTCCCATACCCACCTCGTTCGTCACCGCCACCAGCGGCCCCGGCGCCGAAGCCCAGGCGTCGACGAGATCGCCCACCCGCCCGTCGAACTCGGTGCGCCACTTCATATCAGGGCGAGCCCAGCCGTCCAGTTCGTCGATCACGGCCGTGATCCAGGTGCCGAGGCAGTCCAGCAGCACCGCGCCGCTCGCGTTGCGGATGCCGGCCGCCGCGTCGGTGGTCTCCACCGTGACCCAGTGGGCCGGCCGACGGCGCCGGTGAGCGTCCACCCGCTCCGCCCAGTCGGGGTCGGCGGTGCGGTCCGGAATCGGCCCCGGAGCGAGGTAGGTCACCGAAACCTGTTCCGCCAAAAGGGATTCGGCCTTCGCGGACTTGCCGGAACGGACTCCGCCGGTGATCAGGGTGCTGCGTATCAGCATCGGGCACATTCGCTTTCATCGGAGTTGCCAGGACCGGTTGCCAGGACGGGTTGTGCGGACGGGTTGTAGGAGGAATGTCCGGAGAGGGCGACGTTACGCTGAGCGGGTGAGCCTTCGAAGCCGGCATGCGGCACGCGCGGTCGGGCTGCTGGTCGGGGCCGGAGCGGATCGGATCTTCGGCGACCCGCACCGATTCCATCCGGTGGCGGGGTTCGGCTCGCTTGCCGCCGCGCTCGAGCGGCTGGATCATCGCGACAGCCGGGTGGCTGGAACGGTGCACACCGCAGTGCTCGTCGGCGCGGTCACGGCCGCCGGTTTTTTTGCCGAAAAAGTAGTCTTCGCAGCGCCTTTCGCGGTGCGGGCCGGGCTGACCGCGGTCGCCACGTTCGTCGTCCTCGGAGGCCGCTCGCTGCAGTCGGAGGCGCTGATGGTCGCCGCGCAGCTGACCGCCGGTGATCTGGACGCCGCTCGGGAACAGATCACCCATCTGGTGGGACGAGATCCCAGCGAGCTGGATCCCACCCAGATCACCAGGGCAACCATCGAATCGGTCGCCGAGAACACGGCTGATGCGAGCGTCTCTCCGCTGATGTGGGGCGCGATTGCGGGTATTCCCGGCCTGCTCGGATATCGGGCGGCGAACACGCTGGACGCAATGATCGGGCATCGCAGCCCGCACTATGTGCAGTTCGGTTGGGCAGCAGCACGTTTGGATGATGTGGTGAACTTCGTGCCGGCACGGGTCTGCGTTGCGGTGATCGCGATCTGCGCGCCGGCGGTTGGCGGGCGGCCCAGCAATGCCCTGCGAGCGGCCCTGCGGGACGGACCCGGACACCCCAGTCCGAATGCCGGCCCGGTGGAAGGCGCGTTCGCCGGCGCGCTGGGGCGAACTCTGGGCGGAGTCAACGTGTATGGCGGTCGGATCGACGACCGCGGCACACTCGGCGACGGGCCGCGCCCCGACCGCAGTGACATCGTTCGGGCCTGTCGGCTCTCGGCCGTGGTGTCCGGGGCAGCTACCGCGCTCGCGGCCGCTATCGCAGCGCTGCCGCTCAGGCCGCGTAATCCTGACGACCGCCAGATAGGTGCATAGCCGAGGAGACCACGATGACCGACCAGGAGAAGTTTGTCGGGGCAATGATCGGCTCAATCGATGCCCGCCGAACCCGACACGGCAGCGGCCGTCACGCAGATCCGTGAAGGTATGGATCAGCTGGACCGGGAGTATCGGGTGAACCTGGCTGCGATTCGGCAAGCCGCCGACCTGACGCAAGTGGAGCCGGCACAACGGATGGGAATCAAGCAAGCCGCCGTCAGCAGTCTTGAACGACGGGACGATCTGCTCTTGTCCACCTTGGCCAACTACCTCGCGGCCGCTGGCGCCAGCATCGCCCGAGTGGTCGTCACGATCGGCGGGAATGAAGTTGAATACCCGCTGCCGCACCGTCGACCATCGGCCGGACTCGGCGGCAAAACATCGCGTGCGGGTGGCGATGACCCTGCGGTGGCGCAGTAGGGCGGCTGTCGGTGCTGTGTCGAGCGCGCGCCACCGGGGCTCCTCACAGCGATGCTGCGGTCAGCCGGTCGGCGAACCACCGGAGCGCCGCTGCGGGGGAGTCGACTTCCGCCACCACCTCGTTCGGCAGGGGACGCCGGACGACGATGACAGCGACGCCCAGCTCTTTCGCGGCATCGAGTTTGGCTGATGTGTAGGAGCCGCCCGAATTCTTCGTCACCAGCACCTCGATGGCACCCGAGCGCATCAACTCCAGTTCCCCTTCCAACGAGTAGGGCCCGCGATCCTGGACTACTTCCCAGCCGGCAGGTAGCGGCGCTTCCGGCGGTTCGACGACTCTGACCAGCACGAACTGCGCGTCCAATTTGCTGAAGTCGGACAGAGTCTGTCGCCCGGTCGTCAGGAAGGTGCGCCGACCCAGCCGCTCCACGATCGTGGCAGCCTCCTGCGTCGAGTCGACCCACTGCCAATTCATCGCATCTGCGCGGTCCGCCCAACCGGGGCGGGCCAACCGGAGGATAGGGATTTTGTTGCCGGTGCACGCGGTCGCCGCGTTCGCCGACATCGTGGCGGCGAACGGATGAGTTGCATCCACCACGGCTCGAATGCGATGCGTGCGCAGGAATTCGGCCAAACCCCCGGCGCCTCCGAAGCCGCCGATGCGTACTGCCCCGACTGGCAGCGCCGGCCGGCTGACCCGGCCGGCCAGCGACGAGATGACGGGTAGACTGGTCGCGGTCGCCAAGGCAGCCAACTGCCTCGCCTCGGCCGTTCCGCCCAGAATCAGGCCGGAGCCGGGCGTCGGGTCGGGAACGACTGGTTCAGACACGACGATGCGGCCCGGCTCGTTCGACCGGACTCAGGTCGGGCCGACTTTGCGCTGTGGCGGAATCATCCGGGCGGCGACCACCGCCGTCAGGCCGGCCAGATGGGCGAGCCGGGCGATTTCGGAATCGCGCAGCGCCGGCCCGCCCGGCCGACCGACGAGAACCGCCAATTCCGCGGAACCCAGTGGGGCGACGGCCATTTCAGTGCCGATGGTCTTCCAATCCTCGGGCACCCAGTAGGCCTCGGGATCCAGCGCGCCGGCGTCCTCGACCGGAGCCCAGCCGGGCGAAACGCCGGTTAGGTTCGGGACCCCGCCGCCTCCTGCCAGCAGGTGGACCTTCTTGTCGTCACCGACCCTGACCACGATTGCCCATCCCGCGCGCAACACCTTGGGAAGCATCCGGGCCAAGGTCTCGATGGCCTTCGCCGGATCATTGGCGATCGCCTCCACCAATTCCCACTCCCGGTGACGGTCGGCCACTCCGGGATCGGGCCGGACGGATTCGACCCGGACGCCGGGCACCGTCTCGGCTGCGGTGATCAGAACATCGGGCTGTTTCCCGCTCGGCAGTTCGACGACTATGTCGTCCACCGCACTCTCGAAGGATCTTTCGACGATGTCCATCGCCAGGATGTCCGCGCCGACCCGGCCAAGAGCGCTGGCCACCGCACCCAGACTTCCGGGCCGATCTGGGAGCACCACGCGTAGCACGTAGGACATGGAACCGCCTTCGCGTCGCTGCCGGCCGATCATCGGATCGTGAAGTGCCCGGAACGGAAGTTGGCTCGACCGCTCTCGACGGTCTCTGGCAGTCATCTCGGGGCCTTCGCAGTCATTGTGGGGCGTCATGGTTTCCAGCACGTGACGGATGCAAGTCCGCCGGGAGGCCGGTAGAACGCTGTTTCCGGCTCATGATGTCACGACCACGGACTCTGCGCCACGCATTGGTTACCGTCCGCGGTCGGGCGTCCAGCCCGGCGGTCCTGGTGCCGGGCGGTGGACCGGGCCGCGCGCACCTCGCAACGCCTGGCTTGCAATTAGAATCGGCGGGTACCGCTCGTGCGCCACCGCCGGCCCGTGTTCCGGCCTCTTGTGCCGCACCGATCTTTTGGAGGATTGTGTCCAGCCCTACGGTGTCCAACTCTGCTGAGCCCCCGGCTCTGACCCGCGACGACGTCGACCACCTGGCGCACCTGGCTCGGCTCCAGTTGACCGAGGTAGAACTGAACACCTATGTCGGGCAGCTGTCCGTGATCCTGGACTCGGTCTCCAAGGTCACCGGCGTGACGTCCGGGGCCGAGATCGAACCCACCACCCACGCCGTTCCGTTGACCAACGTCTACCGGCCGGATGTGGCAGTGCCCAGCCTGTCGCCTGCGGAGGCACTTGCCGGCGCTCCGTCCGCCCAGGACGGCCGCTTCCGCGTTCCGCAAATTCTGGGAGAAGAACAGTGAGCCCCAGCACGACCGACCTGACCCGAATGACGGCTTCCGCGCTTGCGCAGCAGATCGCCGACGGACAGGTGAGCGCGGTCGAGGTGACCCAGGCACACCTCGACCGGATCAGTGCCGTCGACGACGCGGTGCACGCCTTCCTCCATGTCTCCGGTGAATCAGCGCTGGACCAGGCGCGGGCTGTGGACCAAGCCAGGTCCGCCGGTGTTCCGTCCGCTTCACCGCTGGCCGGCGTGCCACTGGCGCTGAAGGACATCCTGGTACAGAAGGGATCTCCGGCGACGGCTGGTTCGAAGATCCTGAAAGGCTGGATGCCCCCTTACAACGCCACGGTCACCCAGCGGCTGCTCGACGCCGGGATCGTCGTCCTCGGCAAGACCAACCTGGACGAGTTCGCGATGGGCTCGTCGACCGAGAACTCCGCCTACGGACCGACCCGCAATCCCTGGGACCTCACCCGGATCCCTGGTGGTTCCGGCGGCGGGTCGGCGGCGGCGCTGGCGGCCTTCGAGGCGCCGCTGGCCATCGGCACCGACACCGGCGGTTCCATCCGCCAACCGGCATCGGTCACCGGCACCGTCGGCGCCAAGCCGACGTACGGCGGAGTCTCCCGCTACGGCGTGATCGCGCTCGCTTCCTCCCTGGATCAGGTGGGTCCGTGCGCCAGGACCGTTCTGGACACAGCGATGTTGCACGAGGTGATCGGCGGGCACGATCCCCGCGACTCGACCTCCATCGACCGACCGGTCCCGAAGGTCGTCGAGGCCGTTCACCGTGGCCGGACCGAAGGTGTCAAGGGGCTGCGGATCGGTGTCGTCAGGGAATTGGGTGGAGCGGGTTATCAGGCCGGTGTGCTGGAATCGTTCCACTCCGCGGTCGAGGCCCTCG
This sequence comes from Nakamurella sp., assembly GCA_050999445.1. Taxonomy (GTDB): domain Bacteria; phylum Actinomycetota; class Actinomycetes; order Mycobacteriales; family Nakamurellaceae; genus Nakamurella. Next base: position 24,097 of record JBPCPG010000398.1, on the reverse strand, counting down.
GCGATGCCGGCGCCGAGATCGTCGAGGTCTCCTGCCCCCATTTCGAGTACGCGCTGGCCGCCTACTATCTGATTCTGCCGAGTGAATGCTCGTCCAATCTGGCCCGCTTCGACGCCATGCGTTACGGGCTGCGCGTCGGCGACATCGCGGACGGTGGCGACCTGGTGTCGGCGGAGGACGTGATGGCAGCCACCCGCGGCCAGGGGTTCGGCGCGGAAGTCAAGCGCCGCATCATTCTTGGCACCTATGCGCTGTCGGCCGGGTATTACGACGCTTATTACGGTTCGGCGCAGAAGGTGCGCACGCTGATTCGTCAGGACTTCGAAAACGCCTACAGCGCAGCGGATGTGTTGATCTCTCCGGCGTCGCCGGTGACGGCGTTCAAGCTGGGGGAAAAAGTCGACGACCCGATGGCCATGTATTTGAACGACCTGGCAACCATTCCCGGCTCACTTGCGGGTATTCCGGCGATGAGCGTTCCGAGTGGCATGGCCTCTGATACTGGCCTTCCGGTAGGTCTGCAGATCATGGGACCGGCGCTCGGCGAAGAGCAGATGTACCGCGTCGCTGCGGCTTTCGAGGCCGGCTACGTCGCGGCGACTGGCAGTACCGTGGCCGACACGGCCCCCGAGTTGGAGGTACGAGCGTGACCGGCCTGATGGACTATGACGACGCCATCGAGCAATTCGATCCGGTGATGGGGCTCGAGGTGCACGTCGAACTGGGCACCGTGACGAAGATGTTCTGCGGTTGCCAGACGAATTTCGGCGCCGAGCCCAACACCCAGGTCTGCCCGGTGTGCCTGGCGCTGCCCGGCGCCATGCCGGCGATCAACGGCGCAGCGGTGGAATACGCGATCCGGATCGGGCTGGCGCTGAACTGCCAGATCGCGACCTGGTGCCGGATGTCGCGGAAGAACTACTTCTATCCAGACATGCCCAAGAATTATCAGATTTCGCAGTACGACGAGCCGATCGCCTTCGACGGTTATCTCGACGTCGACCTCGGAGACGGATCGGGCGAAACCTTCAGAGTGGAGATCGAGCGCGCCCACATGGAGGAGGACACCGGCAAGTCGTTGCACGTCGGCGGTCGTGACGGTCGGATCGGAGGGGCCGAATACTCCTTGCTGGACTACAACCGCGCCGGCGTTCCCCTGGTCGAGATCGTCACCAAGCCGATCTTCGGGACCAAGGAGAAGGCACCGGCAGTTGCCAGGGCCTACGTCGGAGCGTTGCGGGATCTGCTGCTGTCCCTAGGGGTCTCGGACGTCCGGATGGATCAGGGATCGCTGCGCTGTGATGTCAATCTGTCGCTCACTCCGGCCGGCAACCCGGTGATGGGAACCCGCACCGAGACGAAGAACGTCAACTCGCTGCGGTCGGTCGAACGCGCCGCCCGCTACGAGGTGAGCCGCCAGGCGGCGCGCCTCTCCGCCGGCCAGACGATCAAGCAGGAGACCAGGCACTTCGACGAATCCACCGGCACCACCGCGCCGGGCCGTTCGAAGGAGACCGCCGAGGACTACCGGTACTTCCCGGAGCCGGATCTGGTGCCGATCGCGCCCGACCCGGCCTGGGTGGAGTCCATCCGTGCGACTCTGCCCGAGCTGCCGTGGGTACGGCGTGCCCGCCTGCAGCAGGCATGGAGCCTGACGGACCTGGAAATGCGGGACCTGCTGGCCGCCGATGCGGTCGATCTGGTCGAGGCGACGGTGGCCGCCGGAGCGCCACCCGCGGAGGCTCGGAAATGGTGGTCGGCGTACCTGGGTCAGCAAGCCAACATGCAGAACGTTCCGCTCTCCGAGCTGCGGATCACGCCGGTGCAGCTGGCTCGCGTCATCGAGCTGATGACGCAGGGATCGCTCAACGCCAAGGTCGCCCGTCAGGTCATCGACGGCGTGCTTGCCGGCGAGGGCGAACCGGACGAGGTGGTGGCCGCTCGAGGACTCGCCGTGGTCTCCGACGACGCTGCGCTGCAGGCGGCGGTGGACGCCGCGCTCGCTGCCGCCCCAGATGTCGCCGACCGGATCCGCGCCGGCAAGATCCAGGCGGTCGGGGCCGTCGTCGGTGCGGTGATGAAGGCGACCAAGGGTCAGGCCGATGCCGGTAAGGTTCGCGCGCTCGTCCTCACCACACTCGGTGTACCAGGCTGACGTTCGCAGTCGTCGCCCTGGTCTGCCGACAGTCAGTCCGGGCCGCCGCCGCCGGCCCCGCCGGCATCGGGCAGCACGATGACCCGGTCGTCGGCGGGCACCGGCTTGCCGTGCCCGTCCTTGTTGGAGGTCGTCATCCACAGCGAGTTCTTGGCACCGGCCTGCACCGTCAGCAGTCGGCCGTACTTGTTGTCCAGCAGCACCCGCGGCGTGCCGCTGAAGCTCCCGGCGGCCGATATCGCAACGCCGGTCAGATGCTGCTTGGCCAGCGAGGAGTTGACCAACAACCCACTGGAGTAGGCGCAGTCGGCCGCGCCGCCCTCGCTCGCCTTCCAGGTCCAGACTGCATCGCCGGAATTGAGGGTCGCGTAGTTCTTGGTGGCCGCCGCCGGCAAGAGCACGTCTGCTGCGGTGCGGTGGTCCACCGCGGCCATGGCGCCGGTGGGCAACAGGCAGAAACCGGTGATCTGGCTGAATCCGCTGGAGAAGATGGGCGACGTCGGCTTCGGGTTACCTGTCGCCGGTTTGCCGAATTCGTCGATGCGCAACAGTTTTCCCGCCAACGACGTGCCGGTGATGTCCGGCGCGGCGCCGGTATCACCGGTGCCGACGGACAGAACCCCACGGCCGGTGAAGGCAAGAGCGCCTCCGTTGTGCCGGGAGCCTTTCGGAATGCCGGTCAGGATCGCCTTCGGCTTGTCGCCGGCCGCGATGCGAAGAACCCGACTGTCCGTCGCGGTGGTGACGTAGGCGTAGATCAATCCGTCCTCGGAATAGGACGGTGACACCGCAATTCCGAGCAGACCGCCGTCGCCCTCGGCGTCGATGCCGGCGAGCGTGGTGACGAGTACGGGCCTTGTTCCGGCCGCAATCCTCAGGATGCGACCGGTGGTGCGCTCACCGACCAGCGCCGAAACGCCGTCCGGCAACGGCGCGAGTCCCCAGGGCGCGTTGAGGCAGGCGGCGATCACGGCCGGATCGGTCGGAACGCATGGATCCGGCTTGGCGGGCGTCGAAGACTTGGTCGATCCGGTGCTCGAGCTTTCTGGCGACGAAGTCGAGGTGCGAGGAGCGTTGCTGTCCGGCAATTGCTGGGGAATCACCGGCGTCACCATGGGCGCTGTCAGACTTGGCTGCGCAGTGAACGTCGAGGCGTTGGCCGAAAAGTTGCCGCACCCGGTGACGCCGGCCAGCAGCGCGCAGGCCACGGCGACCGCACCGCGACGACGCTGACCGGTGGTGCGCCGGCGGGTGGGGGCGGGGCGGCTGTGGCTGGCGTCCATTGCCTTCACCGTACGTGGCTCGGTGTGGCCGGACCACGTCCCACGGCATGCAACAACAGAACCGCATCGGAGGTGGATAGCTGACGGATCCGCGCTCTGCGCCGGGAGGAGAGCAACAGTCGGACTCCGGCCAGCCCGGCCCGTCGCTGCCACCCAGTGGCGCTGATCTGGGTGATCTGCACGCGATGGCGCCTGGCGATCACCGTGTGCCTGGCCAGTACTCGGCGCCACCGAAGCGTGATCGTGCTGTCATCGAGCAGCCAGGCCGCATCGGCCGATTGCGCCCATCCCAGACAGAGCGCCATCGGGATCGGCGCCAGCGCAAGAGCGGCGGCCCATCCGGGAAGCAGGGCGCAGAAGAAGGTCAGCACGGCAGCCGTCAGCACCGGCAGGGTGAGATACCGGCGGCGAGCGGACGTCGGAACCGGGGTCAACGGAGCCGGCCTCCAGGCCAGCTCGGGCAGCGCCCTGTTCACCAGGTCGGCGGCATCTTCGACCCTGACCAGCGGGAACAGCGTGCGCTCTGTGTCGTTGGAGCTGCTCAGGCCCGCCACCTCGACCTCGAGCGCGCAGTAGCCCAGCATTCGTCGCCAACACCCCTCGACCATCCGAACTGCCTGCACCCGGTCGACCGGGATGGTTCCGGATCGCTGGGCGATCAGCCCCCGGGAGATCCGCAACCGGTCACCGTCCCGGACCAGCGTGAACCGGGCCAGGCGCAGGGAGGTGAGTGCGATTCCGGCCAGAACTGCGATCGACACGGCAGCGATCAGCAGCAGCGCGGTGGTGGCGCCACCGACGAATACCTGCTGCGCAAGGTGATCGAAGACCCGATCGGGAAGCAGATCGCGGGCGCGGCCGAAGGTGGCGGCCGCACCCGCCAGAATCAGTGGAATCGACGTGCCGGTGATGGCCGCCACCAGCAGGGTGCGGGTGTCCAGGACGGCAAGCACCGGCGCCGGGGCGACGGTGGACCCGGTTGCACCGGCGTGTGTCCGGGCAGGCTGGTCGCCGGCGGAGTGGGTGTTGGCGGCCATGGACGCCCCGAGCGCCGTTCGCAACTCGGCCACGGCGCGGGCCGAAAGGCAAGCCAGATGCACCGACGATCGGGAGTCGTTGCCGGGCGTTCGGATCTTCACTCCCCAGACCCCGAAAAGACGCTGCACCACACCGCGTTCCGCGTCGACGGAGGTGATCCGGCCGAGGCCGATGGTGTCTTGGGTACGACGCAACAGGCCGGCCCGCAGCCGGAAGGTCTCCTCCAGCACGGAGTATTTGCGCATCCACCACTGCGCAACCGACCAAACCGCGATCAGGCCGGCGAGCAGCCAGATGGCCCAGCCCGGAGCGCGCCAGATGCCGACCGCGATCAGTGGGATCAGCATCCGAACCGTCCGGGAGAAACTGATGATGAGGTAGGCGGGATGCAGGCGACGCTCCGGAATCTGCGCGGCAGCGGTATTCGGCTGCCGCACCGGCTCGCTGGGCGGTACGGAGGGCTTGCGCCGCATGTCGATCGGTCGGTTCTGCGTCGTCGGACCGGGAGCGGCGGAAGCAGCGTCAGGTGTCATCGGCGAGCCCGGCCAGCACACTGATCCGGCTACGGATCAAGTCCGCCTCCGACTGGTCGAGTCCCTTGACGACGACGGCTCCGGCTGCGGTATGAATGTGCAGATCCGCCAGGGCGAACCGCCTTCCCAGCAGGCCCTGTTCGGACTTGAGGTGCTGCACCCGGCTCATCGGAACCACCGTCCTGGTTCGTACCACCCAACCGTGCTGCAGATCGATCTCGGTGGGGGACATGGAATACCAGAAGAGTCTGCGTCGTAGTGGCGGTCCGACGATTCCACCGATGCCGAAAAACCACACCGCTGCGGTCCCCACGATGATCCATCGGGCTGTCGGGGTGAACCAGTCGAGCCGAACGGCTCCCAGTACGGCCAGACCGACCACGACAACTCCGGCCAGTCCACTGCGCAGGCGCCAGTAGGTGACCACCCGGGCCGGCAGCCGGCGCCGGGCATGGAGGTCGTCGCCGGGCAGTGCAGCGAGGCCCGGTAGGAAAGTGCCGGCAGCCAGAGCGTCAACTCCGTGGGGCGCGGCGCCTTCGGCAGATTGGTGGCTCATGTCTTCGTCGGCGACTCTGGATTCAGGTGATCGCCGCCGACCCCGTCAGCGGGTTCACGCAGGTCCGGAACGGGAGCACCAGCCGGATGCTCCCCGGCGGGCTGCGTGGGTGCCGAAGCCTTCGCGCTGAGGAACAGCCTGCCACCGGAGACCGCAGCGAGCTGTGGCAGATCACGTGGACGCACCATGGGCAGGCGGATCCGGCGCTCCTCGGTCGTGACCGCGACCGCCCACCGCGCTCCCTGGAACTCGAATCGGTCCAGGTCGGCCCAGAGGATCCGGTGCCCTCCCGTCAATCCCGTCGTTCGGATCAGCGAGGCGTCGGCGACCGTTCGGGCGCACAGGATGTAGATCAGCCCGAGCAGAGGCAGTACGTAGAGGGCGAGCCAGAACGTCGCACCCACCGTCGCCAACGGCGTGACACAGATGAAGAGCAGGAACGGAATCACCAGGGAGACAGCGGGGAGGCGGAAGACGGCACGGTTGGATCGGCTCACTCCTAGATGGTCCCACCCGCGAGCCCCGGAACATCCCGGGATGCTCCTCGACGGGCTGCGGCGGAGTTTGACACGCCGCAGTGGCGGCCGTATGGTCGCGGGGTGTCCCAGATTCTCGTACTCCGCGAGCGCGTCGCCTGTTCGCCACCCCGAACACGACGCGCCACCCCTTGGTTACCGCTCCGGTGACGAGGGGTTTTTTATTGCCCACACCAGGGCGACCAGGCCGGCGAACGCGCCGAGCCGAGCAAGACGAGCGTGACCCAGTGCAGAGCGGACCGAAGCAGCGCGAAGCGACACAGAGCGAAACCGAAGCAGCGCAAGCGATGCAGTGCACCCCACGAGATCAGGCAGTCCCGCCACACTCCGATCAACGTCAGAAGGTCCTCATCATGACCCAGACACCGACGTCCCAGACCCCGACGACTCGAACAGTTCCCCAGAGCCGACTCTCGGCTGCCGCCCCGCCCGCTCCGCAGGCGCAGCCGGCCGTCTTCGGCCCTACCGATCGCCCGGTCGCCCCCGGCCCGGCGGATCGCCAACAGGTACCGGCAGTCGAATACATGACCGGCGCGAAGTCGGTGGTCCGGTCGCTCGAGGAGGCCGGTGTCGAGATCGTCTTCGGCATTCCGGGCGGTGCAGTGCTTCCGGTGTACGACCCGCTGCTCGACTCGGAGAAGGTTCGGCACGTCCTGGTGCGGCACGAACAGGGCGCCGGTCACGCTGCCACCGGCTATGCCCAGGCGTCCGGGCGCGTCGGTGTCTGCATGGCCACGTCAGGGCCGGGCGCCACGAATCTGGTCACACCGATCGCCGACGCCCACATGGACTCCGTTCCGTTGGTGGCCATCACCGGGCAGGTCGGACGGCCGCTGATCGGCACCGACGGATTCCAGGAAGCCGATATCTGCGGCATCACCATGCCGATCACCAAGCACAACTTCATGGTGACCGACGCCGCTGAGATACCGACCGTGATCGCGCAGGCGTTCTATCTCGCCTCCACCGGTCGGCCCGGCCCGGTACTCGTCGACATCCCGAAGGACATCCTGCAGGCCGAGACGGTCTTCAAGTGGCCGAGCGAGGTGCACCTGCCCGGATATCGGCCGGCGTCCAAGCCGCACACCGGGCAGATCAACGCTGCGGCCAAGCTCATCGCCGCCGCTCGCCGGCCGGTCTACTACGTGGGCGGCGGAGTGCTCAAGGCCCACGCGACCGAGCAGTTGAAGGTGCTTGCGGAACTGACCGGTATTCCGGTGGTGACCACCTTGATGGCGCGGGGTGCATTTCCCGATTCCCACATCCAACATCTGGGTATGCCCGGAATGCACGGCACCGTCGCTGCCGTCGCCGGCATGCAGCGCGCCGATCTTATCGTCGCACTCGGCGCCCGCTTCGACGATCGGGTGACCGGCCAGCTGTCCACTTTCGCCCCGGGCGCCACGGTCATCCACGCCGATATCGACCCGGCGGAGATCGGAAAGAACCGTGCTGTCGACGTTCCCATCGTCGGCGACGCGAAAGAGGTGATCGCCGAACTGATCTCGGCGGTGGCACTGGAGCAGAGGGCCGGTGTGGTCGCCGACCTCACGGCCTGGTGGGCCGAGTTGGACGAGATCCGGGAAACGTTCCCGCTGGGTTATGACTGGCCTTCCGACGGAAGTCTGTCACCGCAATATGTGATCGAACGGCTGGGCAAGATCTGCGGGCCGGACACCATTTTCGCGGCCGGAGTCGGACAGCACCAGATGTGGGCCGCGCAGTTCATCTCGTACGAGAAGCCCTACACCTGGCTGAATTCGGGTGGCCTGGGCACCATGGGTTATGCGGTGCCGGCGGCCATGGGCGCCAAGATGGGCGCCCCGGACTCGGTGGTCTGGGCCATCGACGGCGACGGCTGCTTCCAGATGACCAATCAGGAACTGGCCACCTGCGCGATCGAGGGCATTCCGATCAAGGTGGCCATCATCAACAACGGCAACCTGGGCATGGTGCGCCAGTGGCAGAACCTGTTCTACGGCGAGCGCTACTCCCAGACCGATCTCGGAACGCACAAGCACCGCATTCCCGACTTCAAGCTGCTGGCCGAGGCGTACGGCTGCGTCGGCCTGCGCTGCGAGTCCAAGGAGGACGTGGACAGGACCATCGAGGCGGCAATGGCGATCAACGATCGCCCGGTGGTCGTCGACTTCACCGTCGGCGCCGACGCCCAGGTCTGGCCGATGGTTGCTGCGGGCACCGGGAACGATCACATCATGGCTGCACTGGGCATAAGACCCCTCTTCGAAGAAGAATAGGCGCCGGAGATGATGAGCCGTCATACACTTTCTGTCCTGGTCGAAAACAAACCCGGTGTCCTGGCACGGGTTTCGTCGCTGTTCTCGCGCCGCCAGTTCAACATCCATTCCCTCGCCGTCGGCCCGACGGAAAATCCGGACGTGTCGCGGATGACCATCGTCGTCGCGGTCGACGATCTGCCGTTGGAGCAAGTCACCAAACAGCTCAACAAGTTGATCAATGTGCTCAAGATCGTCGAATTGCCGCCGGCCGCAGCCGTGCACCGGGAACTGCTGTTGATCAAGGTCAGGGCCGACTCCGTGGTCCGCGCACAGGTCGTCACCGTCGTCGACATGTTCCGTGCGCACGTCGTCGACGTGACGACGGATTCGATGACCATCGAGGCGGCCGGCACCACCGACAAATTGGAAGCACTGGTTCGGATGCTCGAACCGTTCGGCGTTCGAGAGATGGTCCAGTCCGGAATGGTGGCGCTCGGCCGGGGTGCGAAGTCGATCACCACCGAGCGCAGCCGAGCCGACTGAAGCTTTTACGCCCCAGGTCTTGTCAACTGGGGGAAGGGGCAGCGGCCGTCGCCGGTACTCGAGGAGCGCAGGCCACCCAGGTCTGATGACCAATCGGCCGATTGCCCATCACCTACATCACCTATCACCAACTTCACCGCTTACCCGTCGCCTATCACCGACTTAGGGCAACACAGCCCACCGAAAGGAACTCGATCACCAATGGCAGCCGAGATCTTCTACGACGATGACGCTGATCTGTCGATCATCCAGGGCCGGAAAGTAGCCGTCATCGGCTACGGCTCTCAGGGGCACGCCCATGCGCTGAGCCTTCGTGACTCCGGTGTCGACGTTCGCGTCGGCCTGCTGGCGGACTCCAAGTCGCGGAGCAAGGCCACCGACGAGGGCCTGCGCGTCGTCACGCCCGCCGAGGCGGCGGCCGAGGCGGACGTGATCATGATCTTGACGCCGGACCACATCCAGCGCCACGTCTACGCCTCCGACATCGAGCCGAACCTGTCCGCCGGCAAGGCGTTGGCCTTCGGGCACGGCTTCAACATCCGTTTCGGATATATCGTGCCGCCCGCCGATGTAGACGTGATCCTGATCGCTCCGAAGGGTCCCGGACACCTGGTCCGCCGCGAGTTCGTCAACGGTAAGGGCGTGCCGGATCTTATCGCGGTCGAGCAGGACGCCACCGGCGGCGCTCAGGCGCTCGCGCTGTCCTATGCCGCTGCGATCGGCGGCGCGCGCGCGGGCGTGATCAAGACGACCTTCACCGAGGAGACCGAAACCGGTCTGTTCGGCGAGCAGGCAGTGCTGTGCGGGGGAGCTTCCCGGCTCATCCAAACCGGGTTCGAGACCCTGGTGAACGCCGGGTATCAGCCGGAAATCGCCTACTTCGAGGTACTGCACGAGCTCAAGCTGATCGTCGACCTGATGTACGAGGGTGGAATCGCCAAGCAGCGCTGGTCCGTTTCCGACACCGCCGAGTACGGCGACTACGTGTCCGGCCCGCGGGTGATCGACGAGCACGTCGCCAAGAACATGCAGGGTGTGCTGGCCGACATCCAGGACGGCACCTTCGCCGCCCGTTTCATCGCCGATCAGGACGCCGGGGCGCCGGAGTTCAAGAAGTTCCGCGCCGAGCAGGAGGCGCACCCGATCGAGGAGACCGGTCGTAAGCTTCGCGGCCTGATGAGCTGGGTCAAGTCGGAGGACGACTACTCGGGCACTGCCGCCCGCTGATCCACCGCACGAACAACGAAGGCCCAGGATCCGTGCTGGATCCGGGGCACTTGTTGTCCGTGCTTCTCTAAAAGGTCTTGGCGCCCTTGGACTTGAACCAGGCCTTCGAGGCTGGGTTGAGCATGAACACCAGGATCAACACCGGAGCCACGATGCCGAGCAATCCACTGGAGGCAAAATTGTTGCCCGACACGGAAACGATGACCGAGAGCAGATCAAGAAGCAGATACACGCCCGCGCCGATGACGAGAATCTGTCCGTTCTTACCGGTCAACGCGACGACGCCGCCCCAGATCAGCAGGATGGCCACCACAATCAAGACGGCGGTGACGACTTTGAACAACGAGCTGTAGCCGGTGACCGTGCTGCAACCGGCTGTGCCATTCGCGTCGGACAGTGAATTGCAGTAGTTGGCGGCCGAGGAGACGATCGAGCTGGCCGCCACGATGACGAGGCCGCCGATGATCGCAAATGCGCCCCAGACGAAGGCGAGAACTGCAGCGGCTGTCACCATGCCGGGACGCGTCACCGGAGCCGGTGCTCCTGAACCGGGTGCGCCGTAAGCGGTCGGAGGGTATCCGGGAAACTGCGCATACGCCGGCTGGCCGTACGCGGGCTGTTGGCCGTACGGAGGTTGCTGACCATATCCGGCTTGCTGGCCGTAGACAGGCTGCTGTGACGGACCGGTCTGATTGGCATACGGATCACCGGGCGCGGGCTGTCCGGGATAGCCCTGCGGCTGTCCCGGCGTTGAACCATAGGGCGGGGGTGTGCTCACACCTGGTCCTTTCGTGCGAAGTTGGATTCCGAATCACTGTAGGGCCGTTTCGAGCCGCGGGGAGCCGAATCGGTGAACTACCCCACAGAGCCGGCATCGGGTCACCTATTGGCAGCAGTGGCCCCTATCCGCGCTTGAGGTCCGGCAGTGTCCGATCCCGGCAGTGTCCCGATCCCAGCCGTGTGGAGCCGGAGTGTGGAGCCGAATCTGACCGCCTGCGGAGAAGTTGGATGCACCTCGATACCATGAGCCGCCCGGTTGCACCGATGCGCCGGCGAAGGTGGGCGCCCGGATCTGCGTCGTCGGGTGTTCCGACCTACCTCGAATTCGGCCGCCGACTCCGGCTCGGCCGAGGATTCAAGTTGGAGATGAACCAAGCGTGCCTAATTCCACCCGACCGGTTGTTCTGATTGCCGAGAAGCTGGCCCAGTCCGCAATGGACGTGTTGGGATCCGACTTCGACATCAGGTACGTCGACGGCGCTGATCGGGCGGCTCTGCTGCCTGCGCTCGCCGAGGCGGACGCCGTGATGATCCGATCGGCGACCAACATCGACGCCGAGGCACTCGCCGCGGCGCCGAAGCTGAAGGTGGTGGCCAGGGCCGGCATCGGGCTGGACAACGTCGACGTGCCGGCGGCCACCGCCAGGGGCGTCCTGGTGGTCAACGCACCGGCGTCGAACATCATCACCGCCGCTGAACACGCCATCGCGCTGCTGATGTCGGTCGCTCGCCAGATTCCGGCCGCCCACGCCACGATGGCGGCCGGTGAGTGGAAGCGCAGCAAGTTCATGGGTGTCGAGATCGCGGAGAAGACCGTCGGCGTCGTCGGCCTCGGCCGGATCGGGCAACTGTTCGCCGCCCGGATCGCCGCCTTCGGAACCAACGTCATCGCCTACGACCCGTATCTGCAGCCGGCCAGGGCAGCCGCCCTCGGCGTCCAATTGGTCGATCTGCCAACGCTGCTCCGGCAGGCCGACATCATCTCCATCCACCTGCCCAGGACGCCGGAAACCCTCGGTCTGATCGGCGCTGCCGAACTGGCCACCGTCAAGCCCAACGTGCTGATCGTGAATGCCGCCCGGGGCGGTCTGATCGACGAGCAGGCGCTTGCGGATGCCCTCACGGAGGGCAGGGTGGCAGGCGCCGGAATCGACGTCTACGTCCAGGAGCCTGCGGCCAAGGACAATCCACTGCTGACGGCGCCGAACATCGTGTTGACGCCCCACCTGGGGGCTTCTACCGAAGAGGCGCAGGACAAGGCCGGTACCGCCGTCGCGAAGTCGGTGAAACTCGCTCTGCGCGGGGACTTCGTACCCGACGCGGTCAACGTGCAGGCGGCCGGCCCGGTGGCCGACGAGGTGCGTCCGTGGATTCCGCTGGCATCGCGCCTCGGCACCATCCTGACCGCGGTCGGCGGCTCCGTGCCGGTCGAACTGGTCGTGGAGGTACGCGGCGATCTCGCCGGGGCCGACACCACGATTCTGCAGTTGGCCGCGGTTCGCGGCATCTTCGGACCGGTGATCACCGAGGCGGTGACGTTCGTGAACGCGCCGTCGCTGGCTGCGGAGCACGGGTTGGCTCTGTCCGGCACCTCGACATCGGAGACGGGTGACTACCGTTCGGCAGTCACGCTGCGCGCCGCAATGTCGGACGGGTCGAGCCGCTCGGTGTCAGGCACGCTGTCGGGCGAAACCCAGGTTCCGAAGCTGATCGAGATCAATGACCGCCATTTCGACCTGCGCGCCGAGGGAAATCTGCTGCTGGTCGCCTACGCGGATCGTCCTGGGGTGATGGGCACGGTCGGCCGCCTGCTGGGTGAAGCGGACGTGAACATCCTGGCCGCCCAGATCTCCCAGGAAATTTCGGGTCATGCGTCGATCATGGTGCTCCGGCTGGATGGTCTGCCCAAGTCGGCGTTGCTGGACGCGATCGGCGCGGCGGTCGAGGCGAGCGCCGTACGGGCGATTGCGGCCAGCTGATCCCCCGCCATACCTTGGTGTGACGCACCAGGCGGTTCTCCCACCGCCGGTTCGGCCCCGGCCGTTCTGGTTCGGAATCGACCCGTACCCGGGACTCGGTTCCACTGCTGCGAGGAAGGGGCATGCGGTGCAGAATCCCACCGTCTTCCTGCGGCCGATCGACCAACCTGGGAAACCGGACAGGAATGGCCGCCATCGGAGCCGGACCGCGTCCTCGCGGATATCGCTGATCTCGCTCGGGGTGATGCTGGCCGTACTGGCACCGGGAAGTTGGCAGCGCTACGCGATGGCCGACCCGCCGGCGTCGCTCCCGGCGGTCAACGTGGTCGCTGCTCCGGGTCCGGCCAAGCCCGGTTACAGCAAACTGGTGGACCACACCGATGTCCTGCAGCCGGCCCTGGCTCGAGCGTCGGGACCTTCCACCGTTTTCGTCCAGCTCAGAAAGGCGGGCGCCGCTGCCGTCGCGGACGCCGGGCTGGCCCGGAACCTTCCGCCGGCTGCGATCCGGCGGGCGGTGATCGTGCAGCGGAGCGGCATCGCGGCGCTCTCCGCGGAGATCTCGGCTGCGGCGCGGGCGTTGGATCCGGCGGCGAGAACCATTTTCGAAGTGGGCAACGCGGTGCCGGGCGTCGGACTGATCGCCGACGGCACGGCGCTGCGAGCCTTGGCGGCTCGACCGGATGTGGTGAGCGTCTCGGCGATCATCCCGAAGATCCCGGCCAACACCGGCGCCGCAGCCCTGACCGGCGTCGTGCAGAGTTGGCACGATCTCGGCGCCACCGGCCGCGGCGTTCGGATCGGCGTGATCGATACCGGCATCGATGACACCCACGCCGACTTCGGCGGCCTCGGCACACCCGGCGCCTACGCCGCAGCTCGGCTGCGCAGCGCCCAGCCGTGGGTTCCCAGCGCCAAGGTGGTGGGTGGCCACGACTTCGTCGGTGACCGCTACGACGCTGCGGCAGCCGATTCTGTCACCGGGATCAGGAATCCCTCCTACCAGCCGGTACCTCATCCTGACGCCGATCCTCTTGATTGCAACGGCCACGGCACGCACGTTGCCGGCACCATCGCCGGCTCCGGCGTCGACGGTGCCGGGCGCACTGTGACCGGCGACTATTCCAAGCTCTCCGCGGCCGCGCTCTACGACTTGCAGGTTGCTCCGGGAATGGCCCCCGAGGCGTCGCTGTACGCCCTGAAAGTATTCGGCTGCACCGGCGCGACCGATGCAGTGATCCCGGCGTTGGACTGGGCGCTGGACCCCAACGGCGACGGCGACTTCTCCGATCGCCTCGACGTGGTGGACCTTTCCCTGACAAGCAGTTCCAGTGCGGCGGTCGATCCGGAGACCGTGGTGCTGGACACCATTGCCCGGTACGGCGTCCTCCCGGTGGTGGCGGTCGGCAACGGCGGTGATCAGGTCGACGCTGCAAGTTCGCTGGCCGGCTCGACGCGCGCGCTGGCCGTTGCCTCGTCGGTGGACGCCTACCGGCAACTGGACGGACTCGGGGCCGAGCCGCTGGGGCGTCCGGCGTTCACCGTGGCTGGTCAGGCCTCCCTTGCCTATGACTGGGCGGCTTCCTCCGATGTGCGGGGGAAGCTGGTTTCGTTGTCCTCCGCAAACGCCGACGGCTGCTCGCCGTTGTCGCCCCAGGATGCGGCGCGGGTGGCCGGCAAGGTGGCGTGGCTGGAATGGGACGACGACGACGCGACCAGGCAGTGCGGGTCCGCGCCCCGGTCGGCCAACGTCCGGTCGGCCGGGGCCGTCGGTGCCGTGCTGACCAGCAGCAGTCCGGTGTTCCGCGGCACGATCACCGGCGATTCCGCTCTGCCGGTCTTCCAGCTGACCCCGGCGGCGACGGCGACACTGCGACCCGAGATCGACCCCGGGCTGGAGGTGGTCCTCTCCGCCTCGATGCTCGGCAAGAAGCCGGAGATCGACGACTCGATCGCGGATCTGATCGGCAGCTGGTCGGCGCGTGGTCCGCACAGCGCACCAGGGTTGGTGAAGCCCGACGTGTCCGCCCCCGGCGACACCATCGCTTCCGCCCGAATGGGGTCGGGTACCGGAAGTTCCGTGCGCTCCGGAACGTCGATGGCGGCCGCAGAGGTAGCCGGAATCGCGGCGCTGGTCAGACAGCGACAGCCGTCGTGGTCGCCGGAACAGGTCAAGGCGGCCGTGATCGATACAGCCGGGCACGACCTCTACGCATCGGCCGGTCACAGCGGCCCGGCGCTGGGGCCCAACCGGGTCGGATCCGGCCGAATCGATGCCAGAGCGGCTCTGGCCACCGCGGTGCTCGCCTTCAGCTCGACCGATCCCGGGTCCGTCTCGGCCTCACTGGGCGTGGTACCCGCGGACGTTCGTCGGTCCTCGGTGGTCGCGACGTCGGCGGTCGTCGTCCAGAACACGTCCGCAGCCGATGCCGACCTCACGCTCTCCTATCAGTCACTGGTGGACGAACCGGGTGTCGATTATCAGGTCACCCCGACGACGATGCATCTGCCCGCCGGCTCCAGCGCATTGGCCACCGTCACCATGACGATCAGGCCCTCCCAGCTCAGGCACACCCTCGATCCGGCGACGCCGGTTCAGCAGGCGAATACGTTGACCGGCCTGGACGAAGCGCGCCAATACGTCTCCGCCGCGTCCGGCCGAGTCGTGCTCACCTCACCGGACGCACCCGATCTGCGAGTGCCGGTGTACGGGGCGGCCACCCCGACTTCTTCGACCGGCGCCGCCGACGGAACGGTGGCGGGCCGGCCCGCGATCGTGTTGTCGGGAACCGGATTCTCCCTGTCCGCTCCGGGTGAGCCCCCGAGCACGGGTGAGAGTTCATTGGCATCGGTGTTGGAACTCGGATATCGGAGTCCGCCGGTACCGGCGTGCTCGGCCGGCTCCGCGGTGGTCGCCGCGCCGGAGCCGAGGGTCGCTGCACAGAACCTGTCGCGGGACCCCGGCCGGTCGACTTGTTCGATTCATTCCGGCGCGCCGGGCGACATCCAGGCCGTTGGCGCCGGCAGGACAGCTGTCACCGACATCGATCCGGGCTATCTGTGGTTCGGCGTATCCACGTACGCGAAATGGGCGACCGTGGGAAAGAACCTGTTCCCGACCGTCGACATCGATACCAACGGTGACCGCATCGCCGACTTCACGGTGCAGGTGCAGACGGTCGGTGGAAACTCGGACCTGTTGTACGCCATGCTGTTCGACGATCATGGGTCGGGTTCGTTGGTCAGCATCTACCCGGTCAACTTCAATTCGGGGGAGGTGAACACCAACGTCTTCGACACGAACGTGATGCTCATTCCGGTAGATCCGCGCGCGATCGGGTTCCAGCCCGCCGATGCCACGTTCCCGGTGACGTACTCGGTGAGCATCTCCTCCACATCGGCAGGTGTGCGCAACGCCGGGACCGTCGACAGCACACCGGGTGTCGAGTTCGACGTGGCGCGACCTCAGATCATCACCGCGGCGCCACTGTGGCAGGACAAGGGCGGAACCGGCATTCCCTACCAGCTTGCGCCAGGCCGGCGCACGGCCGAGGCGCTGGTGCTGCACCTTTTCGGGGCAGATGGCGCCCGCGAGCAGATCATCGGGCTGGCAGGTCGCACGCATTGACCCCCACGGCGAGGTGGTGAAGCCCGATGCCATAACTCTCCGTGGCTTTCGCCATGACGATCGGTGCGGGTACTCATTCGCGAGCACATCGCGCGCCGCAGGGTAACCTTCCTCCGCCGGTCGCTGTCGTGGTGTAGCACTGCAGTCGGCGGGCAATGCGGAGGCCGATATCCTTGGCGTTCGGATTCGCACGGCAAGATTTCGGTGACAGTGCTCGTCAGGTACGCCGGCTGTTCGCCGCCGGACACGTCCTGCCCACATCCGTTTTCACGGCTGCGTTCTCGGGCCGAAGCGGACGACGACAGAAATGGTTGAACATGAAGCTCGCGGTCATCCCAGGCGACGGCATCGGCCCCGAGGTCGTCGCTGAGGGACTCAAGGTGCTGACCGGTGTCGTACCGCAGGTCGAGACGACGACGTACGACCTCGGCGCAGCCCGGTGGCACCGCACAGGAGAGCTGCTCCCGGACTCGGTGCTTCGAGAGATCCGTGAGCACGACGCGATCCTGCTCGGCGCGGTGGGCGATCCGACCGTGCCGTCGGGCATTCTGGAGCGAGGCTTGCTGTTGCGGCTCCGGTTCGAACTGGACCATCACGTCAATCTCCGCCCGGCGCGCCTGTATCCAGGCGTGGCCGGCCCGTTGGCCGGTGATCAGGCCATCGACCTGCTGGTGCTCCGGGAGGGTACCGAGGGCCCGTACGTCGGCAACGGAGGGATCCTGCGCAAGGACACTCCGCACGAGATCGCGACCGAGGTGTCGCTCAACACCTACTTCGGGGTCGAACGGGTGGTTCGAGACGCCTTCCGCCGCGCCGCGCGCCGTCCGCGCAAACACCTGACCCTCGTGCACAAGACCAACGTGCTGGTGCATGCCGGCCAGTTGTGGTCGCGCGTGGTGGAGGAGATCTCGATGGAGTTCCCTGATGTCTCGGTCGCGTACTGCCACGTCGATGCGGCGATGATCTATCTGGTCACCGATCCGGGCCGGTTCGACGTGATCGTCACCGACAATCTTTTCGGCGACATCCTGACGGATCTGGCCGCTGCGGTATCGGGCGGTATCGGTTTGGCCGCCTCCGCGAACCTCGACGTCTCCGGCGCCAATCCGAGCATGTTCGAGCCGGTGCACGGTTCGGCGCCGGACATCGCCGGCGGGGGCACCGCCGACCCGACCGCCACCGTGCTTTCGGTCGCCCTGCTGCTCGACCATCTGGGACTCCCCGATGCGGCTCGACGGGTGGAGGCGGCGGTCGCATTCGACCTCGCCACCAGGCAGCCCGGCTCGGCCGGGAAGACGACTTCGGTAGGCGACCGGCTGGCCGCCCTCGCCTCGAGCTGACCTGATTCGATGACGACCGCCGCATCGGTGCGATCACAGACGTCATTACCGGAATTCGTCCCGGACACATCGCCGTTGGCCGGGTCGCCGCTGGGTGATGCGTTCCATGTCTTCGACACCACGTTGCGAGACGGCGCGCAACGCGAGGGAATCAGCTACTCCGTTGCCGACAAGATCGCCGTGGCGATGCTGCTCGACGAACTCGGCGTCGGCTTCATCGAGGGTGGCTGGCCCGGCGCCATGCCGAAGGACACCGAATTCTTCGCCAGGGCGGCCGCCGGGGAGCTGACGCTGACCTCTTCGCAGCTGGTGGCCTTCGGGGCGACCCGCAAGGCCGGCGTTCGGGCCCAGGACGACCTGCAGGTGCGCGCCCTGTTGGACTCGCAGGCGCCGATCATCACACTGGTCGCGAAATCGGACGTACGGCACGTGGAGCGGGCCCTCCGCACCACGCTGGAGGAGAACCTCGCGATGGTCGGCGAGACGGTGCGGTTCCTGGTCGGCGAGGGCCGCCGCGTCTTCCTTGATTGCGAGCACTTCTTCGACGGCTATGCCGCCGATCACGATTACGGGTTGCGGGTCGCCGAGGCGGCATTCGACGGCGGCGCCGACGTCATCGTGCTGTGCGACACCAACGGCGGCATGATGCCGCTCGGCCTGCACCAGGTGGTCGCGGAAGCCAAGGAGCGCACTGGATTCCGGCTGGGAATTCACTGCCAGGACGACACCGGGTGTGCGGTCGCCAACACCATCGCGGCCGTGCAGGCGGGCGCAACGCATGTCCAGTGCACCGCCAACGGGTACGGCGAGCGGGCCGGGAACGCAGATCTGTTCGCTGTCGTGGGCAACCTGGTGGCCAAGCTCGGACTGGCGGTGCTACCCGAGGGCCGGCTCACCGAAATGGTCCGGGTTTCGCATTCTCTCGCCGAGCTGGCGAACATTTCGCCGGACACCCATCAGGCCTATGTCGGCTCGTCGGCGTTCTCGCACAAAGCCGGATTGCATGCCTCTGCCATCAAGGTCGATCCCGAGCTCTACAACCACTTGAACCCGTCGGTGGTCGGCAACGACATGCACATCCTGATCACCGAGATGGCCGGTCGGGCATCGGTGGAACTCAAGGCGAAGGAATTCGGCATCGACCTGGCCGGCCTACCCGACGTGGTGACCAAGGTCGTCGCGACGGTCAAGCAGCGGGAGGCGGCCGGCTGGAGCTACGAGGCGGCCGACGCATCGTTCGAATTGTTGCTCCGCAACGAGATCGCGGCGGCCAATGGGCAACGACCGGCCCTTCCGTTCCGGTTGGAGTCGTACCGGGTGATCGTGGAGAACACCGGGAACACCGTCGTCTCCGAAGCCACCGTCAAGGTCCACGTCGCCGGGCGGCGGGTACTTGCCACCGCTGAGGGCAACGGGCCGGTCAACGCGTTGGATTCCGCTCTGCGCGGTGCCCTTTCCGACCATCTGCCGGGCTTGGCGGGCGTTGAATTGATCGATTACAAGGTCCGCATCCTGGCCGGCCACGCCGGTACCGACTCCGTCACCAGGGTGCTCCTGGCCTCATCGTCGAGCAAGTTGGCCGGCGCACCCGAGTGGACGACCGTAGGCGTGCACACCAACGTGGTCGAAGCGTCATGGGAGGCGTTGGTGGATTCGCTGGTGTACGCACTCCGTCCGGAGGTGCACGGGGCCGCGCAGGAATAGGAATCCGCGCGATGGCCGGCACACCGCTGCGCCGCGATCGTTCTGCCGCAAGTTCGAGAGATTCTCGGCACCTGACGGTCCGTCAACATTGAAAGCTGGAGGGATTCCCCATGCGCCTGGCCCGTGTCGCTCACCCCGCCGGAGTCGCGTTCGTCGTCGTCGACGGTCCGCCCGATTCCGAGGATCAACTCGTCGCCAAGGAGATCGTCGACCACCCCTTCGGCGTGCCCGAATTCACCGGGCGGGAATGGCCTCTGGGTCAGACCCGGCTGCTGGCGCCGATCCTGCCGTCGAAGGTGATCGCGCTGGCCCGTAACTACGCCGATCACGCTGCCGAGCTGGGAAATGCGGTCCCCGACGAACCGTTGATCTTTCTGAAGCCGTCCACCTCGGTGATCGGTCCCGGTGCGCCGATCCTGCTGCCGCCTTCGTCGCGCCAGGTCGAGTTCGAGGGTGAGCTGGCAGTGGTCATCGGCCGGCCGTGCCGTGATGTTGCCGCCGAGAACGCGAAATCGGTGATCCTGGGCTACACCGTCGCCAACGACGTGACCGCGCGAGATCTGCAACGGGCCGACGCGCAGTTCACCAGGGGCAAGAGCTTCGACTCGTTCTGCCCGCTCGGTCCCTGGATCGAGACCGAACTGGATCCCAGCGACCTTTCTGTCGCGACGGAGCTCGATGGCGAGGTCAGGCAGGACGGCCGGACCTCCGACATGGTGCACAGCGTCGCTGAGCAGATCGAGTTCATCTCGGCCGTGATGACACTTCTGCCCGGCGACGTGATCCTGACCGGCACCCCTGCCGGAGTCGGCCCGATGCGTGCCGGCCAGACGGTCTCCATCACGGTCGAAGGAATCGGCACGCTCAGCAATCCCATTCAGTCCCGCTGACGCTCCGGGGCTCGACCGTCGTGCACGGCCCGCCGTCTGGAGCTGTTGGGTCTCGACTCGACGAGCCATCCCCGCAACCCGACCCCTTAGGCTGGGAAGGCCATGACTGATCTGCTGAGCACTCCCACGCGCCCTGTCCGAGCCCGTTTCTGCCCGTCGCCGACGGGAACGCCGCACGTCGGCCTGGCCCGAACAGCCTTGTTCAACTGGGCGTTCGCGCGCCATCACGGCGGAACCCTGGTCTTCCGCATCGAGGACACCGATGCCGCCCGGGATTCCGAGGAGTCCTATCAAGCGCTCATCGAGGCGATGAACTGGCTGGGCATCGACTGGGACGAGGGTCCGCTGGTCGGTGGACCGCACGCGCCGTACCGGCAGAGCCAGCGCCGGGAAATCTACGTCGACGCAACTCGCCGCTTGCTCGAAGCAGGTCATCTGTACGAGTCCCACTCGACCGGAGAGGACGCAGAGGCTCGTCATCGTGCCGCCGGCCGGGACCCGAAGCTCGGGTATGACAACTACGATCGCATCGCTGACGAGACGCTGATCGCGGCAGCCGTCGAAGCGGGCCGGGCTCCGGTGCTGAGGCTGCGCATGCCCGATCGCGACATCGGATTCACCGATCTGGTTCGCGGTCCCATCACCTTTCCGGCCGGCTCGGTTCCGGATCCGGTGCTGGTACGCGGAACCGGTGATGCGTTGTACACCCTGGTCAATCCGGTGGACGATGCCCTGATGGGCATCACCCATGTGTTGCGCGGTGAGGATCTGCTGCCCTCGACGCCGCGGCAGATAGCCCTCTACGAAGCGCTGACGGACGTCGGAATCGCCCAATACACGCCGGAGTTCGGCCACCTCCCGTTCGTCACGGGGGAAGGCAACCGCAAGCTTTCCAAACGGGACCCGCAATCGAATCTGTTCCGGTACCGCGACGACGGATTCATTCCCGAAGGCATGATCAACTATCTGGCGCTGCTGGGCTGGTCGCTCGCCGAGGATCGGGACATCTTCACCCCGGCCGAATTCGTCGCGGCCTTCGACGGGAAGCGCATCTCCGGCAATCCGGCGCGCTTCGACCGGAAGAAGGCCGAGGCCATCAACTCGACCCATCTGAGGATGCTGAGCCCTGCGGACTTCGCTGGGCGGCTGGCCGCCTACCTCGTCAGCTCCGGTCGGATGGCCGTGCTGACGGCCGTCGCGCAGTCGTTGGTGGAACGCGCGGCCCCGCTGGTGCAGGAGCGGTGCATCTTGCTCGGAGATGCTGCCGCGATGATCGATTTCCTGTTGGTCGACGAGGCGGCCTTCGACATCGATCCGACCGCGGCCGTGAAGGTTCTGCGGGCCGACTCCGCTCCTGCGTTGGAGGGTGCGATCGCCGCGCTGGAGCCGCTGACGACTTTCACAGCAGCAGAGATCGAACCTGCCCTGCGAGGCGCCCTCATCGACGGTCTCGGCCTGAAGCCGAAGCTCGCGTTCGCGCCGATACGGGTGGGTGCCACCGGACGCACGATCTCGCCGCCGCTGTACGAATCCCTGGAACTGCTCGGTAGGGACCGCACTCTGTTGCGCCTGCGGGCTGCTCTCCAGCTCGCTGGGCGTTGATCGGAGCGCCCGAACCGTCTGCCAGTTTCGGGGTCCTGTTCGATATCGACGACACGCTGGTCGACTTCTCCGGCGCCGCCAGAAGCGCCCTGTTCGATGTGGCTCGGGTGTTCGGGAACAGGGCCGGTCATGACGCTCTAGAGGCCCGAGCCCGGGTGCTGCAATCGTGGGAGCTGGTCAGCGAGAGGGAATACGGGCGTTTCCTGGCCGGCGCCGTCGATTTCGATGGGATGCGGGTCGCGCGGATGGTCGCGCTGCTGGCCGAGATGGACCCGGCCGGTCGGGCCGGCCTCGACCCCGAGGCGCTGGAACTACAACGGAACGAATCCATCTTTCGCCACTACCGGCAGTACGAAGACGTGTGGGCTTGCCTGGATCGGCTACACGCCGCCGGCGTCCCCGTCGGCGTCGTTTCGAACAGTGACGGCGAGTATCAGCGCCGCAAACTCGCCGTCGTGGGGCTGGAAGGACTCGCCGGTGCTGCGGTGTTCTCCGGTGACGTCGGGTTCTCGAAACCCGATCCGCGGATCTTCCGCGCCGGAGCAGCCCTGCTCGATCTGGCGCCTGAACGCGTGGTCTACGTGGGGGATCGGTGGGTCACCGACGCGATCGGTGCGCTCAGCGCCGGCATGGCCGCAGTATGGGTGAATAGAGCCGGATTCGCGCGCCCTGATGCGGCAGCAGAGCAGCTGGGAGCGCTCCCGGGTGCGGCCACCCGGTTGGCCGAACTGCCCGGCCTTGACCGATTGGAGGCCGGCCTCGTCGCGCGTCTGGTCGCGGGCGAAGGACCGGCGGATGGGCGGCTTGCCCGAATTGGTCCGGGCGCCGCAGGCCTGTAGGATGATTCCTCGGCACCTCAGTCCGGCGGTTACTGGTCGAGACTGCCTGCACTACAGCAGCTTTGGGGTATGGTGTAATTGGCAACACTAGGGATTCTGATTCCCTCATTCTAGGTTCGAGTCCTAGTACCCCAGCGATCACCACACATCCGGAAACGGTCGTGTGCGTCGATTGTGTCCGGCTCTCGCTCGTGGCGATCGTCGGGTAGTATCTTGAACGGCTCTCGATCACTCGGGATGCCACCTAGGGCCCCGTCGTCTAGCGGCCTAGGACGCCGCCCTCTCACGGCGGTAGCGAGGGTTCGAATCCCTTCGGGGCTACCACTGCAGGCGAAGGGCCCTCCGATCAGGCACGACAGCTGATCGGAGGGCCTTCGTGTCGGTGCGGCCGCCAAAAGGTGACCAACGACGCTCCGGTAATCCTCCGGAGCAGTTGCTCTATTCGGCGCACGCAGTTCCTCGGGGTTGTCCGTTGGCGCTTCAGGCGGAGTTGAGCTAGATGACTCCGAACGTCCAAAGTGACCCGTCGACGTCCGATGTTCGAGTGCAGTGGGATCCGGAACGGTCGATGACACTTGAGCCGCGGGCAGAGCGCACAATCCAAGTAGGACTCTCCGGTGCTGCGCTCTCGGCCTACGTGGATCGCTGGATCGTGTCTATTTCCGACGTGACGGACCGAGCCGTCGAATTAGAGAAAGCGATTGCCGAGAACGATCTATGGAAAGCATCGCGACTGCTTCCGTTCGAAGCTCCCTACCCTGTGGATTCACGGATAGGCCGACAGATTGGATTGTCGATCTAGTGCTCGATCGTTCTGGGGGCGGCAGTACGATTTCAACTACCTCAGCCTTACCTCAACCTGACTGTTGTTCAGTCATTTGAAGCTAGGAAATCGATCGCGCCGCTGACGGTCATCAACCAATGGAGCGCACCTAGAGGCACCGGCCAACCCAAAGTGCGCAACGAAACCAAGATCCGGTCGGGACCATCGAAAGAATGATCCCACCAGAACCATTCGCGCTCGTCGGGTTGCATCCAATGGAGCCATTCGCTGACAGTCCACCCGCGCTCCGCGCTCGCCGTCTCTCGCGCTACGCCGCTTAGCCTCGATTTTGCGTGCTGACCTCAGAGATCGCTGGGTGGCTCTGAAATGTGGTGCGGGGTAGGTGTTTGTGGTGTTTGGGGTCGTGGGTGACTCCGACTGTCGTATCGGTCGGGCGCCGGTTC
>JBPCPG010000365.1:0-8551 GCA_050999445.1 Nakamurella sp. | reverse complement strand
GGATGTGGATGGAGGAGAAGATCGGCAAGCGGATCAACCTCGACCGGGTCGACGAAGCTCTGGACACCAAGGCCGAGAAGATCGTCACCGGGTGCCCGTTCTGCCGGATCATGCTGACCGACGGCCTCACGGCGCGGCAGGGTCAGGAGGAACCGGTGGGGGCGAACGTCGAGGTCATCGATGTGGCGCAGATGTTGTTGGCGAGCGTGAAGGGCTCGGCCTGATTCCGCGCCGCCTCACTCGGCCCCGGGCCGCGGCTTCCGGCCCGGGACGCGCGCGCGTCAGTTCTGTCGATTGGCCGGATTGAACCCGAAGGCCGGGGAATCCTCCTGCGCCCGAATGACGTGGGTGACGGCGTTGATCAGCGCAAGGTGAGTGAAGGCCTGCGGGAAGTTTCCAAGGTGGCGGCCGGTCTTCGGATCCAATTCTTCCGCGTAGAGCATCAGGCTCGAGGCGTGCGAGAGCAGGCGTTCGCAGAGCGCGTGAGCCCGGTCGACCTCACCGATCTCCACCAGTGCAGACACCAACCAGAAGGAGCAGATCGTGAAAGTCCCTTCCTGGCCGGTTATGCCGTCGTCGGTCTGCTCGACCCGGTAGCGCAGCACCAGCCCGGCGTGGGTCAGTTCGTCGGCGATCGCCAGGACGGTGGCCCTGATCCGGGGATCGTCCGGCGGTAGGAACCGCACCAGTGGCGCCATCAGCAGTGATGCATCCAGGGCGGTCGAGCCGTAGCGCTGCACCAGGACACCGCGCTCGTCGACGCCGTTGGCAAGGATGTCAGCCTTGATCTCGTCGGCGATCGAGGTCCACTTGTCGGCCGTGGAATCCGAGTCGTGCAGCCGGGCCAGCCGGGCGCCGCGGTCCAGTGCCACCCAGCACATGATCTTCGACGACGTGAAGTGCTGTGGCTCGCCGCGAACTTCCCACATGCCGCGGTCCGGCTCCCGCCAGTGCGCCTTCGCTTGTTCGACCTGGGCGACGACGATCGGCCACAGCTCTTCCGGCATCTGCTCCCGGGATCGAGTGTGCAGGTAGATCGAATCCAGTAGGGCCCCCCAGACGTCGTGCTGTTCCTGGCCGAAAGCGCTGTTGCCGATCCGCACCGGCCTAGCGTCGTCATAGCCGGTCAGGTGGTCCAGCGTCGTCTCCTCCAGCAGCCGTTCCCCGGCGACCCCGTACATGATCTGGAGATCGTCCGGATTCTTCCGGCAGACGTCGTGGATGAAGTAGAAGAAGTCGTTCGCCTCCCGGTCGAAGCCCAGCGTGTACAAGCCCCACAGCGCAAACGTCGAGTCGCGAATCCAGGTGTACCGGTAGTCCCAGTTGCGCTGGCCCTGCGGCGATTCGGGCAGCGAAGTGGTCGCGGCGGCCAGCAGGGCACCGGTCGGCGCGTACGACAAACCCTTCAGCGTCAGGGCGGAGGCCTGCAGGTAGATCCGCCATTGATGGTCGGGGAAAGATCCCTGGGTGAGCCACTCGCGCCAGTACTGACCCGTCTTCTCGATCAGTCGTTCGGCATCGGCGATCAGCGCTGGACCTGGAAGTACCGAGAATGCGAGCGCGACGAAGTGACGCTCGCCCGCGGAGATCTTCGTCCGCGCCAGGGCCGTGCGGCCCTCGATACCGATCCGCAGAGAACTTGTCAGCGTCAGGCTGGGCTGGCCCTCCGCGTGGGCCACCACCTCCGAGTAGCCCGAGTTCGGGTACGACCAGGTGGCCGCCGTCCTGGCGTAGTCGAAGACCGGTTCGCAGATCATCGACAGGTCGACCTTGCCGTAGATGCACTCCACGGTGCGGAGCAGGCAGTGCTCGGCATCGATGTCGGTGGGAGAGCGCCGGTGCGTCTTGGATCGCTCGTTCACGTTGTGCCATGGGCCGACGATCAGCGCGTCGCGGACCACCACCCAACCAGTCGGGGTCTGCCAGGTCGTCTCCAGGACCAGCGTGCCAGGCAGATAGCGTCGGGCAGCCGGCACCTGGACGCCGAATGGGCCGACCCGGAAGGAGCCGCCCGAGCGGTCCAGCAGCGCGGTGAACACGCTTGGCGAGTCCGGGCGCGGCAGGCAGAACCATTCGACCGCCCCCGACGGCGCGATCAAGCAGTTGGTCTCGCAGTCGGACAGGAATGCGTAGTCGGCGATATTGGGAAAGCTGCTCGTTCCGAATCGCTGCACCCGGGCGCCGTCGGCCTGGATTTCCGAGGCGGCGGTGGCTGGGCTGAGCACACCCTGATCCGAAGGGCGGCCGTCGCCGGCTGCGTCGGGCGTTGCCGGCGAAGCGGCTGAGGTCGAGGTGGTGATCCGAACGTCGGTCATCCGGACATTGTCCGGGTTGCGACCGGAATGGATGCGCTCGGGTGGTATGAAAAAATCTTGCACCGCGTCGGTACCGATCGCCGACTCGCATCTCGACCGGCGGTCGGCGTCGGCGAGCAGTCGCAACCCCACCAACGGAACGGATGGTCAATCATGGCTCGGAGGTGTATCGCACTGCTCAAGGGTGTCAACGTCGGACGGGCGAACCGGATCGCGATGACCGATCTGCGGGCGCTGTTGGCCGGTCTCGGGTACGAAGACGTGGTAACGCACTTGCAGAGCGGGAACGCGGTGTTCACCACGACCGAGCCCGCCTCGGCAGTGCGGAAGTCCGTCGAAGCCGGCCTGGCCCGATCGGGGATCATCGTGCCGGTGGTGATCCGCACTCATGCCGGGTTGGCGGCAGCGATCGAGTCCGATCCGTACTCCGACATCGCTGACGACGCATCGAAGCACCTGTTGGGCTTCTTCTCGGCGCGGCCGACAGCGGTCGCGCTGAGCGCGTTCGAAGCGCTCGTGCAGAGCAAGAAGCCGGATCCGGCGATCAGCGGTCTGCATCGGATCGACGGTGACCACTGTTACCTCTGGTGTCCAAAGGGTGTTCTCGAGTCGCTGTTCGGCACCATCGACTGGGGAAAACTCGGGGTGACGGTGACGATGCGCAATTTCAAGACCGTGAGGAAGCTGTTGGCGTTGAGTGCCTGACCCAATCCGATCGGCCTTCCTTGGAGATCCGGTGGGTGCGTCGCTGCTCCGGCAGTATCTGTTCTACTTGCGGCTCCCGCTTCAATGCAGCCATCGGAGGCAGCTATGACCACAGTGATCGCGTTCGACGTCAATGAAACCCTGCTCGATCTCGGTGCCCTTGACTCGGCTTTCGATGACCTGTTCGGCTCGGCCACCGTTCGGCCGCAATGGTTCGCGCAGATGCTCCAACTATCCTTCGTGGGAGGTCTGACCGGCGAATACGTCGACTTCACCACCGCGCAGCATGCGGCCCTGTCGATGGTCGCCGAGCGGCAGGGCCGTCGCGTCGGCGCGGGCGAGGCCACCGCTCTCGTCGCCCGGATGAGTTCGCTCCCGGCTCATCCTGAGGTCGCCGATGCGCTGGCGGCGCTACGGTCTACTTCGCTCGGTGTGGTGGCACTGACCAATTCGGTCGAATCTGTCGCCGAGGCGCAACTGACGAACGCCGGCATCCGCCAATACTTCGACCGGGTGATCTCGGCTGATTCGGTGCAACGGCTGAAGCCGGCGCCCGAGCCCTACCTGGCTGTTGCACAGGCATTTGAAGTCGATATCGCGGACGTTCGGCTGGTCGCCGCTCACTCCTGGGACGTGTCAGGCGCGCTGGCAGCCGGGTGCCAAGCTGCGTTCGTCGCTCGTCCGGGAATGGTGTTGAGTCCGCTGGGCAGGCAACCGTCGATCGTCGGCATCGATCTGGCTGAGGTGGTCGAGCAGATTGTCGCGGTCGATGCACCGTGACTCGCCCCGGTCGAGATCGCCGGTCGTAGCCTGGAAGGCGACACGGCAGCGCAGCCACTGAAAAATTCATCCCCGGCCGCCCCGCCGATGGCCTCGTCGCCGGCGCTGCCGACGCACAGAGGTGGGTTGCGGAGCGGGCCGCCGAAGGCGCCGACTACATCAAGGTGATCGCCGACATCCCAGGACCCGACCAGGCAACGCTCGACGCCATCGTGGTGGCTGCTCATGACCGGCAGCTGAGGGTGGTCGCGCACGCCGCAACCCGGGCGGCCGTCCAGATGGCATTGCAGGCTGGAGTGGACGTGGTGACCCACGCGCCGTTGAACCGACCCCTTGATCCCGCGGACGCAGAGCAGATGCTCACCGACGGCACGATCATCGTTCCGACGCTCACCATGATGCAGGGCACAGCCAATCGGATCGGGCGGCCGGATGCGTACAGCTGCGCGCGCGACAGTGTCGCGGTGCTGCACGCCGCCGGTGTGCCCGTGGTCGCCGGCACGGACGCCAACAGTGCCGCCGGTGTTCCGTACTCGCCGCCGTTCGGCGACAGCCTGCACCAGGAACTGGCGCTTCTGGTGCAGGCCGGGCTGACGCCGGCCGAGGCGCTGCGCGCCGCGACATCTTCGGCGGCCGAACACTTCGCTCTGTCCGATCGCGGAGTCGTCGAACCCGGGCGGCGGGCCGATCTTGTCCTGGTCTCGGGCAACCCGCTGGAGGACATCGCAGCCACCCGGACCATCGAACGCGTCTGGATCGGCGGAGTCGAGATGCCTCGAGGCTAGCCAGAACGGTCGCATATCTTGTTGTTCATGGCTACCCGCTGTCCCCGGCCCAATCAGGGGGCGTTGCCCACAGAGAACGGCTGCGATTGCTTCAACCTCGACGAGCTGATCTTGGTATCCCAGGATTGAGCGGCACGGCATCGCCGATCGACGGCATCCTCGTCGAACCCCATGCCGGCTGGTGGGGTTTCAGCCCGCAGTCGGTCACCGTCACCCGCAGTCAGTCGCCGTGACCAGGGCCTTCTCGCACAGACTGGGACGACGGCAGCTATTGTTCGCACATGTCCGATCTGCTGGCGACGCTCGGCGACGACGTCTTCGACCAGCCGGTCCGAGTCCAGTTCGAGGTGTTTCTGGACGAGCACCGTGCTGCGCTCAACAGCTGTCTGACCGGGCTCACCGAGGAGCAGGTGCGCCTGCCGCTGGTGCAGTCCCGAACCACGCTGCTCGGCCTGGTGAAGCACGCGACCTTTGTCGAGAGGGTCTGGTTCGATGAAGGCGTCACCTGCCGGACGCGAGCAGAAATCGGAATTCCGGCGACACCGGACGAGTCATTCATCCTCACCGACGACGACACCATCGCCACTGTTCAGCAAGAGCACCGCGATGCCTGCAAAGCATCCCGGAGAGCGACGTCGTCCTTGGATCTGAACGATGTGATCCATGGAAACCGGCGCGGCCCGCTCCCGCTGCGCTGGGTGTATCTGCACATGTTGCGCGAACTCGCGCAGCACTGCGGGCACGCGGACATCCTGCGCGAGCAGCTCGTCAACCTGTAGCAAGTTCGCCGGGCCCGTCGCCCGAACGGCCAGCGTCGGCTGTTGTGCCCATTCCCGAAACCTGATGGTCGCTGTCGGTCCGGACGCAAAGACCGGATCGAGAGTCGCCGACCAGCCGCCGGTCACCGACCGCCGGCGGAATGCCGGATGACGGCGGAAGCTTCAGGCGGTGCCGGCTCGGAGCGGGTTCTCGGTGTCGAGTCGGCCGCACGCCTGCACCACTGCGGCCAGTAGTTCCTCGTCTCGTCCGAGCCCGGGGTCGAGGAAGTCGACGACCCGCTGCGCGGCAACCTCGATGGTTCCGGCCGCCAATTCGACGACCCGCGTCGCATTGACATCCTTCACCGGGGTTCCGGAACCGCGCAGATGTTCGATCCAGCCGGCCAGCATGAGCACCGCGCCGGGTGGCACCGAACCAGCAGACCGAAGCCGCCGCAGCACGGGCACGATGCGCACCGGAAGCTTCGTCGAACCGTCCGTCCCGATCTGCGCCAACCGGTGCGCGATGGCGGGGTTGGTGAACCGGTCGATCAGCGAAGCCTGGTAGGCCGCGACATCGGCCGTCGGCAGGGTCAGGAATGGGGCGGCCTCGCCCCACCAGGCGAGCAGAGTGGACCGGCAGAACGGATCGGCCATGGCGTCCGCGATGGTGGCGTGGCCCCGGGGACTTCCGAGGTAGGCGAGCAGACTGTGGCCGCCGTTGAGCAGCCACAACTTCCGCTCCTCGAATGGCGCGATGTCTGGAACGAAGGTTGCACCCGCGGCTTCCCATGCGGGCCGACCGGCCGGGAATTCGCCACTGAGCACCCACTCCCGAAATGGTTCGGTGACCACCGGGGCTACATCGACGAGGCCGATCAGCCGCTCGGCGGCGGCGACGTCGCCCGCCGTGGTGGCCGGGGTGATGCGGTCGACCATCGTGGTGACGAAACTGACGTTTCGCCGGATCCAACCGGCCAGGCTCGGATCGAGGTCGGTGGCGAAATCGAGCACCACTGCGGCCACGACCCGGCCGTTCTCAGGCAGGTTGTCGCACGGAACGATCGCGATCGGACCCGCTTCGGCGACTCTGCGGGCGCGAAGCGCGGCGACCAACCGCGCCGGTGTGGTGCGCAACGGCGGAACCGCTCCCTGCCGGTCTGTTACTTCGCGGAGGACAGCCAGATCGGCGACGACGTCCGGGTCGGAGCGATCCAGTAGCCCGTCCGAACGCTGTGCGTAACCCGCTTCGGTGACGGTCAGAGTGATGACGGCGACGGCCGGATCGATCAGGTATCCGATCAACGCCGCAGTATCCGGACCCGAGTGAGCACGGCTGACGGAGCCGATGATCTGCCCGCTGTCGCCGGTCGCCGCCCTGGTGATCAGGGTGTACAGACCCTCCTGCGCTGTCAGCGACTCGGCGAGACCAGTGGAGCGGCCGGTGAACGCGGCAATTCCCCAGTGCGCCGCATCCGGGGCTGCGGCGGTGTACCAGGCCTGATGGGCGCGGAAGAAGTTGCCCAACCCCAGGTGCACGATCCGCACCGGTGCGGTTGCCGGGCGGCCGGCTGCCTGGCGGGTCAGCTGCCGACTCGCCACGGGTTCCCTGCCGTCCGCCGTCATAGCTTGAACACCTTTCGTGGTTGCGTCTGGACCAGGTGCACGATGCTGTCGCGGGCTTCGTCCAGGTCGAGCCGGTGTTCGGCCACCAGGCCGGCCAGGAACCCGGCGTCGAGGCGCCGGGACATGTCGTGACGAGCCGGAATGGAGCAGAAGGCCCTGGTGTCGTCGATGAATCCCGACATCCGCGACAGACCGGCGATCTCCGACACCGAGCGTTGGAAGGCGCGGATCTCCGTCGGGTTGTCCAGGAACCACCACGGCACCCCGGCGTACACAGCCGGATAAAAGCCGGCGAGCGGCGCGATCTCCCGGCTGAACGTGGTGGCGTCGACCGTGAACAGGACCAGGTGCAGATTGGGATGCGTGCCGTACCGCGCGAGCAGCGGTTGCAAAGCAGCCGTGTAACCCAGCGCCACTGGAATGTCATGCCCGGAGTCGGCGCCGAACGAGGTGAAGGTGTCCGGATGGTGGTTGCGTCGAATCCCTGGATGCATCGTCATCACGAGTCCGTCGTCGCAGGACATCCTGGCCATCTCCGACAGCATGTGGCGCCGGAACGCCACCGCCTCCGACTCGGTGACCCGCCCGCTGCGCGCCGAGGAGTAGATCCGGGCTGCTTCCGGCTCGGCCAGTGGCGTGGTGCCGGCGTCGAGGTGACTGTGATCGGTGGAGACGGCTCCGTTGGCGATGAAATACCGCCGCCGGTCCTCCAGCGCGGCGATGTATCCGGCGTAATCCCCGGTGTCCACGCCCGCTGCCGCTCCGAGTCGATCCACCTCATAGGTCCAGTCCGGGCCGGCCGGCTCCAGATAGCGGTCCGGACGGAAGGTGGGTACCACCCGGGTCGGAAACGTCGGATCGGCGGCAATGGTGCGGTGTGCGACCAGGTCGTCGGACGGGTCATCGGTGGTGGCCAGCACGCTGATGCCGAACTGGGCCAGCAGGTTCCGTGGCCGGAATGCGGGATCGGACAGCCGAGCGGCGATCTGGTCGTAGAGACGGTCCGCGTTCGCCTCGCAGGGCCGTTCGGTGATCTGGAAGATCTCGGCCAGTTCGGCATCGAACCACAGCCGGACGGGCGTTCCACGGAAGACCGACCAGTTCGCGCACAACAACCGCCAGGCCTGTCGGGCCCGAGTTTCCGGAAGCGGGCCTTCGCCGACCCCCAAATCGCTCAGCGACACCCCGTTCGCATGGAGCAGGCGCGTGACGTAGTGATCAGGTTGCACGAGCAAACTGGTCGGATCGGGAAATGGCAGGTTGTCGACGAGCAGTTGCGGGTCCACATGTCCGTGGGCAGAGATGATCGGGTGCTGCCGGACAGATTCGTACAGTTCCCTGGCGAGCGCCCGGACGCCCGGTTCGCTGGGCAGCAATCGATCGGCGTGCAACGTCAGAGGAGCGGCTGGGGCCGACATGTTTGGCGTCTTCTGTTGCGAACTCACCGCGCCTTCGCCTGCAGGACCTGGAAGATCGGGCCCTGTTGACAAAAGCTGATGGCGCCCGGGCGAAGAACCCCGACCACCGTCACGGCGGCGCCATCCTTGATGATCGAACTGTCGCCTCCCCGGAGATTGACCCT
>JBPCPG010000329.1:0-3572 GCA_050999445.1 Nakamurella sp. | reverse complement strand
GAGGCGCGGATGGCGTGCCCTGTTCCGTCTTCGGCACTGCATCCAGCCGCTCCGAGCAGCCGCCGAACCAGCGGCTGCGCGCAGAACGCCCCGTCCCGGACCCCGATGCCGTGTTCGGCCGACAGGGCCGCAGCGACCAGAGCCGACGATTGGCCGGCGACCGTGAACGTCACCACGCCGATGGTTTCGACCTGGCCCCCGAACAGCGTGTGCACCGTCACCCCCGGGACATCCTGCAGGCCGTCTCGCAGTTGCTCGGTCAGTGCAGCTTCGGCCGCCGCGAGGCCGCCGCGGTCTGCCTGGGCCAACGCATGGCAGGCCGTTGCCAGAGCGACCGCGCCGGGTACGTTCGGCGATCCGGCTTCGTGACGGTCGGGAAGAGGCTTGAAGGTGGTTCCCTCGTCCGAGACCGTCGCGGTCGCGCCGCCACCGATCAGGTAGGGCGGAGCTTGCGCGAGCCAATCGCTGCGCCCGATCAGCGCACCGGTGCCGTAAGGGGCGTAGAGCTTGTGCCCGGAGATCGCCACATAATCGACACCCAGCTCGTCGATCGAGAACGGCCGGTGCGGCGCCAGCTGCGCTGCGTCGAGGGCGACTCGCGCGCCCCTGGCACGAGCAACCGCGGCGAGCTGCGTCACCGGCCAGATCTCCCCGGTGACGTTCGAAGCTCCGGTGATCACCAGTAGCGCAGGGCCGGCCGGGCGGACCCGGAGCGCGTGGTCGACGGCCTGGACAGCGGCGGCGGGTGACGACGGAGCGGCCAGTCGAACGACGTTGACGCCGTCGCGCTCCCAGGGGAGCAGGGCCGCGTGGTGCTCGGTCTCGAACACCACCACTGTGGTGCGGGCGGGGAGGCAGTGCGCCAGCAGGTTGAAGGAGTCGGTCGTGTGCTTGGTGAAGATCACCGCATCGTTCGCCCTGCCGCCGACGAAGTCACGAACCGGACCACGAGCGCCGTCGTAGAGCGCGGTGCAGACTTTCGAGTGCCATCCCGCGCCGCGATGCACGCTGGCGTATCGGTGCAGCAGCGCGTCGACGGTGTCCCTGACCAACCGCAACGCCGGAGCCGACGCGCCGTGATCAAGATTCGCGTACTCCACCTCACCACCGCCGGCCAGCGGAACCAATGAGCGAGCACCGACGATGTCGAGCCCTGGCGCGTGCGGATGGCAGACCCCGGGACGCGGAGTGATCGGTGCTTCCAGCGCCCAGCGGGGCGGCAGCGCAGCGGAGGTGGCGGAGAGCCAGTCGGGGCGATCGAGAACAGCGGTCATCAAAGATCCTCAGGGTCCGTGGGACCCCGGTACAGACCAGGGGTCCGCGCTTGCCGGGTGCACTTCGCACCGAGCCAGGTCTTCACCCGGGGCACCCCACCGCGGTAGGAGGGTTGCCGGCCAGCAAGCCGGGGCTATCTGCTGGCACTCATGACCTTCGAGAACGGACTGTAGCAAAGCATTCCGGCGCAGGGAACCCCCCCGCTCGAAGACGCCATCCGCGCTTGGTAGGCCCCCAGTGCGCGTTTTGGACCTCTGTCCGCCGATGTCGTATGCTTCCGTAGCTCCCAACGGACAGCAGTTGGAGCCGGTCAGCTGCTCGTTCTGGCTGTCGGTTCCATCAACTGGCCCCCATCGTCTAGCGGCCTAGGACTCCGCCCTTTCACGGCGGCAGCACGGGTTCGAATCCCGTTGGGGGTACGCGGGTCGTGATCGCCTTGGAAGCGGTCCCGGTGGCGCAAGAAGGTCAGCAGCAAGTGAGCACATCAAGGCCCTGTAGCGCAGTTGGTTAGCGCGCCGCCCTGTCACGGCGGAGGTCGCGGGTTCAAGTCCCGTCAGGGTCGCCAAACGTCGGCCGGGTCCAGGCCCCTCGCAGTTGGAGGGGGTGGGTCCGGTCTCTCGTTTGAGGCCAGGTAGCTCAGTCGGTACGAGCGTCCGCCTGAAAAGTGGAAGGTCGCCGGTTCGATCCCGGCCCTGGCCACCACGTCTGAACTGGGAGAACGCCCTCTGGGAGTTCTCCCAGTTCTGCGTTGGGTGCCAGCGTGAGTGCCACTGGAGACGTCACGAACGCACAGGAACTCGTGTAGTGCGGGTCGGGTGGCACCGAAGTGCGGTCACCGGATAGGTCTTCATGAGCCAAGAACCCGAAGCTCGAGTCGATCGCAGTCTCCGACGCCCGCCCAGCCGATCCCGTCGACTCGCACCCAGATGCCGGGTCGCCATTTGAGCTGGCGGCGCGAGTGCATCGCATTCGTGATGACCTAGCCGTCCTGGCGCGCGCGACGTCCTGTTCCATCAGGACCGTCCAGCCGCGCGACCCCAGGCACCGGAGCCGGGAGCCGACCCTGCTGAAGGTCGAGGCGGCTGCCGGTTATCTCATGGTCTCTCGCGCGTTGGTATTCGCGCTCATCAAGTCGGGCGCTCTTGATTCGGTGAGCTGCCGATGAGTGCGGGCGAAGGCAGACCACGACAGTCTGCGGCTGACAATCGGCCGGTCACCGCCGGTCCGATCCTGGTGAGGTAGGCGGCGGCGAAGCGCCGGATGAGGGCCGTGGGCGAGGACACCTCGAGTGCCATCATCTGCTCGGTGATGTCGGCGAAACCCACCTCTTCCAACGGGCTGGCCCACCGTCGATGCGCAGCCCGTCCACTGGACGTGGCCAGCGCCGTGTGCAGGCGTTCCTCGAGCCCCGGTGATCCGGTCCCGACGTCGTCGGGCACGCCGTGATTCGACAGCGCATCCGGGGGCTACGACGCGCGCGCGGGTGGTCGCTCGACGCCCTCGCCGGCCGCTGCCACCTCAGCCCTTCGACCCTGAGCCGGCTGGAGACGGGCACCGGCGCATCTCCTTGGAGGCGCTGCTGCCCATAGCGCGGGCCTTGGGCACCACGATCGACGAACTGGTCGAAACTGCCACCGACGACGACGTCGTCATCCGCCGACACTCCGGCGAGCACGACACCCGAGCCATGACGCTGTGGTCGCTGTCCGGTGACCGCGCACCGCACGGGGTTGCCGTCGCCAAGATGCGGATCCAACCATGCCCTCCCGCGCCGCTGGCCACCCTAGGCGTGCACCCGGGCCGAGAATGGTTCACCGTCCTGACGGGGACCGCGCCCGACTGCAACTGGGCGAGCGCACGATTGAGATCGCCGAAGGTGATGCGGCGGAGTTCTCGACGATGACCCCGCACGCGATCGGGTGTGACGACGAACCTGTCGAGGTCCTCACGATCCTCGACCGCGACGGTGAGCGGGCACATCTGCATCCAGAGCACTGAACGTCCTCAGCAGGACAGCCGCAAGGATGTCGCATCCGAGCCGGCGTCGACCGACAGGAAGCGAGTGCTTGCCCAACTCGCAGCCGGGAACGCGGAGTCGGCCGAGAACGACATCACCCGGGCGCTCGCGGGCATGGACCGCAAGAGCAAGGATGCCTACTTGCGCAGCACTCGCACGCAGTTGGAGGAGCTGCGAAAGCGCTTGTGATCGGACGCGGACTCCGGACCACGTGGGCCTGACCCTCGTTCCGAGGCGCATCTCGGTTCGATGGGGACCGGAGTCGGACCGGAAGCGAAAG
>JBPCPG010000285.1:0-5474 GCA_050999445.1 Nakamurella sp. | reverse complement strand
AATCGAGGTACACGGCGAGCCTCCTGACCAGATCGAGGGTTCCAACGCGGACTCCCAGCTTGCCATGATCGGCGACGGAACCTGCCACGACCTGCGACCGGACCGCCCGTCAGCCGCTCGAGACCGTCCAATCGTCGGGCGAAGGCACCGGGGCCAGACGATTCGGGTATTCAGTGTCTATGCCGCCGCCGATTGGTTGGTCCGCGGCGAGTGAGAGTCGAGACGTCCGAGAACGGGCGGAAGGGCTCGGGTATCCGGAGGGCGACTCCTGCGGCGGTCTTCAATCCGAGTCGGTGTGGACGCGTTGGTAGCGCTCGTAGGTCACGCGTGAGCCGAACGTTCTCGTCTCGATCAGGTCGAGAGGTATGTCCTCGGTGGCCGTGGCAGGTACGGCGTGCCACGGCCAACAACGATCGGAACGCGGAAGATGCACAGCTCATCGGCCCCGTCGTCATCACCGACCGGCAGGGGGACAACAACCACCGCCGACGACACAGCTCGCCCAGCTAGCAGACGTCGGCGGGCTGCGGTTACTTGCAGGCGCCGTTGTCGGTCCAGACATTTTGACTGTTCGATCCGGGAATGTCGCCCTGGGTCCACCACTTGGCTGTCCAGTTGTGCTTGTTGTAGGACACCGGTGCTCCGCCGGAGTAGGCGAGTGCCGCGTTCCAGGCCGTTGTCGTGCAGCCCGGCGAAGCCGTTGGAGCGGTTGTCGGGGTCGAACTTGGTGAGGTGTCCGTGGCGCAAAGGCCAGTGTCGGTCCATACGTTCTGACTGTTGGCGCCCGGAACGTCGCCCTGGGTCCACCACTTGGCCGTCCAGGTACGTCCGTTGTAGGACACGCCGGCCCCGCCCCGGTACTGGGTCGCCGATGCCCAGATCGGCGCTGCGCAGCCAGTTGTCGGCGGGGTGCTCGTCGCTACCGGTGGCGTGCTCGACGTGCCCGGCGTGCTCGACGTGGTCGGAGGGGTAGTGGGTGTGGTGGCACCCGCGAACTTTGCGGTGAGTCTGGTGAAGTCCCAGTCCTGTTGCGGAACGTTGCTGCAGGTGCCGTTGTCGGTCGAGGCGCCGCACTGTCGGTCGCGGTTGACCGACCAGAAGGTGAACCGGCCCAGGTGATGACTGGTCGCGTAGTCCAACACGGTCTGGAAGTCGGCTTGGTAGAAGTACTCCGAGGCGTCGGATTTGCCGTTCATTCCGGAGAATCCCTCGTGGGTGTACGCGGTTGCGCTGTCCCAACCCAGGTGGCTCATCAGCAAGCTGTGCATCCCTTCCAGCGCGGCGACCTGGGCCGAACCGCCGGAGAACCCGCCGTCGAACGGCATGATCGAGAAGTTGTTCGGCGTGAACCCCAACCCTTTCGCCGTGTTCAGCACGTTCTGCCCGAAGTAACCTGTCCCGCTGGTCGTCCCCGGTACCGTGATCGAGATGTACAACCCCGGGTTGTTGGCTTGGAGGATCTTTGCCGCCCCGACCTCGTTGTTGATGGCCGTCGTGTTCTCGTACTCCGGCTCCTCTAGGTCGAAGTCCAACGCCTTCAACGCGTATTTGCTGACCACTGCCTGATATGCCGCGGCCGTCGACGACGCATCCGCACACACCTGCCCGAGCTTCGTCCCGCCGTATCCCCCGACCGACACCGAAACATCGCCACCCGCCCCGCGGATCTTGTTGATCACGGCGCCCACCTCGGTGTCGGCAGCGACCGGAGAGGTGCCGTCCCAGGTGGCGCTGCACCCACCGGCAGCAGGCGCCAGAATGAATGCCAACTGGAATGCCTTCTGCCCGGTCGCGGCCATCACCACCGTGGGATCAGGCGGATTGTTGCTCAGTGGCATCAGGTATGGCGCGGAGGCATACCAATCCTGACTCAGGGCTGACGGGCCGGCGGCGATCGCAGGTTGAGCGACCGCCAACGCCCCGGCGGCTGCGCCGCCCAGTACTGCTGCGGCGACCGCTGCAACAAACTTCGATGTTGGCACGATTCCTCCATGAGTCTGTTAGGGAAGGTTTCCTAACAGTTTGGCGTAGGGGGGTCGGGTGCTGTCAAGACCCTGGACCAACCAACCCCGATTCATGGTGAGCCGGATCGGCCGCGGTCAGCCTCTCGCCCGTGCTCAGCGTGGGTGGAACTGGTGGAAGGCGCCTCCGATCCGGGTCAGCGAGTCGGTCATGATCGTATGAAGCGGTTCTTGACCGGTCGATGCGATCCAGCGGCGCAACGCGACCTTGACCACGCCGACCGCGGTTTCGGCCACCACGGCGGCGGTCCGATCATCGACACCCCGGTCGCGGAACGCATTGGTGATGGCGTCGACCAGTGCCTCCATCTTGCGGAGTTCGCGTTCGCGGAGCCCGTCGTGGTTGTCGATGATGGCCTTGCGCAGCTTCAGCTGCTCCAGTCGGCCCTCGAACGCCGTCGCGAGGGTTGGCAACCCCTGTGCAACGACGTCGATCGGGCCGAGCTGCGGCGGGGCCTGGAGCACGAGTCGGGACGCGAAGGTTGGGAACTGGTCGGCGTCGGCGAACAGTACTTCCCGTTTGTCGGCGAAGTGGCGGTGGAAGGTGCGAGTGGTGAGCCCGGCATGGGCGGTGATCTCGGGGACGGTCACCCGGTCGAAGCCGTGCTCGAGGAAGAGCTCCAGCGCCGCGTGCTCGAGCCGGTCCCGCGCGTCCGGTTCCCAACGACCCATACGGCGATCGTAGATGACACGGCGTGTCATCCGGTCTACAGTGATGACACGGCATGTCATGCGAGCCGATCGACTCGCAGACGGTGGCCGCTCGAGGAGCTGAGAGACGTATGCGTGTGTTTGTCACCGGAGCGACCGGGTTCATCGGCTCGGCCGTCGTCGGCGGGCTCATCGGCCGCGGCCATCAGGTGCTGGGACTGGCTCGTTCCGACGCGGCGGCGGCAGCGCTGATCGCCGCGGGGACGGTGCCGCATCGGGGTTCGGTCGAGGATCCGGAGAGCCTGCGCCGCGGCCACGCGCAGGCCGATGCGGCGATCCACACCGCGCAAGTACGGCGTGTCCGGCTACGCCGGCGAGGGTGGCAACCGTTTGCCGTCTGTGCATCGTCTGGACGCGGCGCGGCTGTTCGTGCAGGCCCTTGAGAATGGGCAGGCCGACGCCCGCTACCACGGCCTCGCCGACGAGGGCGTGCCGTTCCTCGAGATCGCCTCCGCGATCGGGCGGCGCCTGGCGCACTGCCGGTCGCCGCGGCAACGCCCGAGCAGGTGCGAAAGCGGTTCAGCTTTCTCGCCTCGTTCATCGGGACGGACAATCCGACCTCGAGCGCACTCACGACGGGGCGGCTCGGGTGGAAGCCGACCGAGGTTTCGCTGCTCGAGGACATCGAGCATGGCAACTACTTCCGGAGCTAGCGATGAGCAAAGCAGATTCGAGCGGCGCCACCTGGGTACTCGGCGCAACCGGCCGGTCGGGCCGCGGGATCGCGCATCGTTTGCATAGGACAGGCCACCCTGTGGTGCTGGTCGGCCGCGATACCGCCCGGCTGTCCGTGATCGCGGCCGAACTGGATGGCGCCAAGGTCGTGTGCGGCTCGTTCGACTCGTTGCTGATCCAGATGCGGGCGGCCGCGCCCGCCGTCGTGGTCAACACGATCGGCCCGTTCGCCCGAACGTCCGTACCGGTCATCGCGGCATGCCCGCCGAGCACCCACTACGTCGACATCGGTAACGAGCTCACGGGCGTCCGCGACGTCCTTGACGGACACCAGCGGGCCGTCGCCGAGGGCAGCACGATCGTCACCGGCGCCGGTTTCGGAGTGTTCGCCACCGAGAGTGCCGTGCTGCGCGTGTGCGGGGGGCGCCCCGTCCCGGCCCGTGTCCGGGTCGATGCGATCCCATCGCTGGCCATGGCGGAGGGAGTGATCGGATCAGCGCTCGCCGGCAGCATGCTCGACGGTGCGCCCGAAGGTGGCCGGCGCGTCGAACACGGACGCCTCGTCCGCTTCCCGGTGGGCGGCGCTCGCCAGCAGCTGACCACTCCCACCGGTGACGCTGTCACGACCTCGGCCTTGCCGACGGGCGAACTGCTCGCCGCATGGCGGGGCAGCAAGGCCGACTCGGTCATCGCTGCGACCTCGGCCATCCCCTCCGGACCGGCCGTCCGGGCGGTGTTCCCGGTGCTGTCGGTACTGCTGCGCTGGCCGGCGTTGCGTCGGTTCGCGACCGCTCGACTGGCCGGCATGCCCATCCGGGCGCGCGAGCGCACCGCCCAGTTCTCGTGGGGACACGCCCGGGCCGAGTGGAACGACGGCACGAGCGCCGATGCGTGGCTGCGCCTGGACGACGCGCAACATTTCACCGAGATGGTCACCGCAGAGGTCGCCCGCCGACTGCTCGAGCAGCAGGCACCAGCAGGCGCGTACACCCCAGCGGCGCTTTTCGGGCCGTCATTGGCCACCGACCTCGGCGCCGAATTCTTCTGACGGGTCGCCATGCCGACCAGAAGCACATGAATGGACGACGAAGAATGGACGACGAGCAATG
Source organism: Nakamurella sp. (assembly GCA_050999445.1). Taxonomy (GTDB): domain Bacteria; phylum Actinomycetota; class Actinomycetes; order Mycobacteriales; family Nakamurellaceae; genus Nakamurella. The sequence continues at coordinate 958 of JBPCPG010000285.1, read as the reverse complement.
GATGACGAGCAATTGATGACGCAGACGGCCGAGATCCCCGCGTGACGGGCGCCAGCGATCGGGTCGAGGCAACCCGGCGTGCGCTCGGCGCCATCGGTGCCTTCCTGCCGCACTCGCCGACCGTGCCGACACCGGTCCAGGCGCAGCGCGCGGCCGTCCAGCGCCTCGAACGTGCTGGGTACCGCTCGGCCTGGACGAACGAGGTGCCCGGCAAGGACGCCCTCTTGCAGCTCGCCGTCCTTCTGGCAGCGACCGAGCACCTGGTCTTCGGCACCGGTGTCGCCAACATCTGGGTTCGGCCACCACAGACGGCGCACGGCGCGGCCGCGCAGCTAGCGGAGGCCTATCCCGGTCGCGTCGTGCTCGGGCTCGGCGTCGGATACGCCCACCAGGCGTCCATTGTCGGTGCCGAGTTCGACAAGCCGCTGGCAATGATGCGCAGGTATCTGGCGCGGATGAACGATCCGGATGCGAGGCAGCTCGCAGCCCCGGACGTCCACTACCCCCGCATCGTCGGTGCCAACGGGCCGAAGATGCTCGCACTCGCCGCGGAACACGCCGACGGCGCGATGCCGGCCATGGTGACACCGGATTTCACCACTGCCGCCAGACTCGCACTCGGCCCGGACAAGTTGCTCGTCGTTCTGGTCGATGTCAGCGCAAAGCAGGGCGACATCGCCGAGGTGACCGCAACCGTGCGCACCCATCTCGCCGCCGGCGCCGACCATGTCGTCGCCGGCCTTCCGATGGGCATCGACTTCGCCACCGGCGTCGACCGCCTCGAGGCTCTCGCTCCAGCGCTGACCGTTAACTTTTCCAGGTCGAAGTAACTAGCCTGGATTTTTCGTGCAACTGGGGCCGACACGGGTTGTGAAGTGGTGAAAGTGCCTGTCTCGTAACGGATAATGGGACTTGTCTAAGGTTCACATCATCGTCAGATCGGGCACTTTCAAGGTGA
>JBPCPG010000198.1:0-4027 GCA_050999445.1 Nakamurella sp. | reverse complement strand
CACCGCGAGCCCCGCAGACCGCCTACCCATCCAACGACCCTAAGCCGCCAGTTGCAGACAGTTGCCCACCACGGCGTGTCGCATCTCCACGGGGAGTCGGACTGCATAGCTCACTAGGAGGGCGGGTGCTCGTGCGAAGGAGCAGCCGATTGGGGCGTTGGCGCTTCGACACAGCCCGGTCGCGTAGAGCGGCTTGCGTGCCAAGCACAACACACCAGATACCACTGGCAATCGTGCGAATTATATAGCCTGTCTGCGTTCGCGGGCGCGTTTTCACCACGAATGGCTTCCAGTGAACATGACCGGTTGGGCATCGCATGTAATAGCGGTTCCCAATGCGTTCTCAAGTACCATCGCAAAGGTATCAATTAGTAAGAGTCTTTGCAGCAGAAGCGAACCGACAATAATCTCAACCGGCCACAATAGCTATTTTACCTAAATCTCTGCTCCGAAGTCTGAAGACACTCGTTCACGGAATAGCCAGGAAGACCGTAACCAATGATTGTCCCAGTCGAATGCTTGGACAGTCGCTTTCTGCAGTCCAGCCATTGTCGGGACAAAAACCGTTTGGGTCGCTGTTGGTGCCGCCGTTGGTGCCTGCATGGCGTCAGTGTGCCACTGGGTCGCGGATGAATTCCTGGTTGGTGGGTGTCAGCGCAAGTACGGGCGCCGACGGTGGCGGCGGCGTTGTAGCGGTATCGGTGGTGGTGGCGCTGGATCTGGGTGGCGATCATCCACCGGGCGGCCGTCGAGGTTGACTGATGCCGTTGTTCCCGCCACGATAGATACATCATGGATGCAACAGCCAACCACTCCTCTGCGGCGGACCGAGTGTACGGCCATATCCGGATGAGCATTCTGAGTCGGCGGTTCGCTGACAACGACCTGCTTTCCGAGGGGCGGATCGCAACCGAGGTCGGCGTCTCCCGGACGCCTGTGCGAGAAGCCCTGCTCCGGTTGGAGGCCGAAGGCATGGTTCGACTCCTGCCCAAGCGAGGCGCCCTGGTGCTGCCGATCAGCGCACAGGAGTGGCGTGACGTGCTCGCTACGAGGGAGCTCGTCGAGACGCATTGCATTCGCAATGTCATCGAAAACGGCTGGGCGCCGACGGTGAGTGCAAGGTTGGCGAGATCGCTCGAGGACCTACGGCAAGCCGCGGAGGCGGGGGACGTCACCGCGTATGTCACCGCAGATCGCGATTTTCACGCGACGATCGTCTCCGCCGCCGGCAACAGCATCCTGAACCGCCTGTACGGTTCGCTGCGCGATCGTCAGCTCCGGATGGGCACCGCGAACCTGCTGGCCGACGACGCGGCCGTCGACCGCCAGCGAGCCGACCGGGAGCGAACAAACCGCGAGCGAACAGACCGCGCGGGGTTCATCGACCACGAGCGAATGGACCGGACGTTGGCCGATCATCGAGCCATTGCCGATGCCATCTGCGCACGGGACGTCGGCGCTGCCGTCCGGTGCACCACCGAGCATCTGGCCACCGCGGCGAATGCTCTGGCCTGAGAATGCTTTGGCCCGAGAATGCTCCGGCTCGAGAAACATGGCTGGTCCGCCCCGATCGGTCTCGTTCGGTTCCGCCGAACTTACACATCGCCACCTGAAAGGTCAGTAGTGCCCAGCGCCGCCACTCCCACGAGTTCCTCCAGCGCAGCCGACTCGGCTCGTTCCGCTGGTTCCCGCACCACCCTTCCCCGGGCAGCGCCGTCCGCGCCCGGGTCGCAACTGCGGACACCAGCACCCTCCAAAGCTTGGCTGGTGTGGGGGACCGGTGCCGGGGTCTACATCCTGGCGGTGTTCCACCGCAGCAGCCTCGGTGTGGCCGGCCCGCTGGCCGCCCAGCGGTTGCACCTGTCGGCTGCCCAGCTGTCGTCCTTCGTGATGCTGCAACTCGCGGTGTACGCGCTCATGCAGGTGCCGACCGGCATCCTTGTCGATAGGTTCGGGCCACGGCGGATGTTGCTGGCGGCCACCCTGACGATGGGTGTCGGCCAGGTGCTGTTCGCGGTTGTGGGTGGGTACGTCCCTGCGCTGCTCGCTCGCGGGCTGCTCGGTTGCGGTGATGCCATGACGTACATCTCGGTGCTCAGATTGGTGGCCGGCTGGTTCCCGGCTCGCCGTTACGCGGTGCTGACCAGCTTCACCGCCCTGGCCGGCTCGATCGGCAACATCATGGCCACCTTGCCGCTGACCGGTCTCCTGCATTCCGTCGGCTGGATGCCGACTTTTGCCGTGGCCGGCGGCGTCTCGATCGCGTACGCGGTGCTCCTCCTGCGTCCGGCCAACGCCGCGCCGTTCCTGGAAGCGCAGGAGCGCGCAGCCAATGGGCCGGTCGCCGGCAAGCGGGTGTGGGTCGAGGTGAAGAACGCCTGGAGGCTGCCATCTGGCCGGTTGGCGTTCTGGGTTCACTTCACCTGCATGGCCGGCCCGACGACCTTCGCCACCCTGTGGGGCTTCCCGTACCTCACCCAGGCCCTGGGGTACTCGGTCTCGTCCGCGTCGTCGATGATGCTGATGCTGGTCCTGGGCGGAGTTCTGGCCAACATTGCGATCGGGCAGACGGTCGGCCGACGTCCGGAGATTCGCACGCCACTGGCAGTTCTGGTCTGTGCGCTGGCGATCGTCGGCTGGCTGGTGTTCATCGCCTGGCCGGACGGTCGGCCGCCGTTCGTCATCGTCTCGGCGGTCATCATTGCGTTTTCCGCCAGCGGACCGACCTCCTCGGTGGGATTCATGCTCGCCCGCGACTACAACCCGCGGCACCGCATCTCGACGGCGACCGGAATCGTCAACGTCGGCGGCTTCTGCGGGGCCGTGGTCTGCATCTTCCTGGTCGGACAGATTCTCGATCTGGTGGAGCCGAATACCGGCGCTCATTCGGTGGAGGCCTACCGTTTCGCGTTCGCTGCAGTTCTTCTCGTCACCGCGATCGGATTTGTCCGCATGCTGACCTGGTGGCTTCGGACCAGGGCGATGGTGCTGCTCGCGGCGGCCCGGGGCGAAGATGTTCCGGTCAACATCCAGGTGCGGAGGTGGGAATTAGTGGACGAGGCCGAATTGGCTCTGGAAGCCGACCTGGCCCAGGCGCGCCAGGCTGCCGAGAAAGCGGAGGAACGTACGATGTCTACTGCCAGTACCTTCACCGACGGGTCGTTCCATGTCGAAGACGGTTCGCGGTGACCGGCCAGGGGCCGATTCCGAACGGCGGTGGGCTGCTGCTGGTGGACAAACCTGCGGGGTGTACCTCGCATGACGTCGTTGCCAGAGTGCGTCGAGTGCTCGGTACCCGACGGGTCGGACACGCTGGCACCCTGGATCCGATGGCCACCGGGTTGCTGGTGCTCGCCGTGGAGCGGTCGACCAAGCTGCTAGGGCAACTGGCACTGACCGAGAAGACATATCTCGCCACGATCCGGTTGGGCTCTGCGACCACCACGGACGACGCCGAGGGCGAGACCACCACCAGGGCAGGGGCCGATCTGGTGGCCGGCATCTCCCCGGAACAGATCCGGGCCGGAATGACCAGCTTGACCGGAGACATCCTCCAGGTGCCCAGCTCCGTCTCGGCCATCAAGGTCGACGGCCGACGTGCCTACGACCTGGTGCGGGCCGGTCAGGACGTCGTACTTGCGGCCCGCCCGGTGACCATCGCCAGATTCGACCGCCTCGGGCAGGAGAGGTACGGCGATGGATTCATCGATCTGGACGTCGCGGTTGAATGCACGACCGGCACTTATATCCGTTCGCTGGCAAGGGATCTGGGATCTGCGCTCGGGCTGGGGGGCCATCTCACGGCGCTTCGCCGCACGGTGGTCGGCCCCTTCGCCGTGGTCGAGGCGGTCGACGTGTACGGCCCGGCCGGGTTGCCGCAGCGTGGTGGCCCTCGGAGCGAGATTTCGCCGCAGTTCGCGGCCGAGGTGGCAGCTTCCGTCATTCCGGCAGCGGAGGCGGTCCGGGCGGCTTTCGCCGTCCGGACGGTCGACGGGGACCTGGCTCGGGACATGCGTTTCGGCCGACC
>JBPCPG010000110.1:0-8255 GCA_050999445.1 Nakamurella sp. | reverse complement strand
GATGCGGGTTTCCGAGCGGCGAAGGGCTGACGGTCTGAACGACAGCGCAGAGTTGATGACAGCACAGGGTCGATGACCGCCCAGGGGTCGCGGACAGGCGTCGCTCCGGCATCTACCGGCGGGGTGCAGAGCGGCGTCGGCGACCCCGCAGGCCCTCCGACCGGTGGCGAGCCGGACAACGGCGGCGAGCCGGATGCCGGTAGCGAGCGGCGCTACGCCGAGATCGGCGACCTGGAACTGGAATCGGGAAGCGTGCTGCCCTCGGTGACCATGTGTTACCAGAGCTGGGGACGACTCAATGAGGCGGCCGACAACGCCGTTCTGGTTCTGCACGCGCTCACTGGCGACTCCCACGTGATCGGCCGGGTGGGTCCGGATCATCCGACTCCGGGGTGGTGGAACGGACTGATCGGGCCGGGCGCCACCCTGGACCAGGACAACCTGTTCGTGATCGCCGTCAATGTGCTCGGCGGTTGCCGCGGCACCACGGGTCCGTCGTCGGCGGCGCCGGACGGCAAACCGTTCGGGTCGAGGTTCCCGCGGTTGACGGTTCGGGACCAGGTGAACGCCGAGGCGGCCCTGGCCACCGTGCTGGGAGTGCGCTCCTTCCGAATTGTGGTCGGCGGGTCGATGGGTGGAATGCGCGCCATGGAGTGGGGTGTGATGTACCCGGAAATGGTGCGCTCAGTGGTCGCCATCGCCACCACAGCCGCCGCGTCCGGAGATCAGATCGCATGGGCTGCACCGCAACTCGCGGCCATTCGGATGGATCCGCACTTTGCCGGTGGAAACTACTACGAAGGCGAGTTCCCGCTGGCGGGGATGGCCGTGGCTCGGCAGATTGCCCATGTCACCTATCGCTCCGGATACGAGTTGAACACGCGATTCGGCCGGCACCTGCAGCCGCCCGTGTCGGAATCGGGGCTCGGGCAATTCGCAGTCGAGTCGTATCTGCACTACCACGGGCGAAAGCTCGGTCGGCGATTCGATCCGAATTCCTACCTGGTCTTGACCGAGGCGATGAACTCCCACGATCTGGGCCGTGGGCGTGGCGGTATCGACGTTGCGCTGCAATCGATCAGCGCTTCGCTCACCGTCGCCGTCGTGGATTCGGACCGGCTGTACACGCCGGCCGAGGGAGCCAGGATCGCCACCGCTCGGGCTGCTCGGCCGTTGATCACCATGCACTCCGATCACGGCCACGACGGATTCCTCATCGAGGCCGAACAGGTGGAACAGGTGGTGCGCGGCGCGCTGAGCTGATCCGCGGCGATCCCGGCCCGCCTCTAGCGCAGAACGCGGTCCGGCCATCCGGTCGATTCGACCGTCCGCCGGACGCCGACGGGGCCACCCACTGGGATGCGCCGCGGCAACTGGGGAAGAATGAGGTCGGGCCCGGCGTTCCGATCCGGTCGCGGGGCAGCGGCAGAAGGAGCAACATCGATGGCATTGCGTCTGGGCTACAAAGCGTCCGCGGAACAATTCGGCCCCAGGGAGCTGGCCGATTTCGGCGTGCTGGCAGAACAGGCCGGCTTCGACTCGGTCTTCGTTTCCGACCATCTGCAGCCCTGGCGGCACGACGGCGGCCACGCTCCTGCCGCGCTGCCGTGGCTGGGCGCGCTGGGCGCACGCACCGAACGGATCGTGATGGGCACCAGCGTGCTCACTCCGACCTTCCGGTACCACCCGGCGGTGATCGCCCAAGCCTTCGCCACGCTCGGAGTGCTCTACCCCGGCCGGGTCATCCTCGGCGTCGGCTCCGGTGAATCCCTGAACGAGGTGCCGCTCGGCCTGACCTGGCCGGACGGCAAGGAGCGGTTCGCCAGGATGAAAGAAGCCGTCACCCTGATCCAACAGCTGTGGCGCGAGGACAGGGTCAGTTTCGAGGGCACCTACTACCAAACGGACAAGGCCACCATCTACGACAAGCCGGAGAACCCGGTTCCCCTCTACATCGGTGCCTCCGGTCCGGCCGCGACCCGGCTGGCGGGCCGGATCGCCGACGGGTTCATCACCACCTCCGGCAAGGCCGACACGTTGTACCGGGACACCCTGCTGCCGGCGCTGGCCGAAGGCGCGGGCAAGGTAGGGCGCACGGTGGCGGATCTCGACCTGCTGATCGAGATGAAGGTGTCGTTCGACCACGACCGGGAGCGGGCGCTGCAGGACACCAGGAATTGGGGGGCGCTGGCCCTGACGCCGGAGCAGAAGAGCGGCGTCGAGGATCCGATCGAGATGCAGCGCCTGGCCGACGAACTACCGGTCGAGCAGGCCGCCTCCCGATGGATCGTCTCCACCGACCCCGACGAACACGTCGAGAAGATCCGTCACTATGCGGATCTCGGGTTCCGGCACCTGGTTTTCCATGCGCCCGGACCAGATCAGGCAAGGTTCCTGGAGCTGTACGGCTCGGAGGTTCTGCCGCGGCTGCGTGCGCTGGAGCTCTGAACGCCCGGCGAATCGGGCGGACTTGGAGAACGGTGTACAGATTTTCGAACTTTTTGCCATCAGAATGCCGGTGTCCGGAAATCTTGACATGGGTGAACGGCGGTCGTAATGTCGTGATATGACGACATCCGCGGATTATCCTGTCTATCCGGTTCGTGGTGCCGATGCTCTCGGGCGTGCACTCCGGCGCCGTCGAGCCGATCTGGGCCTTACGCAGCAGGAGGTCGCCGGTCTGAGCATGGTGAGCCGGCAGACAATAGTGGCAATCGAGAATGGTCGCGAGACCAAGGCGCTCACAGCGATTTTCGATACGGCAGGGGCGCTGGGGCTGGAATTGGTTGTTCGCACCCGGGTCGGTCCATGAAGCTTGACCTGTACCTCAACTCGAAAATGGTTGCGACGACGGTCGAAAGAAGTCGCGGTCGGCAGGTCGTTCTCGAGTACACCGATCAAGTCGACAGGGACCATCCGCCCGAGACTGCGCTCTTGTCGTGCTCGCTCCCAACTCCTGGCCCAAGTCGTCCGGCCGCAACGCGCGCCTTTCTGGAGGGATTGTTGCTCGAAGGGGAAGCTCTGCGCACCATCGCCGCCACGTCGGTCGGCGCGCGCCTCGACCTCGAGGAGATCGCGCCGGCAACCACCGCAGATGCGGTCCATCTACTTGCGGAATACGGCAGGGAGTGCGCCGGCGCAGTGGCCGTGGTGCCACACGGGACGCCCTACGCCGCCGGGTTCGAAGGCTCATATCGCACCGTGTCGGATCAGCAGATCGCAAATCTGCTCGATCGACTACCCACCCGACCGCTGGGTGCTGATCTACTTGCGGATATCAGGATGTCGCTGGCGGGAGCGCAGGCGAAACTATTGCTCGCACGCATCGACGGTCGTTGGGCAGAGCCCGTCGGCGGTCTGCCGTCGACTCACATCCTGAAGCCGACCGGCCGATGGCCGCTCAGTGCGGACAACGAAACAATCGTGATGGAACTCGCGCGGCACGCAGGATTGACCGACATGAGCGTGTGGGTCGAAGACTTTGGCGATCAGCGGGTGTTTGTGACCGAGCGATTCGACCGGATCGTCGATGGTTCTTCGCCAGTCAAGCGGCTGCACCAGGAAGACATGTGTCAGGCTCTCGGACTCCGGCCGAGGGACAAGTATCAAATTGGCCGGCCTTCGCAAAACATGGCACGACTCCTTCGCCGGTGGGCGGCGGATCCGGCTCGAAGTGTCCGGGAGCTGTTTTCCCAATTGGTCTTTCGGGCAGTAGTCGGCGATGAGGACGGCCACGGCAAGAACTACGGACTGCTGCTGGAAGGCGGTAAGGTGGCGGTAGCACCACTTTACGATTGTTTGAGCACCCAGATCTATCCGTCGCTCGCCGGCAGAATGGGCACCCAGCTCGGTCGGCAGGTGAATCTTGCCGCGGTCGATCTGACGGCGTTGGTAGAAGAGGGTGTCGCCTGCGGCATTGGTGAATCCGAGGCAACACAACTCGTCGACACTCTTGCCGATCGTATTCTCGCTGCTATGCAGGCCATCAGTCCGCCGTCTGTCGACGTGCGGGCTTTGGAGTGTGTTCTGGGGACGATCGGGCTTCGAGTTCGGCGACTGTGAGAGGGCAAGCCGATGGGCGTGCCACCTGGAAAATGGTTGTTACCGACGGCGAACCGGGCGCCGGGCGGAACCTTGGATCAGAACGGCCGCGCCTCGAACCGCGGCTGAGACTGGCTCAGGCCGGCTTGGAAACATCGGGCGAATCTGTGGGGGTGCCGCCGGCCGCGACGCCGGCGTTCGACCCATTGAGCAGCCGGCGGTGCAGTTCGGTGGTGAGCACGTGAATCTGCCGCGTCAGGTCGGTATTGGTCTTCAGCTCCAATTCCTGCTCCACGAAATCGTGGTCCGCCTTGTGCTGTTGAAAGGCGGCCGCGCGATTCTGGCCGATCATGACGAACGTCGACAGGAAGATGGCCTCCAGGGAGACGACCAGCGTCAGGGTCGGCCATGGTGACTGCTCGACGACGATCATCCAGACCGCGAACACCACGATGTGCAGATAGACGAAGTTCATCGAGCCCGCGAACGCGGTGATGGCATCGGCGACCTTCAGCTGGAGGTCTGCCGCCCGGTGCTCGAGCTGGGCGGCAACGGTGGGGTGGTGGACGATGTGTCCACGCTGCGAGGGCCCGGGGGGCTTCGAAGGCGCGGTACCGATGGTCGTCATCTGAAGGCTCCGGGATCGAACGGCGATGGCCGGCGCGGGAGTCCGTGCCGTCAGGTCGCACTATCCACCCATTTGCCGGGCACAGGGACCCGTGCCGGGCGAGTCAGGTGGGAAACGGACAGCCCGCGCCGATAGGCTGCTGGCGGAGCAGCGTGGCTTCGCGCCGGCAACACCGCGCCCGAACGGAGATTTCCGGACGGGAGCATCGAGCCGGTACTTCATGTTCTTCCTGACCCGTTAGCGAAGGGATGTGCCCGTGGCGGCCATCGAACTCATCGGAGCCCGCGAGATCCTCGATTCGCGGGGTAACCCCACCATCGAGGTCGAGGTAGCACTGGAGGACGGCTCACTTGCCCGCGCCGCAGTGCCGTCCGGTGCCTCCACCGGCGAACACGAGGCCGTGGAGTTGCGTGACGGCGACGCGGCCCGCTACCTGGGTAAAGGAGTCCAGAAGGCGGTCGAGGCCGTGCTGGATGAGATCGGTCCGGAACTGGTCGGCTTCGACGCCACCGAACAACGGCTGATCGACCAGAAGCTGATCGACCTGGACGGCACCCCTGACAAGGGTCGAATCGGCGCCAATGCCATTCTCGGCGTTTCGCTCGCCGTCGCAAAGGCGGCCGCGGAGTCGGCCGAACTCGAGCTGTTCCGTTACATCGGTGGACCGAACGCGCACATTCTGCCGGTTCCCATGATGAACATCGTCAATGGCGGCGCCCATGCTGATACTGCCGTCGACGTCCAGGAATTCATGATCGCGCCGATCGGCGCGCCGTCCTTCCGGGAAGCATTGCGCTGGTGCGCCGAGGTCTATCACGCGCTCAAATCGGTGCTGAAGTCGAAGGGCCTCTCTACCGGTCTCGGCGACGAGGGCGGCTTCGCGCCGTCGCTGGAATCCAATCGCGCCGCACTCGATCTGATCACCGAGGCGGTGACCAAGGCCGGATTCACCGTCGGCACCGACATCGCGTTCGCCATGGACGTGGCGGCCACCGAGTTCCACTCCGACGGCCTCTACCTGTTCGAGGGCGCGAAGAAGACGTCGGCGGAGCTGATCAAGTACTACGCCGAACTGGTCGCAAACTACCCGATCGTCTCCATCGAGGATCCGCTGTCAGAGGACGACTGGGACGGCTGGGTGGCGATGACCAACGAGATGGGAAGCAAGATCCAGATCGTCGGCGACGACCTGTTCGTGACCAACCCGGATCGCATCGAAGAGGGCATCGCCCGCGGCGCGGCCAACGCGCTGCTGGTGAAGGTGAACCAGATCGGGACCCTGTCCGAAACTCTGGACGCGGTGACCCTGGCGCAGTCGTCCGGGTACCGCTGCATGATGAGCCACCGTTCGGGCGAGACCGAGGACACCACGATCGCCGACCTGGCCGTCGCGACCGGCTGTGGGCAGATCAAGACCGGTGCGCCCGCGCGGTCGGAGCGCGTCGCGAAGTACAACCAGTTGCTGCGCATCGAGGACAACCTCGGCGACGCTGCTCGATACCTCGGCGACCTGGCGTTTCCTCGCTTCCGGACCTGACATCCCGACGTTGAACCCGGTGAGATCTCGCCGGGTTGGATCACGCGACGACATCACCCGCTGCAAGTCCGCACCACCCCGAAGCGATGAAAGGCACCTGATGGACAGAGCGCCCCGCAGGCGAGCGGCCGGCACCGGCCCGTCGCGGTCCGGTGCCGGCGCGCGTTCCGGGGTGGGCGGAAGCGGCTCCTCTCGAGCGGCGCGAACGATCGTTCCTAGAGTGCCCGACGACGCCGTGCCGGACCGGTCCGATCGTCCCGTCGTCCGGCAGCGGGCTGCCGGCTCTCGGCCCGGTGCCGGGCGGCCTCGAACTGCGCCGTCGGCCACGACCGGCGGCCGGCGGCTCGGCCAACTCAGCGCTCGGGGGGCGAGTGCGTCGAAGTCGGTTCGGACCAAGTCCCAGCTGATCAAACAGGTCGCGGTGTTGGGGCTTGTGTTCTGCGCCGTTGCTTTCGCCCTGGCGGTGCCGCTGCGCAACTACCTGACACAGCGCGCCGCTCTGGGCGCGACAGTCAACCAGGAACAGCAGTTGCGGGTCGAGTTGGCCGGCCTCGTGCAGCAGAAAGCCGCCCTCTCGGATCCTGCCTATGTCGCAGCCGAGGCAAAACGTCGCCTGCAGATGGTGAAACCCGGTGACACCGTCTACGTGGTGCATGCGCCGCCGCTGCCGGGAACTCGACAACCAGCCGCGGCCCGCGTCACGCCGGCCGTTCCCTGGTACTCCCCGCTGTGGGACACGCTTTCGGATCCGGTGGCCTCCTCACCGACGAGCAGCCCGGCCGCTCCCGAACCGGTCGCTCCGAAACCGGCGACGACCAAGGCGGCCGCTCCGAAACCGGCGGTGACCGGTTCGGCCGCGACCGAAACGGGCGCTTCCGAACGAGGCAATGGGGGCGCGACCTCGACCTCCGGGGCCGGAGCCGGTAGGTGAGCCCGGAGCAGTCGACCTCCGGCGCGCCCGTGGATCTGCGCCAGGTCACCGAGGCCGACAGGGAGGCCTTCACCCGTGAACTGGGCAGGCCGCCGCGCGGAATCCTTGCCGTCGCCTACCGCTGCGCCCACCAAATTCCGGCCGTGGTGGTGACCGCGCCGCGGTTGGAGGACGGCACCCCGTTCCCTACGACGTACTACCTGTGCTGCAAGGAACTCAACGCAGCGGTCAGCCGGATGGAATCTTCCGGGCTGATGCGCGAAATGACCGAACGGCTCGGTACCGATGCCGACCTCGCCCACCGGTACCGCGGTGCGCACGAAAGTTATCTGGCCGCCCGCAACGCGCTCGGCGACCTCGGAATCGCGGTGACGGCCGGCGGTATGCCCGACCGCGTCAAGTGCCTGCACGTGCTGGTAGCGCATTCTCTCGCCGTCGGTCGGGGAGTGAACCCGCTCGGAGATGAAGCCGTCGACTCCTTGGCCGATTACTTCCGCGGTGAGCCGGCCTGCTCGCGCCTGTGACGGCTTTCCGATGATCGTCGGACTGCTCTGTGCGGTTGTGGCTTCGATGTGCTACGGCAGTGCCTCTGTCCTGCAATCGGTATCGGCGAAGAAGTCAGCGGCCGGGCATGGCCTGGATCCCCGAGTACTGGCACGGATGTTCGGTCAACTGCCGTACCTGATCGGGCTCGCCCTGGACGGAATCGGCTTCGTCGCGGCGATCGTGGCGCTGCAGTTGCACCAACCGTTGTTCGTGGTCCAGGCAATCGTGGCCGGAAGTGTGGGCGTGACTGCCGGTATCGCCGCATTCCTGGGCACCAGGCTCGGCCTGCGGGAATGGCTGGGACTTGCCGCGCTCGGAGCCGGGCTGATCCTGCTGGCGGCCTCCGCCGGCATCGAGAAGAACGAGGCGATCGGCGCCGGCTGGTACTGGGTGATGCTGGCGTCCGCGGTTCCGGTCGCGTTGCTCGGTGCGGCCGGATTGCGGTTGACGGGCTCCGCGGCCGCGATCATCCTGGGTACCGCCGCCGGATTGGGCTTTGCCATCACGGCCATCGCAGCCCGGTCGCTGCAGGTTCCGAATCCCTGGTGGAAACTCGTCGCCTCGCCGGCGAC
>JBPCPG010000306.1:0-5837 GCA_050999445.1 Nakamurella sp. | reverse complement strand
GCTGTGCTCGCCACCATTGCCGAGATCATTCTCGGAGTGGCACTGCTGCTCGGTATACGGCTACAGCTCGCCGCACTCGCTGCAGCTCCGTTACTCGCCATCTACGGCACATCAATGACGATTTCGCTGCCCGCCGCGGAACAGTTCCACTACGACGTATTCGTCCTCTGCGCCGGAATGCTCACCCTGGCAACCCTTCCGCACACATCCCGCATCGCAGATTGGGCGCTGGTCAAGTTCTGGGGCCGGTCCCGTGGGAGCGTTCCCGCACGCTCTCAATTCGCCCCTCCCCACGCCCAGGCCGGCCTCGAGATGCCGCTGACGGTTCCGGCCAGCACCCAGCCAGCGGTGCCGACGCCGAGGTCCTGATAGATCCAGCGAACCGCCATTGTCACGCCCGCGACTACGTCGCACGCATGCGCGCCGCCCGGACGGGCCACGACGCGATGACCATCTATGCGCTGGCAATCACCGGAATCCAGGAGCGTCTGGCCCCGGTGTTCCTGGCCCTGCGGCATGCCGCGAGCACAGATCGCGATTGTGCATCACTGTGGGCCGAGATTTCCGAGCGACGAGCGAAGAATATGCGCGCCATGGCAGCAGACCTACGCGCGAAAGGGGATTTGCGGGAGGATCTGACCGACGACCAGGTCGCCGACATCATCTGGAGCATGAACTCCGCGCAATACTGGGATCTACTCGTCCGAGAAAGCGGGTGGACCCCGGACCAGTTCGCGGCTTGGCTGACCGACGCCTGGACCTGCCTGCTGTTATGTGCGCCCTGACCTGCGCCGGGTCGGATTCAAACGCACGGGGTCAGGGTGTCCGACCGGCCGTTGCGCTCAGCGCGTCAATCACGCCCTCGATGGAAGCGTCGGTGGTCGTGGCGTGGACGGAGAGTCGGACGCGGTCTCGATGCAGGGTGCACGAGATGCCCGCGTCGGTCAGCGCGCTGTGCACCACGGTCATCTCCTTCTCCGGCATGGTGACCGGGACGATGCCAGATCCCGTTGATCCACCGGGATCACCGTGGACGACAGCGCCGACGGCTCGTAGTTCGGCGGCCAGGCGGCCGGCGGTTTCGGCAATGCGGCCACCTATCCAGTCGATGCCCACCGATTCCACCAGGCCGAGCCCGGCCGCGAAGGCGGCTTGGTCCATCGGGGACAGGTTGGTGATGGAAAGGGCGGGTGCACCGGGCACTGTGGTGTGGACGGTGCTGTCATAGCGGACAGGTTCGGTGACTCCGGTCCAACCCACCAACAGCGGATCCCAGGACTCGGCGAGTCGATCGGAAACAGCGACAAAGCCTGTGCCCCAGCCCGAACGGAGCCACTTCTGCCCTCCGACGACGACTGCATCTGCCGCGGCCCAATCCATCGGCAACGCCCCGAATGCCTGAATCCCGTCGACGATCAACCAGCGGTCGCCGATCGCCGACCGGATCTGGCTCAGGTCGGTTCGATACCCCGAGCGAAAATCCACTGCCGACACCGATACCGCTGCAGTTCGATCGGTGACGGCCGCGGCGATTCGCTCGGCGGTGACGGCTCCCCGGCGCGGCTCGAGAAAGACGGGCCGAAGCCGTCCCGCGGCTTCCGCCCGTACCCACGGATAGATGTTCGCCGGGAATTCCTGGGCCGACACCAGAAGCTGGTCGCGCGCTGCACTGCCCCGGCCGGTTCCCTTGCCCAAGGCAAAAGCAATCTGGAAGAGGCCGATGGAGGTGTTGGGGACGTACACGAGATTCGTGGCGGGAAAGCCGGCGATCGCGGCTGCCGTTGCGATGCACTGATCCTGGGCCTGCATCATGGTGTCGATGACGGCCGAGGTCGGATTCAGCAGCAGCGCCGAGGCGTCGGACCTCGCCTGGATGACCGGTCGGGACAAAGGCCCGACCCGGGCGAAATCGAGATATCCCGGCCCTTCGCCGAACGCATCGAGATACGCGCCGCGCCGCTCGGAGATGTCCGTCATCCGTTCACCCGAGCAAGGAATCGTTGGGTCCGCTCGTGCCGCGGGTGGCCGAGAACGTCGTCGGGCGTGCCCGACTCGACCACGATCCCGCCATCCATGAAGACGACCGTATCGGCCACCTCACGGGCAAAAGCGATTTCGTGGGTGACCACGATCAGCGTCATCCCCTCCTCTGCGAGACCCGACATCACCTTCAGTACCTCGCCGACGAGTTCCGGATCCAGCGCCGATGTCGGCTCGTCGAACAAGATGACCCGCGGATTCATGGCGAGAGCCCGTGCGATGGCGACTCGCTGCTGCTGGCCGCCGGAAAGCCGGCCAGGATATTCACCGGCCTTGTCGGACAGGCCTACTCGATCGAGCAACGCCAGGGCGGCCTCCTGCGCCTGTCGGCGGGGTATCCCGAGCACTTGGGTCGGCCCTTCGGTGATGTTGTCCAGAACCGTTCGGTGCGGGAACAGGTTGAACCGTTGAAACACCATGCCCATGGTCGCGCGCTGTCGAGCGATGTCCCTCTCGCGCAATTCTTTCAGCTTGCCGTCGACGATACGGAAGCCGATCGGCTTTCCGTCGACCCAGATTTCACCGTCGTCGATGGTTTCCAGATGATTGATGCACCTCAGAAACGTCGACTTCCCGGCTCCTGAGGCGCCCAGCAGAACAACCACTTCGCCTGCATGGACTGTCATGTCGATACCCTTGAGTACCTCGAGGTGGCCGAATCGCTTGTGCACGCCCGAAGCGCTCACTACGATCTCGGCGCTGCCGGCGTCGGCTTTCATGCGTTGCTCCGGACAGTAGGAGGGGTGGTGACACCGCGACCGACCCGTCGGAGCAGGGCGCGCTGGGTGTTCTTGCCGGGACGATCGGCGGCGTTGTACTTCCGCTCCAGGAAGTACTGCCCGACGCTGGCCACGCTGACCAGCACCATGTACCAGAAGGCCGCAGCCAGCAGTGTTTCGACCACGGCCAGGTTGTGGGAGGAGAGATTGTTGGCTGCCTTGATGAGTTCGACGAAGCCGATGACCGACGCGATCGACGTACCTTTCAGCATGTTGATGAAATCATTTCCGGTGGGCGGGATGATGACCCGCATGGCCTGGGGCAGGACAATTCGACTGAGCACCTTGCCCGGTGGCATGCCGATCGACTTGGCCGCTTCGGTCTGTCCCTTGTCGACACTGTTCAATCCGGCCCGAACGATCTCGGCCATGTAGGCGCTCTCGTTGAGCCCGAGACCCAGGAGCGCTGCGGTGAAAGCAGTCATCAGCACGTTGGCGGATTCGTTGACGAGGTTGAGATCGGTGAAAGGCAATCCGAGCTTGATCACCGGAAAGACGAGAGCCAGGTTGTACCAGAGGACGATCTGCAGCAGAACCGGCAGTCCCCGGAACAACCACGTGTAGACCGACGCCACGTAGCGCGCGACCGGATTTCTGGATATCCGCATCAGAGCGACGACGATGCCGATGACGACGGCGCCGGCCTGCGCCACCACGGCCAACACAATGGTGTTGGCGAGGCCCTCGAGCATCACTTTCTCTACGACCATGCTGGGTACGAGCGCATAATCGATCTGGCCCTTGGCCAGGGCGATCACCAACAGCACGACGATGATTCCGATGACGATGGCGGACAGGTATCTGCCCCAGTAGGTGATGCGAACCTTGGGCAGCGCCCCCACCGGACGTCCGGGAATGACCGTTGTCGTCCGATAGTCCTGGTCAGCCACCGTTGATCACGGCTTTGGTCGCCGCCCCTGATTGCACCTGCCAGGCTTTGAGAATGGCGCCGTACTGCCCATTGGCGATCAGTTTCTGCAGGGACCCCTGGATTACACCGGTCAACGCCGAGTTGGTCTTGCTGACGCCGATGCCGTAGGGGGCGCCGTCGACGGGCGGCTGATTCACCACCTGGAAGTACTTGCCGTCACCAGCGGTCCGCGAGATGTAGACCGCGCTGGGAAGGTCGTTGAGAATGGCCGCGACCCTTCCGGTTCGGAGCTGGGTTTGGTTCTGGGAGTCCGAGTCGGTCGCCGTCACCTGCAGCGCCTTCTTTCCGTCCTTTGTGCAGGTGGTCGATTCAGCGGACGCGAAGTCCTCCTGGCTGGTGCCGGTGACGACGGCGATCGACTTCCCGCACAGGTCGGCGGAAGACTTGATGCCGGTTGGATTTCCCTTCTGGACCATGATGGTGATTCCGGAGTTGAAGTAGTCGACGAAGTCAATCTTCTGCTGGCGGGTCTTGTTGTCATTCATCCCGGCGATGGTGACGTCGATGCGATTGGCGGCCAGGGAGGTGATCAGCGAGGCGAACGCCATGTCGGAGTAGGTCACCCTCAGGCCCAGTTGTGCCGCAACCGCTGTCATCAAGTCTTTTTCGTAGCCGACCACAGTCGTTCCGTCGGCGGCGTAGAAGTTGTTCGGCGGTGACTGGACGTTCGAACCCACCTTCAAAGTGCCGGCACTCTTGATCGCCGCAGGCACCTTCGCGGCCAATGCAGAGTCCACTTTCACTGCTGTCAGAATGGCGGACGTATCCGGGATGGCGGAGCCGGTCCCCGGCGCGGCTGCTGCCGAAGATCCGGCTGTTGCCGAAAGCCCGGCTGTTGCCGAAGGGGCGGCTGTTGCCGAGGCCCCGGCGCCGGCGGTAGCCGACGACAGCGAGGCAGCACCCGAAGGTGTACTGCTGCCGCACGCGGTAACTCCGAGAAGCGCGAACGCGGATATTGCTGCCATTGAAATTCGAAGAAGGCGATTCGTCAGCAACTTCATGGTGGTGCTCCTAGCTTCGGGGAAGGGACGGGACGGAACGGGTGGGGGCGAGGAACAATGGCGCTAGAGGGCGTGCGCTACTCGATGCAGTCCGAGGCTGCCGGATTCGCGAATGGTCAAACGGGTGGGCAGGACGGTTCGGCTGGCCGGATGGTCTGCTCCGGCGATTCTGGAGAGCAGCTGCTCGGCGGCCGAAAGACCGATGGCATCGGCGTTCTGATCAACGGTGGTGACGCTGGGCCGCATCAGGTCGGCCATCTCCCATTCGTCGAAGCAGACGAATCCGAGGTCGATCTGCGGCTGCCGACGAAGTGCGTACAGCAGCCTGCGGCTGGTGCGGTTGTTGCCGGTCACCACTGCGGTCACCGGATCCGGCCCGCTCGTCCACCGCGACAGCACTTCCGGATCCGCCAGTGCGGCCCCGCCGTCCATCAGAATCGGAACATCGGCCGGCAAAGCGGCTGCGGCGATCGCGGCGACGAACCCGTCCCGTCGTTCGATGGCCGTGAAGTAGGCGGGATCGTCACCGACGTAACCAATTCGGCGATGCCCCTGAGCGGCCAGGTGCGCGACCGCACTGCCGATTCCGCCGGCGTTGTCGGCCAGTACGGTGTCGCGGGTGCCGTCCCGGCTCGGCCGTTCGACGAACACCGCCGGTACGGAAGCAGGCACCGCGTCGTCTACCGCACGGGATCCGGCCAATGACGACGCCAGGATGAGGCCGTCGACCCGGCGGTCCAGAAAGGCCTCGGTCAATCGCGCGGCACGCACCGGGTCGCCCTCTGCGCCGCCGGTGAACAGTAGGTAGCCGTTCATCCTCGCGACCTGTTCGATCGCCACGACCAGAGCGGCGAAGAAGGGTCCGGAGGAATCCTCGAGCACCAACGCGATCGACCCGGTTGACTTGCCCCGGCGCAGCAGGCTGGCCGATTCGTTCCGCCGATAGCCGAGTTCTTCCATCGCCTGCCGGACCTTTTCGGCGGTCGCCGGGCTGACGTTCGGTTCGCCGTTGACCACCCGGGAAACCGTCTTCAAAGAGGTGCCGGAGCGCTTGGCGACGTCGATCATGGTCGCCCAGGCCTGCTC
>JBPCPG010000030.1:0-12905 GCA_050999445.1 Nakamurella sp. | reverse complement strand
CCGAAGTGGCTGATGGACGGTGCTCAGACCTTCGCTGGTTGGTGCCGAATCGTCGAAGCCGATGATGGAGAGTTGGCCTGGGACGGCCAATCCCCGTTCTCGGGCGGCAATGCGTGCGCCCAGGGCGAGTGGGTCGCTGAATGCGAACACGGCGGTGGTCGCGGGTGCCGCTGCCAGCAGAGCATGCGCGCCGATTCGCCCCTCTTCGATACTGCTGATCGGGCATTGCACGACGGGTACGGCCGCCCAACTGAGCCCGGCAGCGGCCACTGCCGCGGCGGCGCCCTGCAGTCGACCCGTGGCGACGCTGGCCGTGGCGGCCGCCTGGCTGAGGAGATCGGCAAGGCCGGGCCGGTCCTGGGCCGAGAGTCGGGTGCTCAGAACGGCCACGCGGCGATGACCGAGGCTCAGCAGGTGTTGCATGGCAGCCTGCGACGGCTGCTGCTCGTCGATGCCGACGAAGTCGAACTCGTTGGCGGCGGCGGAGTCGGGGGCGGGCGAGTCAACGACCACTGTGGGAAGAGCGCGTCGGCGGACCGCATCGATCAACGGATCATCGCCGACAAGTGAGTACACGATGAAGCCGTCCACGGCGACCCGACTGACGGCCGGTCCCGCAGAAGCGGCGGTCTCCGGGTTGGCCGGGACGATGACCATCGCCAACTGTTCCGGGTCGGCGGCGTCGGAGAAGCCTTGCATCAGTTGGACCGCAGCAGCGTCCTCGAAGGAGTAAGCGAGTCGTTCCCGCATCACGATGCCGATGGCGTTGGTGCGGCCCTCGCGCAGGTTGCGCCCAGCGGGATCAGCGCCGGCGTAGCCCAAGTCGGTCGCCGCGTTCAGTACCCGTTCCCGCAGCGCCGCTGAGACGGCGTGCGGGCGGTTGTAGACATTGGAAACGGTGCTGGGCGCGACGCCGGCGGCCCGGGCGACCTCGACGACGCCGGGCCGGGTGGGCCGACGGACGGGTTGGATCC
Source organism: Nakamurella sp. (assembly GCA_050999445.1). Lineage (GTDB taxonomy): Bacteria > Actinomycetota > Actinomycetes > Mycobacteriales > Nakamurellaceae > Nakamurella. Next base: position 11,931 of record JBPCPG010000030.1, on the reverse strand, counting down.
GGTCCTCGTCATCTGTTGACACCGGGTGATCCTAGTTTTACCTTTGTCGCGGCGCCCAGAAAATCGTTGCAAAACGCAATGTGCGGTGCTCGGTCGAGGATGACGGTCGTACGTCCCTCGGCTTGCCGAGCCAGTCGCCTCGGTTCCCTGGCAATCGCGGTAAGAAAGGACTTCAACGATGAAGTGTTGGACGCGAAGCTTGATTGCGCTTGTCGTGTCGCTGCCGGTCGCCCTCGCCGGCGCTGTCGCCGTGGCCGTGCCGGCGGACGCTGTTGCCCGACCGGCGGCCGCCGTTGCTGCGCAGGCCGGCGCTGTTGCCCGGTCGGCGGGCCAAGTCGGTGCGCCGGCGAACGCCGGAGCGCGGCAGAAGGGGCACTGCGACAGGGACGACGACGGGGATGGGGACGGGGGCTCGTCGTCCCCGCAGGGCACCGGGCCTGCCGAGCAGGCGGCCCAGGACACCCCGGACAGCCGCGGTCGCAGCGCCGTCGGCGCCCGGGTGCCGTTCGTCGAGACGCAGGCCGAAAACGCCTGCACCAACGGGACAGTGATCGGTCCGGACTGGGCTTACGGCACGGCGGCGGCGGAGGCGGTCGGGCGCAAGGCGGTGAAGCTGGACCGCGTCGGCCAGTACGTCGAGTTCAGGTTGACCAAGCCGGCCAACGCTGTCGACGTCCGCTACAGCATTCCGGACTCCGCGGACGGTAAGGGCCGGAACGCGACCCTGGGTGTCCTGGTCAACGGCCACGCTGCGAAGTCCCTCGCGTTGACCTCCCGGTACTCCTGGTACTACGGCGTGTACCCGTGGTCGAACACTCCAGCCGACGGCGGCGTCCGCCAGATGTATGACGATTCCCGCGTGATGTTGGGCAGGACGATGCCCGCGGGCACCAGGGTCCGACTGCAGGTCGGCCGCACCGACACCGCACCGTCGTACGTGATCGACCTTGCCGACTTCGAGAACGTGGCGGGCCCGGTTGCGCAACCGCGGAACTCCCTGTCGGTGATCAACTTCGGTGCTGACCCGACGGGCCGGAAGGACTCCTCCGCCGCCATCCAGGCGGCCATCGACCGCGCTTCGAAGATGGGCAAGACCGTGTGGATCCCGCGGGGGACGTTCACCGTCACCCGGCACCTGATCGTCGATCAGGTGACGATGCGCGGCGCCGGTCCGTGGTACAGCGTGCTGCACGGCAAGGGCGTCGGCGTCTACGGAAAGTACGCCCCCACGCCCAGCAGCAACGTGCACCTGTCCGATTTCGCCATCTTCGGTGAGGTCCAGGAACGCAACGACGCCGACCAGGTCAACGCCGTCGGCGGATCCTTGGCGCACTCGACCGTCGACAATCTGTGGCTGCAGCACACCAAGGTCGGCTTGTGGCTGGACGGCCCGTTCGACGGGCTCCGCATCTCTCGGGTGCGGATCCTGGACATGACCGCCGACGGCATCAACTTCCATCAGGGCATCACCAACTCGTCGGTCACCGACACCTTTGTGCGTAACACCGGCGACGACGGCTTGGCGATGTGGTCGGAGAAGGACCCCGACGCCCATGACGTCTTCGCGCACAACACGGTGCAGGTACCGACCCTGGCCAACAACATCGCCATCTACGGCGGCAGTGACAACACCGTGGCCGACAACTTCGTCTCCGACACCATCACCCAGGGCGGCGGCATCCAGATCGCCAACCGATTCGGGGCGGTCCCGCTGGCCGGCACCACCGTCGTCGCGGACAACGTCCTGCAGCGCACCGGCAGCTTGGACCTGTTCAGCCATATCGGCAACCCGGCGCTGTGGTTCTGGGCCGGTGACGAAGCGATGAGCGGAACGGTCAACGTGACCGGGAACCGCATCTTGAACAGCGCCTACGAGGCCGTCGGGTTCACCGGCCTGGCCATCACGAACGTCCACCTGAACCGCGACGTCATCACCAACGCCGGTACGTTCGCGGTGCAGCTCAACACTTCCGGATCGGCGACCTTCAGCCACGTTCTCGCCTCCGGGCTCGGCGCCGGCGGCCGCTACGACTGCAACTCCGGGTTCACGATTGTCGAAGGTTCCGGCAACCGCGGTTGGTCGGACAGCTCCTGCGGCTACCCGGTCCCCGGGCCGCTGACGCTCAGCAGCCCGAACCTCTACTTCGTCGCCAACGGGAACGGCGCGATCAGCGACCCGCAGACCATCACGGTCACCAATCCGACCTCGACGCGGCAACCGATCGCCTCGGTGACCAACACCGGATCGTTCACCCTGACGACCACCTGCGGGAAGACGCTCGCCCCGCATGCCTCGTGCACGATCGCGGTGCGGTTCGCGCCAACGGCCAAGGGTGACCAGTCGGGTGCGCTGACCGTCTCCGACGGCACCTCTGCCGGCCGATACCAGGTGTACCTGCAGGGCACGGTGCTCATTCACGTGGCCGGAAACCTGGCCGACGGAAAACCTGCGACCGCCAGTGGCCAGAACAGCTGCTGCACCGCTGCGAGCACCACCGACTCGAACACCGGGACCTACTGGGAGAGTTCGCCGCTCAACTCCTTCCCACAGACTCTCACCGTAGATTTGGGAAGTGCCACAACGGTTTCCAAGGTCGCCTTGAAGATCAACCCCGCCTGGGGTGGTAGCCGCACCGAGAACTTCCAACTCCTGGGCAGCACCGACGGCGCCACCTTCAGCAGTTTGGTGCCGGCCGCTGACTACACCTTCAACTCCGACACCAACCACAACACCGTCAACATCACCTTCGCCGCTACCGACCTGCGCTACGTCCAGGTCAAGGTCAACAGCAACACCGCCTGGCCGGCCGCGCAGATCGCCGAGTTCGAAATCTACAAGTGACCAGCTGTTCTGGGTGGACCTGTTCTGAGTGGACCCATGCTGAGTCGATGACGTCCGGCGCTTGACTCTGCTGGGTTGTGAATGGGACGGGCGGCCACCAATGGGGCGCTCGCCGGTGCTGAGATTCATCTGCCAGCACCGGCGAGCCGTTCGCCCGTGTGTAGAAGGAGCTCAGCCAGCCGGCTGACGGAGCCATTCTCGAAGAGTCATTCGGCGGGTCCGAGTGGGCCGGTGCGCCTGGCCGGGCAGTGCGGCGGTCCGCGTGGCCGGGCAGTGCGACGCCGCGCAGTGCGGCCGGGCAGTGCGGCACTGCGCAGTCGCTTTCGCCACTCCGCACCTCAGCGGGCTCGTGGCAGCTTCCGTCGGTCGAACTCGTTCTGCAGAGCGGGGCGGCGTCGATTGGCTTCCCGCAGGGCGACGATCCAGGCGGCGCTGATCGGCGTGAGGTCGGCGGCAGCCGCGAACCGATGCGCGCGTTCGATCAGCACGGCTCCACGCTGGTAGCCCGACCGATTGCCCCCTTCGAGGGCTCGCTCACCGAGACGTTGAAAGACCGACATGGCATCGCGCGGGTGAAGTACCCCCCGTGCGGTCGCGACCTTCTCCCATACCTCGTGGTTGCAGCCGCCGTGCTCAGCAGCTTGCCAGGCAGATTCGACGTCATCCTCGTCCAATAAAACTTCGACGAGAACACTGTGCCCGTAACCGCTTCCGTAGGCCGGCCGGTGCGCCGGCCCTGCTGCGACCGGTTGCGATCGAAGTACCCGCAGCGCGGCTTCCCGGCGGCCCGGCCAGTCGCCCGACGTCGTCGCGAAGTCGCGAAGCCGGTCGAACGTCGACACCGTTGGGAATTCGGCGAACCTGTCTGCGACCAGCTGGGTGGCCCGGTCGATATGACCGGTGCGCCGGTGCAGGTCTGCGGCGAAGTCGCGGAGCCGGGTGTCCGGATGTCCGCCGAAATCCTGTCCCTGCGAGCGGTCCAGCCATTGCAGAGCCTCTTCCTCCCGGCCGTCGTCGGCCAGCACGGTTGCGATTCCGAGATAGCGGTAGCCGATGGACAGATCGCGCGACAGCACCTCGACGAGCGCGTCGGCCCCGCGGCGGGAGGCGAGTTGCTTCTTCAGTTCGGTGATGGTGAAACGGCTCGGCTTCTGCGAGCGTTCGTCGTCATCACCTGCCCGCAACTGTGGCAGTTGCGCGAAGTACTCGTCGACCACGGCCTCGAAGGTGTCGAGCCCCTCGGCGCCGAGCGCCTCCGCATGCGTCGTTGGGCTCTCGAGGAACACCTCCCAGTCGCTGTGCAGTGCCCAGCTGGCAAGGCGAGCCGCGAGCTCGGGCGGATCGAGATTCGCCTGCTCGCAGGCTTCGGCGTGCGTCAGCTGTGCCTGGGCAAGGGTTCCGCCGAGTTCGCCGTCCGAATCATCGACCGACTCGAGAAGATTCTCGATCAGGTGGATCGCATGCTCCAGCACCTCGACCGCCGCGGCCGCGAAGCCCGCTGCGAGCAGGTTGTCGACGGCGTCGAGCTCGGACTGAAATCTGTCTACGAAGGTCGGCGCGTCACGGTAGTGCACATACCCGCCCACCTCTGCTGCCTTGTCCAGCCGGCGGAGGATGTTCCCAGTGTCGACCTCAGGGGACTCGCCCACGCCCGCGTCCAGCCGGGCGCGCAGCATCGGGGCGGCCTGCGAAGCCGTCAACAATTGGTCGACCAGCCACTCGATCGGCTGGTCCAGCAGATGGGCTCGCAAGGCGTCGTCCGACTTTTTGCGCTTCGGCGTTCGGGAGGTCACAACGAACATCCTGCACGGCGGGTACGACAGTTGCCGGGCGAGCTCTCACCTTGCCTCCCGCAGCGATCAGTCCAGCTCCAGCGCCAAGCGCAGAGAGCTGTTGATGTCCGCCAACTCGCCGCGGCTGACGTGCCCAACAAGCTCGCCGAGGCGTTCGGGGGCGACAGCCGTGGTCTGCTCGATCAACACCTGGGTTTGCTCCAACCCGATGGTGATGGTGGGGCGAAAGACGCGCGCAGGGGCCGATCGTGATGTCGGCGCAATCAGTAGGGTCGACAGCAGCAGGTCATCGGACTGAACGACCACGGCGTACCTGCTCCCTTGCTGTTCGCCACCGCGAGCATTCCGCGGGGCACGTAGGCGGTAGATGTCACCACGCACGTGCGGCCTCCATGTCCCGCAAGACCTGTCGGCTCTCCGCCACATCCAGGGGGTCGGCGGAGGCTTCCAGCGACTCGCGTCGCATCTGCTCCCGTCGACGGAGACGGACCGCATCGACCAGTGCGCGGCGGATGGCTTCGGAAACACTCGATCCATCAGCGGTCAGCTCCGCCAAGGCCTGATCTGCAGATTCGTCAGTTCTGAAGTTCACGACAGTCATGAACTGACTCTACGCCGACCGTAAGACAAATCAACTACGGGAAGCGACTGCAAGATTTCAAAATGGCCCGCCACAGTGCCGCTACCGCCCGAAAAAAGATAATCAACTTTCGAAACACCGCTCATGCCAGGAGTTCCCGGATGTCGTCAGCGCTGAGGGTGGCACTGAACAACGCCTCGTCGTCGATGACGGCGTCGAAGAGGCCGGCCTTGCGCTTTTGAAGGGCGAGCACCTTCTCTTCGATGGTGTCGGCGGCTACCAACCGGTACACCATCACGTTCTTGTCCTGCCCGATGCGGTGGGTGCGGTCGATGGCCTGCTCCTCGCTGGCGGGATTCCACCAGGGGTCGAGCAGGAAGACGTAGTCGGCTTCGGTGAGGTTGAGGCCGAACCCGCCGGCCTTCAGACTGATCAGGAACACCGGCGCGCTTCCGGTTTTGAACTCCTCGATCACCTCCGCCCGGTTCCGGGTGCTGCCGTCGAGGTAGACGTATGTGATCCCGGCGGCGTCCAGGCTGCGCCGAACCTTGGCCAGGTAGGAGGTGAACTGGCTGAAGACGAGCGCGCGATGCCCTTCGGCGACCACGTCGTCGAGCTGTTCGAACAGTGCGTCGAGTTTGCTCGAGGGCATATCGGCGTACTCGTCGCCGATCAGTGACGCATCCAACGCGAGCAGGCGCAATAGGGTCAGAGAGCGGAACACGATGAACTTGTTGAGGTTCATATCGTCTCCTAACAGCCGGAACAATTTCTGCCGTTCCCGTTGCAGAAACAGGTCGTACAGGTCCCGGTGCTCGGGAGCGAGTTCGATGCGCAGCGTCTGTTCCTGCTTCGCTGGAAGTTCGGCGGCGACCAGTTCCTTGGTGCGGCGCAACAGGAACGGACGAATTCGGCGTCGCAGTTTCGCCAGCCGTTCGGCGCGCGTCGCTGCGTTGACCTGCTCTGTGTTGCCGGCGCCGATCCCGCGGGCGATTCCCGGTCGCGACTGCTCGATCGGCCGGACGTAGTCGTTGAGGAATCGTGGCGCTGACGCGAACAGGCCGGGTGCGACGATCGCGAACAGGGCTTGCAGGTCGGTCAGCGAATTCTCCAACGGAGTACCGGTGACGGCGAGCTTGAACCGGACCTGTAGGTCCAGGGCGGCCGCGTGCACCTTCGAAGCAGGGTTCTTGACGAACTGTGCCTCGTCGAGCACCAGTCCGGCCCACCCGCTGGACTGTGCGACCGCCTGGTAGGCGTCGAAGTCGAGGCGGAGCAATGCATAACTGGTGACCACGATGTCGGCGTCGCGGGCGGTGTCGGCGATCGTGGTCTTGCCGGCGGCTTCGGTGGTGGACATCTGCCGGATGGTCAGACCCGGTGTGAAGCGCTGGGCTTCGGAGACCCAGTTCGGGACGACGGAGGTGGGGGCTACAACCAGGAAGGGTTGTTGTAGCGCAGTGCTTCTGGACTCCCTGATGTGCTGGATCAGGGTGAGGCACTGCACGGTCTTGCCCAGCCCCATGTCGTCGGCGAGGATGCCGCCGAGCCGGTGCCGCCACAGGTAGGCGAGCCAGTCGAACCCGTCCTGCTGGTACGGGCGCAGGGTGGCCTCGAGGCCCATTGGTGACGCTACCGGCCGCGGCGAGTCGTTGCGGGTCTCCGCCAGCAGCGCGCGCCACTCGACTGCCGGAACCGCTTCGTCGGCGAGGTCCTCGAAGTCGGACCACAGGCTCAGCTGGTGCCGGCTGATGGAGGGGACCGGTTCCCATTCGGTCAGATCCCGCGACTCCTCGATCAGGTCGGAAAGCGCCTTCAATGACGGATGGTTCAGCGAGAGGTACGACCCGTCGACGAGCAGCAGCCTGCGTCTGCCCTTGGCGAGCGCCTTGAACAGCGGCAGGAACGGGATGGTCCGACCGTCGACGGTGACGGTGACGCCAAGGTCGAACCAGTCGTGTTTCTCCGACGGGACGGTGGTGATCTTCAGTTGCGGAGTGCCGGTCAGCTCGCGATAGTCGGGGGCGGTGCCGTGCGACTCGACCGTGACGCCGGGCAGGGTGCGGAGCGTCCGGAGGGTCTTCGCGGCGAACTCGGCGGCGTCGATTCCTTTCAGGGTGGCTGGCAGTGGAATGGTGCGGGGGACTGCATCCTCGGTGTTGTCGCTGCCGGTGTTGACGCTGTCGGGGCCGAGCCACTCGGCCGGGAGCAGGCCCTCGGGCAGGAGTTCGTCGAGCGGGGGCGGCGGCCCTGACCGGCGGCTGGTCTGCCAGCGCCAGGCGAGCGCGATGGTGTGTCGGGGGCTGTGGGTGACCGTGACGATCAGGACTGGCGGCGCCGGCGGGGGCAGTTTGACCGAAGTGTCGGAGCTGGTGATGTCAATACGTTCTTGCAGGTCGGGAAGGTAGTTCTCGAAAAAGTCGTCGACGTCCTGCTCCGGCACCTGTGTTGTGGTGCTGCCGTTGGCCAGGATCGCGAGTTGGTCCGGAGTGAGGGTTTCGCTGGTCCGGGCGAGGAGGATCTGGCGCGGCGTTGCCGGGTCGACCAGGTAGATGCCGTGGGTGCCGATGGCTGCTGCATGGGTCTCGTCGGCTTTGTTGTTGTCGATAATGAGGCGCGGGCCGACGTGGCTGCCGCCTTGATCGCGGCCTGCGTCCAGGGTGAGGGTGGCATTCGATGCACGGCGAACGGCGGCTCCGGCGCCAGAGCCGACCAGCTGGATGCCGAGGGTCGAGGTCTGGTCGAGCAGCGTCCAGAGCACCGGGTTGGCGAAGTCGTCGAGGTAGATCCAGTCCGGGTCCCGGCCGGGCGTGGTCGGCTTCAGAGCCTGGTGCAGCGCGCCGAACTCGCAGAACCATCGATGCTGTTCAGGGTCGAGATTCAGCCGATTGACCAGGTGCGGGATGTTCGTCCAGGTGATGCCCGATCGCGCCCAGCCCCGTGATGTGCGAGCCACCGGGCGGACGCCAAGGCGATGAGTCTTTCGCAACTCTCCGGTTACGGCTTTCGCGGACTTGGACACCGGGCCGTTCCAGCGCGTCGTACTGCGGGGGATCAGCTCGCGGAGCTCGAATTGCAGGGCGGCGGGTGTGGGTGCGTTGGTGGGTTCCGGTTCGGTGTCGGCGTGGCTGTCGACGGAAGGCACGTAGCCGCGGAGGGCATCACGCCAGCTCTCGCCGGGTGCGGCCTCCGCCGCGGATCTCGCCATAGGCTGATTGTTCCGGAGAGGGCCGACACCCAATGCCCGCTACCCCGTTTGCTTCGCAGCGTCCATCAACCGCTCGACTGATCGTCCGGCCTTCGTTCGGGCCTCCCGACTTATGGGAAGCGCGGTGTAGCCAGCCTTCGTCTTCATTCCCACACAACCGGGGTCACGTAGACAGCACCCAAATCGGCCGGATCATCCTCGGCGAGATTGAGAACGACCTCGGCAGCGGTCATGAACTGGTGGGCCTTCATCAGCCGGCCTTGCCGGGTGACGGCGTTGCAGTCACTGGTTCGTGGCACTGTGCACCACCCTGCTGCCGTTGAGGAGGGTGCGGAGCCAGGCGGGTTGGCCGTAGGTGGTCAGGCCTTCGCGGGCAATGGAGGTCAAAATGGGATTTGATCCTGCTCCGGTGGCCACCTCCTGCTCTGTCATCTGCAAGATGCGTCCATCGTTGCCTTCCCACTTGGTGAGAAGGCGAGCGAACTCAGCGAGCTGCCTGTCCCAGTCCTCTTCGTCTTCCAGGAAGCCGGGCCTGACGATGAAGACGTCGATGTCGCTGTCGGGCCGCATCTGACCGCGGGCAGCTGAGCCGAAGACGGCGGCATAAATGGGGGCCACCGGCCAGCTCTCGACATGACGGTCGATGCGTTGGAGCAAGTCGACGACATCAAGCTGGAACGGCGGATCGGGCTCCCACGGAATGGGGACATCGCCACGCAGGCCGAGCAACTGTTCAACCCAGCCGATGTAGCGTTCGCTACCGCCACAGCGAAACTGGGCGTCGAGTGCGACGTAAATCGTGTCCAAACCTACGGCCGCTGCATGCGCGGTGATCTCGGCGATCGTGCCCATCTCACCGGGGCGCACCACTTGATGCTGGTCGAGCAGGAACACCGGAACGCGCGCAGCGGCGATCAACTCGTCGACCTGTGGCCGCCCGGTGCGGGCTTCTGCCTTGGTGTAACGGTTCTCGGATGTCGCTCGCAGGCGGTGCGCCTCGTCCAAAATCAGGATGTCGAGGCCGTTGCGTTGCGCCTCTGTGAACTGATTGAAGTACTTGAAGAGGCTCGCGGCCCGGCCACCTTTCCGGCCACTGACCTTTCGAAGCGTCATGGTGAACGACCGTGAGCCGGTGGCGTGGATCGCCGTCCGGTCGCGTTCCGCTAGCTTTCCCAGCAACGACACAAACTGCCTGACCAGGAACGCATCTCGGCTGGAGAGGGCCGATGCCCGGTCTGGTGGCGCAACAAATCCGCGAGACGCTCCTCGATCACCTATGGTCGCATCGCCATCTCGGCGAAAGCCGCGGCGCGATGGCGGAGCAACGACACGGGTTGGCCCCCCAAGGCAGCACGAAAGGATTCGTGCGGGTGGGGGACTGTCCGAAAGTGCTGGATGCCTGTCGGGCCGCGTGCTGGCAACTATATGGACTGACTGTCGCTGAGCCGTGACCGACTCGCGCTCGATCAGAAGAAGTCGTCGGACGTGCGGGGCCTGAGGCAGCCGGCTTAGGCCTGGATCTTTCGTGCGCCCAGCGGAACTGGAGGTGACCTCCGTGTCGGGGTGATCTGTTGGTTCGTGCTCGTCGTCGCTTGCCGGTGTGAGTCCGGTTCGGGTAGCGCTCTGGTGGCCCGGTAGCAGACTGGCGGCGCGGGTTGGAAGCCGTCCGGATCGAAGCCCAGTGTCTAAAGCCCTTATGGGTAGCAACTGTTCGGTCCGCAGCATGAAGGGCAAACCTGCAGCGTCGTTAGAGGTCCTGCCTGTGAGGGTGGGAGCAGAGGGAGCTGAGCCGCTGTTAGCAACGATGAGGGATACCCTGCTCCCTGCACTGATGTCCGGCAAGCTCCGGGTCAAGGATCTCGAAACGCAAGTCGAAGAGGTGCTGTAGATGTCTGATGATCGACCGTTCAGGGGCCGAGCCAAGCGGGGCGCCAACTTCCCGGCGGTTCCGCCGGGCGCCAGCATGCCGAGTTGGTATCCCGAGCTACTCACGTCGGTTTCCGGTCGGATCTCGGTCGGCCATCGGCGCGCGGTTGCAATGGCAAACAATGAGTTGGTCGTCACGTACTGGGCAATCGGTCGCGACATTCTTGATCGTCAAGCACTGGAAGACTACGGCGCGAAGGTCATCGACCGGCTCTCGGCCGATCTGAAACGTCGCTTCCCGGAAGCGACCGGCTATTCGCCACGAAATTTGAAGTACATGCGAGCGTTCGCCGCTGCGTGGCCCGACAGGGAGGTTGTGCAACGCAGCGTTGCACAACTGCCGTGGCGCCATCAGATCGCCTTGGTTGAGAAGCTCAGCGCCCTCGATCTCCGGCTATGGTACGCAGCCGAAGCGATGCAGATGGGCTGGTCACGGGACATTCTGGTCCACCAGATCGATTCCCGCCTGCACGAACGCTCGGGTAAGGCGATCAGCAATTTTGCGCAAACGCTGCCAACGGAGGACTCCGACCTTGCGCAGCAAGCTACCAAGGATCCGTACCTGTTCGACTTCATCAGCTCTGCGGACGCCGAACGGGAACGCGGCTTGGAGCACGGCCTGATCGATCACGTCGGGCGGTTCCTGTTAGAACTTGGTCAGGGCTTCGCGTTGGTCGGTCGGCAGGTTCGGTTAGAGATCGGCAACGACGACTTCTACTGCGATCTGCTTTTCTACCACTACAAGTTGCGATGCTTCGTGGTGATCGAGCTGAAGGCAACCGCCTTCGAGCCCGGCTACCTCGGGCAGATTGGAATGTACATGTCGGCCGTCGATGATCTTCTCGCCCAGCCTGATGATAAGCCGACGATCGGGCTGTTGCTCTGCAAGACGAAAAATGACGTAGTCGCTGAGTACGCATTGCGCGGCTTCAAGATCCCGATTGGGGTCGCCGAGTGGGCAACTAAGATAACGAAAGACCTCCCACCAGAATTAGCGGAGAGCCTGCCCCGAATTGAGGATCTTGAGGCTGAACTTGCCGACCCGCCATCATCTACGGAAGCGAGTAAGCCATGACCGGTATGGCCGAGGCCGAGTGGAACACCACGCCCTATATACCTTCGCGGAGCTTGGCTGGGCACCCGCCCCTGGCACCAGCATTGCCCCCGGCACCGGGCAGCGGGATAAGTGGGAGGACCTGCACATCCCCTCCCGGATGATGGACCCATTGCGCACCTTCAACCCCGAGGTGCCGATCCAATACCTGCAGCAGGCGCTGGCCGAGATCCTCGCGCCGAAATCTACCGACGCGATTACCGAAAACGACCTGATGAAATACAAGTATCCGCCGGACCAGCAACCGGGCGCGATCAAGCTGGTGATGGAGCAGATGGAATCCATGGCCTCGCGATACGCCGAGCCGACCGGGGATGGCCGATGACGTCTCCAGCACCCGATGGACAACAGGCCGGAGGTTTCGGACTGGAAGCCTTCACCCAGGACGACCGGCTTCGGCTGTTCTCGTTCACCAATGCGGAGAAGAGCAACCTCTACCTGTGGGCGCTGCGGGCATTCGAACGCGCG
>JBPCPG010000019.1:0-7627 GCA_050999445.1 Nakamurella sp. | reverse complement strand
ATCCGGTGCGAATCATCGAGATCGCGCCGGGCATGGTCCGGACCGACGAATTCGCGGTCAAGCGGATGCGCGGGGATGCGGACAAGGCCGCAGCCGTCTACCAGGGTGTCGCCGAACCACTGACGGCACAGGACGTCGCCGACTCGATTTGCTGGGCGGCCACCCGCCCGCCACACGTCAACGTAGATCTGCTGGTTCTGCGGCCAAAGGCCCAAGCCGCACAACACAAGGTTCACCGGACCAGCTGATCCGCCGACAGCCCCGATCGGTCACAGCTCCGATCGGTCACAGCTCCGGTCCACCACAGCAGGCGAACAGCCGGTCATTCCGGAACCGGAAGCTCGGTCCACCGCACCACGGTGACATGCCGGTGCGGCGCAACGTCGACGACCAGGACGGTCTGTCCACGCTCGATCGGTTCGTCGCTCTCGGCGATGTAGCACTCGCGCGTGCCACCGATGCGGAGTAGAACTTCGCCAGGTCCGCTTTTCCCGCGAATGGCGTTGACCACCTGTCCCACCGCGCCGATGACGTCTCGATCTGTCATATCGGCCGTTCTCCATTCACCGCCTGCAGCCTACGTCGCACCGACTGCCGCGGCCGCGAACTTGAGTCCGGGCGCAGAGCGAGCCAGATCACGGTGCCGATACACAGCAACAGATAGCCGTTCTGGCACAGGTCACCGACAATCCGAAGTGGCCAGGCCGGATTCCGATCGATCAGATTCTGGCCCAATCGATGAATTCTGCTCACCAGGACGACGTAGACGAATACTGCAGTGCGTCTTCCGGATTTGCGCTTCCCGTCGCCGAGCATCACGCCGACCGCCGGAATCATCCAGACGAGGTAGTGGGTCCAGCTGACCGGCGACACCAGAACCGCCACCAATCCGACCGCACAGGCACCGGCGATCTCGCCGCGTAGGGCGCGGGCCCGACGGGCGCCGACCATTCCGGCTCCGAGACAGACAAGCACCGAGATCAGCCAGGTCAAATGCACCGCCGGCCCGGGAAGCAGACGCAACAGCGCGCCCTGCACGGACTGATTGCCGATCGTCGCGTTGTTCCCCAGTCCCACCCGGGCGTCCAGGTGCCACAACAGGTCGAAGAAGTACAGCCGACTGTCGGCGGGGCGGACGACGTAGGCCAAACCGGTCGCCGCCAGCGCGGTCGCGGCAGCGATGGTGGCAGTACGGACTCGTCGGGTGATCACGAGGTAGAGGATAAAAATCGCCGGCACCAGCTTGACCGCCGCAGCCAGCCCGATCAGAACGCCCGCCGGCAGCCATCGTGGCCGAACGCCGAGCAGGTCGGCCAGGCAGACCGCCATCAACAGCACGTTGATCTGGCCGAACCCGATATGGTCGCTCACCGGTACGACGATTGAAAAGGCGCCGATCAGCCCGGCGAGTACCGCGGCGCGTTGCCATGGGCGATCGGGGAGGAACTGTGCGAATGATCGGGCGACGACCCAACTGATCAGGCCCAGGGTGAGAAAAGTCCACCACCAGATGGCGAAAGGCCAGCTCATTGGCACCAGCACGACCAGCGGCCAGGCTGCAAATGGCGGATAGGTGAACGGCAGCGCGGCGGGAAAGGAATTCCCGTACAGGCCGATGCCGTGAATCAGCGAGTATCCGCTTGCTCGATACACCGCCAGGTCGACCGGTTGCACCGTTGAGACGGCGATCAGAATTGTCGAGAGCGCTGCGCAGACCACGCCCGGAGCCAGCATCGGCAGGACCGGCCGGCGAGCGGCTGACCGTCCGCCGGTGGCCGCCGTCGTGCCGCGACTCACCAACTCAAGCGGCCAGAGTCTTGACGAACAGGTACACGGCGATGGCGACGCCGAGCACCACGACGCTCCAGCGCAGCACGGTTTCGTTGACGTGCCGGGCGATCCGGGCACCGAAATATCCGCCCACCAGCGTCATGGGCGCGGCAACCAGGACGAACGCCCAGTTCACCGGGCCGAAGATGGCGAAGACGACCACGCTGACCGTGCCGCTGACGAACGAGACGACACCCTTGAGTGCGTTGAGGCGGCGGAGGGAGTCCGGGACGGTGATGGCGAGCACACCGAGGACGATGACGCCGAGGGCGGCCCCGAAATAGCCACCGTAGATGGTCGCCGCGACCATCGAGGGTATTTGCACACTCCAGACGCGACTGCCTTCCATCGGTTCGCCGACCAGTCGCTTGATCTGCGGTTGGAAGGCCAGCAATGCGGCCGCGGCAAGGATCAGGACGGGAACCACCACGTCGAATGCGGCAGCAGGTGTGCTCAACAAGAGCGCACATCCTATTGCCGAGCCCACCAGGGCCGCGAGGACCAGCGGCCGGATCCGCGCTCGCTGGTCGGTGAGTTGCGGCCGGAAGCCGAGCAGGCCGCCGGCATAACCGGGCCAGGTCGAGGCGGAATTGGTGACGTTGGCCGCCAGCGGCGACAAGCCGGTCGCCAACAACGCTGGAAAGAGGATCAAGGAGCCGCCGCCGGCGATCGAGTTGACCGCTCCACAGGCCAGGCCCGCGGCGGCGACCAGAACAGCTTGCGCAACCATCACCCGAGCAGCCTATGCACCTCGGCGCGGCCGGAAGAATCAGGAAGCCTCGACCGCGGCGATGGGAACGCATGTTCGATATAGTTCGCAGCATGGAGATGGTCGAGGTTGCGCGATATCTGAACGAGGTCGACCCGAAGGTGGTGCCGAACAAGCCGCAGGGCCGGGTGCCAGCCATCGCCCGACTGGTGCTCGACCATGCCGGAAGCTACGAGATGTGGCCGTGCACCGCGATCCGGTGGACCGACGAACAGGTCATGGTCACGATCCAATTCACCCCGGGCGAAGCGGCCAGCGCCAGGCCGCTGTGGCTGGCGGTCGGCGACGTCGCCCGGATCCTCCGGCAAGACGGCGACCCTCCACCCGGGAAAACCGACGATGGCCCGGAGGTTCCGGCAGAACGCACCACTGGTCAGCGCGAATAGCACCCGCTGATCAGCGGGCGCGACCTTCACGCAGTGTCGTCAACGCCTTCGCGATTCGGCGTTGCCGGGTTTCCACGGTCCTGGCCTGTTCCACTGCCAGCACGTGCGCGAGTTGATTGCTGTAGGAGAGCGTGTCGAAGAACTGCCGCACTTGGGGCTCTGCATTCAGGGCCTGCGCCAGGTCGTCGGGAACGGTGACGACTCGTGGCTCGTCGTCGGGCTCCAGGTCGACGTCGACCTCGTCGCCGGCGGACAACCCGGTGATCTTCCGGATGTCGCTGCTCACCGGGATCAGGAACCGCTCCCCGCGGGAGGCAATCGTGCTTCGATAGGTATGGCCCGCGATGGTCACGGTCACCGCCGGTTTCTTGCCGGCGTTCAGTGCCGCCACCACCTCCGCGGGAACCAGCAGGCCGGTCGCGGTCTTGCCCTCCAAATGCAGGGTGGTCCGGAATTTCATACCGGCGAGTATGCCTCAGGGCTCGGGCGCTTCCGGAACACCGTTTCGCTCGTCGCGTTCGGCCCACTCGATCAACGGGTCGAGCGCGAACACGGCGTCGTCGATGCCGCTGTGCAGATCGCCCAATTCGGCGAAGCGCGCCGGAACGGAGGTGATGGTGCATTCCTGCGGTTCGACGGTGTCGACCTCGGCCCACGTCACCGGCGTCGAAACAGTGCCGCGCGGCACTCCCCGGACCGAATACGCGCTCGCGATGGTGTGATCCCTGGCGTTCTGGTTGTAATCGACGAACAACTTCCGCGGGTCGCGGTCCTTGCGCCACCATGTCGTCGTCACCTCATCCGGAATCCGTCGTTCGACCTCTCGGGCGAATGCCAGAGCGGCGCGCCGCACATCGGCAAATCCCCATCGTGGCTCGATGCGCACGTAGATGTGCATGCCATTGCCGCCGGAAGTCTTGGGCCAGCCGACGGCGCCGATTTCTTCCAGCAGATCGTGCGCGACGTGAGCCACCCGGCGCACGGAGTCGAATGGGCAGTCGGGCATGGGATCGAGATCGATCCGCCATTCGTCCGGGCGTTCGGTATCGGCCCGTCGAGAATTCCATGGATGGAACTCCACGCAGGACATCTGTACCGACCAGATGACGTCGGCGAGTTTGGTGACGCAGAGCTCGTCGGCATTCCGGCCCGACGGAAAATCCACTCGAACCGTCTCGAGCCAGGGCGGGGCTCCACGTGGTACCCGCTTCTGGTGCACCTTCTCGCCGGCCAGACCATCCGGGAAGCGGTGCATCATGCAGGGTCGTTCATGCAGCGCCCGGACGATGCCGTCGCCGACAGCGAGGTAGTACTTGGCCAGGTCCAATTTCGTCCGGCCGATTTCCGGGAAATACACGCGGTCGGGATTGGAAATCCGGACATCCAGCTCGCCGACCGTCAGTTCGACGGCGGGGACGCTGTTCGGAGGTGCCATGCAAACCAACCTATCCAGCGGCTCATCGGATTCCCCGGCGCCGGGGAAGAAATGTGTCAGGCACGATCAATCCGGCAGCATCGGCATTGCGAGCCCGATGTTCCGGCCGAGCAGAACCCCGCGGGTCACGGCGCTCGATCCGAATCGGTGGCGGACGCTGTCCAGCGCCGTGTCCAACGCGGCCGCTTCTCCGATCGAGCCCTCGAACGGCAGTTCCAGCTGCACTGCGTCCTGCTCGCCGTCGAAATTGGAGATCGAGATACCGATCAACGTGATGCCGCGTTCGCTGATCAGTGAAGCAGCGCCGGCGAGCAGCTCCCGTCCTGCAGCCAGCAGTTGCGGGGTTCCCGAGGTGGGCACGGGCAGGGTGTGCGACCTGGTGATCCGGGAGAAGTCGTCGAATCGCACCCGCAGAGTCACCGTGCGGCCCCGCCGGTCGGCGTCTCGAAGGCGTCTACTTACACGATCCACCAGGCCCAACAGTGCGGCGTCGAGGTCGTCGGCGCTGTGTCGGGCCTGGCCGAGAGCGTCGGCGCTGTGTCGAGCCTGGCCGAGGTCGTCGGCGCTGTGTCGGGCCTGGCCGAGGGCGCGCTGCGCGCCGATGGATCGCCGCCGCCGGCCCACCTGAACCCGACGAGGATCACGGTTGTGCGCCAGTGCGTGCAAATGCCGGCCGGACCCCTTACCCAGCATCGACACCAACGTGGCCTCGCCCAGCAGCGCCACCTGGCCGACGGTGTGGATGCCGCTGCTGTGCAAGGTAGCGGCGGTGACTGTGCCGACGCCCCAGAGCCTTTCGACCGCAAGTGGGTGCAGAAACTCCATTTCGGCGTCCGGACACACTTCCAGCAAGCCATCCGGCTTGGCGACCCCACTGGCGACCTTCGCGAGGAACTTGGTCCTGGCGATGCCGACCGTGATCTTCAGACCGACCCGGTCCAACACTCGCCGGCGCAGGCCAACCGCTATCTCCAGTGGCGTCCCCGAAACCCGGCGCAGGCCACCGACGTCCAGGAACGCCTCGTCGATCGAAATGCCTTCCACCAGGGGAGTGGTGTCCCCGAACACCTCGAAGACCGCTCGGCTGGCAGCGGTGTAGGCGGCGAAGCGGGGCGGCACCACAACAGCGTCCGGACATGCGCGCCGGGCCTGGAAACCACTCATCGCCGAGCGCACGCCAAAGGCTTTGGCTTCATAGCTCGCGGCCAGCACCACCCCTGAACCGACGATCACCGGACGGCCACGTAGCCGCGGATCGTCGCGTTGCTCCACCGAGGCGAAGAACGCATCCAGATCGGCGTGCAGGATGCTCGCCGAGTCGGACACGAACATATGTTCGCACAAAACAGTCGGGGTGGGGAAGGGGTCGTGAGTTGCACCAGCGGTTCGGGGTCGATGTGTGGTTCGAACGGGCGGCGGGAACGGCCGGATCAGCCGGTGAGGGGTAGCCGGCCGTTGCCGAGGCCGATCAGCGTGCCGCTGAGCCGGGCCGGCGGTTGCACCGAGGCGACGCAGGCCAGCAAGCTCCCGGCCGCCCCGACCGAGCCGGCTCTGGACCCGGAGGCACCGTTCGACGAATATGCCGTGACCATCAGCCGGCCGCCTCTCGTCGCATCTGCGGAGCGCAAGGCGCGAAGGGCAAGCTTCGCGCACGACTCCTGGATCTCTGCCGGCGTCTTTGCGGCGTAGATCTGGGTCGTCCCCAACACCTCGGCGGAGTGCGGCGCCTCGCAGGACAGCTGAGCCGTTCCTACGACGTCGTTGATCGAGTGGACCGGGGCGGTCAGACAATTTCCGAAGATCGCCGGCAACGTCCCGGTGCGAAGGGCGTCCTGCAGGCGTCCTCGATAGGCTTTCGTCCCACCGGTACCCCCGATGCAGGCCGTCCATCTCTGCCCAGCGGCACGCTGGTAGGCGCTGGGTCCCACCGAAGTCGTTTGCACCACCACGTTCGTGTCCCACCCGACGATGTTCGGCGTGGACAGGCGAGCCGGATCGTACGGACCGATGGAACCCACGTAGTTGACCTCGGCGAGATCGCAATCCCATCGCGCGCTCGCATACGAATTGATGGTTGCCTTCTCGAGCGGGTGAGCGGTCAGGTCGACCGACATCACCTCGCCGACGATGTTTCCGCTACAGGCGCCGTAGCGGGCGGATGGGTAGGACATCGGCGATTCACCACCCGACCGTTCGTCCAGGGACGGCAGCGGGTCGACCGCAACGACGCAGCTACCTTCCGCCGGGGCGCCTGGCACGAGCGCGACCTGCGGTGTTCCGAAAATACGGTGACCTGCTCGATTCGGAAGGGCGACCGCAACCAGTGCGACGACGATCAACATCACCACACCCAGCAGCCGTCGATCCACCAGTCCTTACTACACCGGCCCCGGTTGATGAGGAAGTGCGTGGCACGGCTGTAACGGGCGAACCGGCCTCGACCGGGTTACGTTGACAGGAGAATTTGCCCGCACACCGGCGAACGTTGTCGTCGTGAGAAGACCTGTCGAGCAAGCACGACACCGATTCGGAAGAAGGACTACAGCAATGACCAACGAGAACGTGGGATCAACACCGAGTGCGCCTTCGGAAGGGCCCGCTGTGCCAGCCGAACAGGGCGCGGGTTGGAGCGGCGGCGAGGTGGTGCGCGACCACGCGAGCCAGCCGCCGGAGGACTCTGGATGGGACGGCGAGCAGGTGGTCCGGGACCAGGGTTCCCCGGAAGTCCATCAGCACGCGGGCTGGAGCGGGGCCGAGATGGTCAAGGACCACGGGGATACCTCGGAGGCCGAGTCCGGGGGTGGTTGGTCCGGAGCGGACGTCGTTCGCGACCGCGGCGACCGCGGCGATCCTGTTTCCGGAACCTGACCGGCGGGCCGCGGCAACGTCCGACCGGCAGCTGACCCAACGATCACGGCGCCTGGCAGGTCGGGCACCAGAACAAGTTGCGGCCCACCAATTCTGCTGTTGCGACCGGCGTACCGCACACTCGGCACGGCAGTCCGGTGCGCCGATAGACGTAGCCTGCTTCCCCCCTGGACAACGGGCCCCGGGCTCTGGGTCGGTGTTGTGGCCGGACAGTTTCTATGCGCCCGGTCCGGACGCCGGCCTGCATCAGCACCACCAGGTCGTCCCACATCGCCCGCCACAGTTCGCCGTCGACGGCCTGCCCGCGGCGAAACGGATCGACCCGATGACGGAACAGGA
>JBPCPG010000003.1:0-4206 GCA_050999445.1 Nakamurella sp. | reverse complement strand
ATCGCTGGAACCGATTCCCGAACAGAGGTCAGCAGTTCCGTCTGGGTCGGCAGCCGCAGCAGGAACGCGACAGCGGCAGCTGCAACATCCACGTCGGGTCCCGGATCGGTCACTCCGGCTACGTCCTCGGTCCTCTCGGCTACCTCCGTGGCCGCCCACTCCGCGACCGCGGCACGAAACGCAGCATTGGAATTCACTGCCTCCGCCAACGCCGCAGCCCCCAGCTTGCCGCGCTTGGCAGGGGTGAATCTGGCCACCCTGGCCAGGTTCGGCGGAATTTGCGATGACGGCAGCGTTCCCACGATCCGGGCGGCCCAGCGGACGATCATTGCCCGAACAGAGTCAGGCAGGTCTTGCAGCTCCGGACCGCCCGCCGTGAGGTTCTGCGGAGCTCGATCGGCTGCGGCCGAAATATCTGTCATCCGCTTCCTCCTCCGGATCGGTGCGTCCTGGTGATCGCACGTTCGCCTGTTGGCTCCCGGCTTCATTGTGCCGACCGGGTCGAGAAGAGGGTGTCGGTCCCCAGCTCTAACGTCGGTCCCATGAGCACCATCAGTAACACCGGTCTCCTCGCCCGCGGCCAGCGCAGCTTCGACGAGCTCGGCGATCCGCTGCGGGAGATCACCTTCGTGGTCGTCGATCTGGAGACGACCGGAGGTTCAGCGGCCACGGAGTCGATCACCGAGTTCGGTGCGGTCAAGGTCTGCGGCGGCCAGGTGCTCGGCGAGTTCGCGACGCTGGTGGACCCGGGCAGAGCGATCCCGCCCCAGATCGTCATGCTCACCGGCATCACCGACGCAATGGTCTACAACGCTCCGACGATTGCCGCCGTGATGCCGGCTTTTCTCGAGTTCATCCGTGGCTCCGTGTTGGTAGCGCACAACGCCGGCTTCGACATCGGCTTCCTGAAGGCGGCCTGCGGTCGCCTCGGGCTGCCATGGCCCGGCAACGCCGTCGTGGACACCGTGCGGCTGGCGCGGCGGGTCCTGACCAAAGCAGAAGCGCCCAGCGTCCGACTCGGCCTTCTCGCGCCTTTGCTCGGCTCGAAGGTGGTGCCCGACCATCGAGCGCTCACCGACGCCAGAGCGACGGTCGACGTTCTGCACGCCCTGTTCGAACGGCTTGGCCCGCTGGGTGTCCAGAGCCTGACCGAACTGCAGCAGATGAGCAGGGACGTCGCGCCCGAGCGGCGACGCAAGCGCACCCTCGCCGATCATCTGCCGAGCACTCCGGGTGTGTATCTCTTCCGAGGCCGAGCGGGCGAGGTGTTGTACGTCGGAACTTCCAGCAACCTGCGGCGCCGGGTCCGGTCCTACTTCGGCGCCGGCGAGACGAGAGCCCGCATCAAACAGATGATCACCGTGGCCGAACGGGTCGACTACGTCGAGTGCGCCCACGCGTTGGAGGCGCACATCCGGGAACAACGAATGATCGCGATCCACCAACCGAAGTACAACCGGCGCTCCAGATCGCCCAACAAGGTCCTGTGGGTGGTGCTGACCAGCGAGACGTTCCCTCGACTGAGCATCGTCTCCACGCCGCCGGCCGGCCGGCCGGGCTCCATCGGTCCCTTTCGCTCCAGAAAGTCGGCGACCACGGCCGTCGAGGCCCTCGAGGAGGTGGTGCGGGTGCGGCGGTGTTCTCAGCGACTTCCCCGCTCTCCCAAAAGTTCTCCTTGCGCGTTGGCCGAACTCGGTCGCTGCGGCGCACCATGCGCGGGTCGGGAGGACAGCGCGGAATATGCGTTCCACATCCGGCGCATTTGTGACCTGGTCGCCGGGTCGTCCGACGAGGTACTGAGTCAACTGCGGTCGGAACTGGATCGACTCGGTTCGGCGGGCCGGTTCGACCAGGCCGCGATGTTGCGGGACCGACTGTCCGTTCTCGCCGAAGCCGTCGATCGGCGTCAGCGGTTGGGCTCGTTCGCCGGGATCGAGCAGTTGGTCACTGCCAGGCCAGACCTCGCAGGCGGGTGGGAACTGGCCGTCATCCGATACGGCCGCCTGGCAGCTGCCGGGCGGGCCACGTACGGCGTGGACCCGATGGCCATGGTGCACTCGTTGACGGCGTCCGCCGAGACCGTGATTCCGGTCCCGGGGCCGCTGCCCGCTGCCAGCGCAGAGGAAACGGCGACCCTGCTGCGCTGGGTGGAACAGCCGGGCACCCGCCTGGTCAGCACCACCGAGCCCTGGATCAGTCCGGCTCGTGGCGCGGGACGCTGGCGACCGTTCATGGCTGCCGCCGGATTGGCCCGGTCCCAGTTGATCGCAGCCTCTTGGCACTGACTCGAGCCTCGTGCGCAGACGGGCGCCGGTCCGCCGCCGGCCGGCTGCCGCTAGCATCGGGCAGCCAGCTGCGAGTAGGAGATGCACGAGTAGGAGATGCACATGGTGACGGCAATCGTGATGATCCACGTGGCGGCGGAGAGCATCGCCGAGGCGGCCCAGTCAATCGCCGATCTGTCCGGGGTCGACCAGGTGTACTCCTGTGCCGGCGATGTGGATCTGGTCGCCATCGTCTCGGCGGCCGATCACGCCGCTATCGCCGAGCTGATCCCGGGACACATCTCGAAGGTTCCAGGTGTGATTCGTACCGTCACCCACATCGCCTTCCGCTCGTACTCGCAGCGGGACACGCAGGACGCGTTCGCGATCGGACTGCAGGACTGAGCGAGCGCTCGTCGGGAACGACGAACGAGCTGGTCATCCGGCGAGCGCGTTGCCGACTTCTACCCAGCGGGCCAGTAGGGCCGCCGCAGCGCCGGATTCCAGAGCCTCGCGCGCTCGGTCCAGGCCGCCGGTCAGGTCGTCGTCGAGATTCGCGGTAAACCCGGCGTGCGCAGCCAGCGCCGCCGCTGAGTTCAGCATCACCGCATCCTGAACGGCCCCGCGGCCCCCGTCGAACAACCGACGGGCCACCGCCACGTTGAACGCCACGTCCCCTCCGACGAGCGCGGCCGGGTCCGCGCGGGCAAGGCCGAGACGGGACGGATCCACACTGGCGGTGGTCACGTTGCCGTCGGAGACCACCCAGACGGATGACGTCGTGGTGGTGGTCAGTTCATTGAGGCCTTCGTTCCCGCGGAAAACCAGGACGTCGGCCCCCCGGCCGGCGAACACCCCCGCGATCACCGGAGCCAGGGCGGCGTCACCGCAGCCGATGGTGGACGCCGCCGGTCGGGCCGGATTCGTCAGCGGCCCGAGGACGTTGAAGAAGGTCGGAATACCGAGCTCGCGCCGCGCCGGCCCGGCGAAACGCATTGCCGGGTGGTAGGTCTGGGCGAAGCAGAAGCCGATGCCCACTTCGGCGACCGTCGTGGCCACCGCCTCCGGCCCGAGGCGGATCGGTACGCCGAGCCCCTCGAGCAGATCCGCAGCCCCGCACTTGCTGGAAGCAGACCGACCACCGTGCTTCACGACGGTCGCGCCGGCCGCCGCAGCAACGATCGCCGACATGGTGGAGATGTTCACGGTGTTCGACCGGTCGCCGCCCGTTCCGACGATGTCGACAGCCCGTCCTGGCACGTGCACGGGCACGCTGTGCGCCAACATCGATTGCGCAAGACCGCTGATCTCTTCGGCGGTTTCGCCCTTGGCCCGCAGTGCCACCGCGAAACCCGCGAGCTGAGCGGGCGTCGCCTCACCGGACATGATCCGGTCCATCGCCCAGCCCGTCTGGGCAGCGGTCAGGTCGGTGTCGGCCAACAGCCTGGTCAGCAGGTCCGGCCAGCTCGGGTCGACCTCGGGTGCTGCTACCACCGATCAGGCCGATCCGGCAGCTGTCGAGGGTGATGTCGACGGCAACCGTCGAAGCAACGAGGCCACTGCTTCCGCCGCGATGACCGGATCCAGCGGATGCACCAGGATTTCGTCGGCCTGTGCCCAGGTGGCAAGCCAACGGTCGTCGGCCCGCCGTACGGTGAGCACGATGGGCGGAATGGCCGAGGACTCCTGATGGATCTGGCGAGAGATCCCCATCCCGCCGGTGGGTTGCGCCTCGCCGTCCAGGATCACCAGGTCGACCACCCGATCGTCGATCGCCATCAGTACTTCCGAAACGGCTGAACACTCCAGGAAGTCGATGCGTCCGACGTCCGGCGCGGGTCGTCGCCCCACCGCGGCCATGATCCGTTCGCGGACGTCCTGGCGGTGGCTGTAGACCAGCACGACGGGATTGCTCATGGTCGAGATCGTAGAGGTAGCTCCC
>JBPCPG010000377.1:0-3193 GCA_050999445.1 Nakamurella sp. | reverse complement strand
GAGCGACATCGGCTGGACGCCCAGTTCCCGGCCGAGCAACCGCATCGACACACCGGCCATTCCTTTCGCCCTGGCCAGGGCCAGCGCGGTTTCGACGATTCGAGTCTTGCTCAGTGCGGTTCCCGGGTAGGTCATGGTCATCGACCGTGATCATCGTGACCGGAGTGGACGTGATCGGAGTGGAACTGGAAGCGGGCTGCCGCGCCCGAATTCAGCAGGGCCGCACCGCTCCGATCGGTGTCGGTACCGTCCGGCGTCGGCTCCGCTCCGACGCTGTCGCATGTCGCAAGTGGTTCGTTCTCCGTCGGTCTCGACGTGGAAAGCCGTATTGACATGGAAAGACTCCTCTGTCGACGAACCTCTCACCGCGCCGGTGGAACCTCTTCCGCCAACGGAGCGACTCAAGGCGCCAGTACCCCCAATCGCAGCGAACCTCACCTTCTCCCGGCCGCGGATGGGCGTGCCGGCGCACCGACGGAACCGCCACCGGTGCGCCGCACTCCAGGTCGGTCTGCACCGCTCCGGATCAGCGCGGCCATCCCGGTTCGCGACGGGAATTGATGACCAGATTCTGGATGAACGTGTCCGGCGGCAGCGTGAGCATGAATTCAACGGCGCTGGCGACGGTGTCCGGCGCCATCATCACGTCGTCGGCGAGGTTCCACTGCTCCATCATCGGAGTATTCATCGCGCTCGGCATCAGCCCGTGAATACGCACCGGCCAGCCGTATTCGGAGGCCTCGCGCTGCATCACCTTGGTCAACATGGCCAGTGCGGCCTTGGACGAGTTGTAGGCCGCCGCATCGGCTCCGACGGTGATCGCCGAGATCGAGATCACGTTCACGACATCCGCTGGATGCAAACGAACCGCCGTTACATCGACCGTCCGGAGGAATTCGCGAGTCAGGTACAGCGGCCCCGACTGATTGACGGCGATCACCGAATCCCATTGCTCGTCACTGATGTCGAGCAACCCGGCGCCCTGATCCGTTCCGGCGTTGTTGACCAAGGCGTCAAAAGCCGGCCCGAATCTCTCGGCTGTTTCCTGTACTGCCCGCCGCGCCGCGGCGGAGTCCGTCACATCCAGGTCGACGGCGCTGGCCGATCCCCCCGCTTCTTCCACCAATCGAACCGTCTCCTGCGCCGACGGTCCGCTCAGATCTCCGACCACGGCATGAGCGCCCGCCCGAGCCACTCGTAGGGCGATCGCCCGACCCAATCCGCTGCCGCCACCGCTGACCAATACCGCACGGCCCTGCATCGAACGCATCGAACCTCCTGCTGTCCTCGTCCAGTGTCGCTGTGCAGTGTGATCGATCGCAGGGATACCGGCGATCGGTACCCCTTGTCGGCCCACCCGACCAGACCTCCAACCGAGACAGAGGTCGACGGGTCCAGCACGAGGGCAGGGCCGACCGGGCGCGTTACCGGAATAGCCGTTTGACTTACGGCGTAAGTGGCAATTGTGACCAATGTCATCGATCCACCAGCTACGCGTTCCATGTCACTGCATTGCCAACGGAAGAGGTGGGTCGTGCCCAAGAACCATCAACTGCTGGCGCTGTGCGCCGTCGGTTCACTCCTTCTCGCCGCCTGTGGCTCGACCGCCGGTTCCGCGGGTTCGACAGGTGCGACCGCCTCGACTGCGGTGGCTCGTTCCGGAACTTCTACCACCACCGCCGGCTCCGGTCGCAGTGCCTCTGAATCGCCGTCCGGCGCTGGTTCGGCCGCCGGGTCCGCACCGGCCGGCGGTGCTCTGCCCGATACTGGAAAGCCTCTCAACATCATGGGTTTCACCACCGATGACGAAGTCGGCACCTCGCGGGTGGCTTATGCCAAGAAACAGGATTCGAAGCTCGACGTGCAGATCGACCAGAACGGATTCGATCAGCAGAAATTTGCCACCGCCATGGCCGGGGGAACTGCGCCGGCCGGCGTCTACCTCGACCGCCAACTGCTTGCCACCTACGCCGCCAAGGGCTTTCTGATGCCATTGGACGACTGCGTTTCCGCCAACGCCATCGACAAGAGCCAGTACTACCCGGAGGCCATCAAGGAATCCAGCTACAACGGCAAGCTCTACGGCATTCCGGACTTCTACGCCGTGCGAGCCGTGTTGATGAACAACAAAGTTGTGACCAAGGCCGGTTTGACGGCCGCCGACTTCGACACCGCGAACTGGGGCAAGCTGACCGCTACTGCGAAAAAGCTCTACCGGTCCTCGGGTAGCAAACCGACAGTCATCGGTTTCGACCCGAAGTTGCCGGAGTACCTGCCGATGTGGGCGATGGCCAACGGCGGTTCGATCGTCGACGAACAGGGCAAGCCGACGTTGAACGACCCAAAGGTGGTGGAAGCTCTGAAGTACACCGTCGGACTGGTCAACGCCCAAGGCGGCTGGGCGAACTTCAAGTCCTTCCGCGACACCTGGGACTTTTTCGGTGCGGGTAACGAATTCGCCAAGGATCAGATCGGCGCAATGGCGTTCGAGCAGTGGTACGTGAACGTGCTCGCCGGTTTCCCGCAGTCCGCTGATCTTTCGGCGGTGCCGTTCAAGGGGAAGGACGGAAAGCCGATGACGGTCGAGACGGGTCAGGCCTTCGCCATCACAAAGAACTCGCCCAATGCGGGCGGCATGTGTCAGTTCATGAAGCTGGTCACCTCACAGGGCGCCTGGGAAGCTGCCGGCGCGGCGCGAGCGGCCGTGGTGAAGACCAAGAAGAGCACGTTCACGGGCTTGTTCAGCGCCAACAAGAAGGCGAATGACGCCTTGCAGACCGAATATGTCAAGCCCAGCGGCAATGCCAAGCTGGACGCGGTGATCAAGGTGTACTACAGCGCTCTCAACACCGCGAAGACAGTTCCACCGTCGCCGGCCGGCCAGCAGATTCAGCAGGCATATCAGCAGGCGACCACCGACGCGCTCGGCGGAAAGGACCCGCAGGCCACTTTGGACGCGGCGCAGACACAGGCGATGAACGCCTACGACGACGCCACGAACTGATGACGGTCCTGACCCGGACTGCCCGGATCAAGCGACCCGCTGCGGCTGCGGGTGGGTCGCGCCGCTACGACGCCAGGGAAACCAGGGCCGCCTTCGCCTTCCTGTCACCCTGGATCGTCGGATTTCTGGTTTTCACCTTCGGCCCGATGATCTGGAGCCTGGTGCTCTCGTTCACCAATTACAACCTGG
>JBPCPG010000373.1:0-6126 GCA_050999445.1 Nakamurella sp. | reverse complement strand
CTCGACGACCTCGTGGGCGATCTCCCCGAAGTACGGCACCGCAATCTGGGGCAGCAGCAGCGTGATGATCCCGGTTCGTCCCTGCTTCAGTCCTCGGGCCATCAGATTGGGCTTGTAGTCGAGCTCGTCGAGCGCGGCCTGCACCTTCGCCCGCATATCATCCGAGACATAGGGAAAGTCGTTGACGACATTGGACACGGTGCGGGTGGAGACTCCCGCGTGCTGAGCGACATCGCGCATGGTGACCGCCACGTCCACCACCCTTTCACAAACCCGGCCGGCCACGCAGGTCAACGAAAGCGAGCTACCCCGTCCAGCCGAAGGTGGAGCCGGGTGCGACGTCCCCGCCGTCTTTGCTGCCGGTGACGATGTGGTGCAGCGCCTCGATCGGCAGTTTGGGAGTTCCGTCGGCGAACAGCAGACCGTTGGTTTCCTGACCGGTGTCCATCAGCTGGGTGTAACAGAAGCCGGTCACCACCGGACTGGCCCGCAACGCCTCGAACAAATGCAGTAGCAGGGCTGCGTATTCCGAGTCGGAGCTGACTTCGGCATACCCCCAGGCATCCCGGTCGGTGGACAGCGAGATGCCGCCGAATTCGGTGATCATCAGCGGAGCGTCGCCGTTCCGGAAAGCTTGCAGCTGTGATTCCCGAAGAATCGGACGGCGGCCCTGTGGGCCGACGCCCAGCGCGAACTCCTTGATCAGGATGTCCTTGTCCGCATAGCGGGCCCGAAGGACCGCCGGATCACTGGCGTAGTCGTGCAGACCGAGGATGTCGCTGTCCACGTGTTCCCACCCGTCGTTGGAGATGACGGGTCGGTGCGGGTCGAGTGCGCGGGTCAGGCTGACCAGCGCCTGGGAATATTGCTGCTCCGCGGCGCTGGAGGCGATGTCCTGGACGCCCCAACTTTCGTTGATCGGTACCCAGGCCATCACGGCGGGGTGACTGCGGTCCCGCCGCACAATTTCCAACCACTCGCCGACCAGCAGCTCGACGGCAGTCGGCGAGAAATCATAGGCGGCAGCAGTTTCCGCCCAGACCAACAGGCCCAGCCGATCGGCCCAATGCAGGAAACGGGGATCTTCCGCCTTCTGATGGGTGCGAACGGCGTTGAAACCCATGGACTTGGCCAGTTCGATCTCGCGGCGCAACTCTGCGGAGCCGGTGGACGCCCAATGTGTGTCCGGTCGATAACCCTGGCTCAGGACGGCCCGGATGTAGTAGGGCTGCTCGTTGAGCTGGAAGGAGCCGCGGCCGACCCCGACGCTGCGCAATCCGGCGTAGCAGGCCACCGTATCCAGTAGTCGCCCGGAATATCTTTCCCTCAGCACGATCTCGATGTCGACCAACGCCGGCTGCTCCGGCGTCCAGAGCAGCCGTGCCCGGTCCTGACCGTGGCGGAGCGCGGAAATGGGGATGTCGATGGTCGTGGACCGACTGCGGACAACGGTTGATTGTTCGGCCAGTATTTCCTCGCCCAGACTGACCGTGACCTCGATCAGCAAGTCCTGGGCGGGGGAGTGCGCCAGCGCAATCGTTCCGCGCAGGATGCCCGCAGCCAGATCGGGTATCCAGTCCGTAGCGGTGACGTGTTCCGCGCCGACCGTCTCGGACCAGACAGGTTGCCATATCCCGCTGGTCCGTTCGTACCAGATTCCGTGCGGCTTCTCCCGCCAGTCCTGCTTTCCTCTGGGTTGGTCCAAATCCACCGGATCGTCCTCGGCGCGCACCACCAGCAAATGCTCAGCAGCATCGGGATCCAGGACGTCGGTGACGTCGGCGAAGAACGGAGTCTGGCCACCGACATGAGTGGCGACCAGCTGCCCGTCGCACCACACCCGCGCCCGATGGTCGACCGCTCCGAAATGGATCAGCACCCGGGACCCGGCCGCGCTGTCGACGGGCACGAGCATCTCGGACGACGTCATGCGGCGGTACCAGAGGATCGGATGAAAGCCCCGATCGCCGATCTGCGACGCAGAGGACTCCGGCGGGTACGGCACCTGGATGCTGCGATCGAAAAGCTCCGCCATGCCTGGTAGATACCAACGCGCACCCATCCCCTCATCGGCGTCGTCGTAGGCGAAATCCCAGGTGCCGTCCAGGCTGACCCATTGTTGCCGACACATGGTCGGCCGAGGATACGAACCGTCCTGTTGCGTTGCCTTCACCGTGGCTCCTTCTGCTCGCTCCGCCTTCGTGCGATCTGAATTGAACCACTTCGTGCCTCGATGCAACAGGGCAGACAGAGCTACCGGTTGACATTTCTTGCCTCGATGCAAAGATTGCAGATTTTGCTCGTCCACATGTCTTGCCTCGATGCAAGAAGTGTGCCAAAGTCGTGTCGTGTCGCTGATGTCACAACGAAGGGACAGTCGCATGTCGGGATCTCTGTCGCGCCGCCGATTCCTCACCGCCAGCAGCGGACTCACCGTCGCCGGACTGCTGGCCGGCTGCTCGTCCCCGGTGCTCAGCAGTATGACGGGGGCGCAGCCCAACACCGCCGATGTCATCTTCTGGCACCTGTTCGGTGGCGGTGACGGCAAGAATATGAAGACGATGGTCGACCAGGTGCAGCAGACCAGTCGCATCTCGGTGGAGTCGACCCTGTTGTCCTGGGGCAATCCGTACTACACAAAGCTGGCGTTGTCCGCGTCCAGCGGTCGCCCGCCGGACGTCGGGATCGCGCACCTGTCGCGACTGCCCTTGTTGGCGCGGGCGGGGCTGTTGGAACCAGTCGAAGACGCCGGCGTCAGCGCCGCAGGCATCACCCAGGACAAGTTCACGCCCGCCGCGTGGTCGAAAGCCACCGTCGACGGCAAGGTCTATGCGATACCGCTGGACACCCATCCCTTCGTCATGTTCTACAACGTCGATCTG
The DNA here is from genome assembly GCA_050999445.1 of Nakamurella sp. Classification (GTDB taxonomy): domain Bacteria; phylum Actinomycetota; class Actinomycetes; order Mycobacteriales; family Nakamurellaceae; genus Nakamurella. The sequence goes on along the minus strand of JBPCPG010000373.1, from coordinate 3,244 downwards.
GCCAGGAAGGCCGGTTTGCTCAATGCTGCCGGCGACAATCTCAACCCGATCAACGGTCGCGACGATTTCGTCGGTGCGCTCAAGGCCATGAAATCGGCCGGCGGGAAATACGGCGCAGTCTCGGCCAATACCGCTGATCCGTCCACCACCTGGCGCTTCTTCATGACGCTGTATTCCGGCTTGGCCGGACCCCTCGTGTCGGACCTGGGCACCCGGGTGACTCTTGATGCCGCCGCAACGGAAGAGACCTTCGCCTTCATGCAGAGCCTCACCGGCCCATTGGGTCTGATGCCGGGCAATGCCACCCCCACCACGGCGGGCACACTGTTCGGTCAGGGCAGCGTCGGATTCCTCTTCGATGGCGTCTGGCAGCTACCCACCTATCGCGGCACGACGCTACCCGACGGCCGGCCGTTGACGTTCAACGTCGTGCCATTTCCGGCCATTCTCGGTGCGAAGCCACACGCCTACGCGGATTCGCACTCCCTGGTCATTCCGAGAAGCTCGGGCCGGTCTGCGCAGCGCACCGCGGACGCGGTCACCTTCATCAAGGGTCTGCTGTCCAACAGTGTGACCTGGTCCGGCGGCGGCCACGTACCCGCCTGGTTGCCGGTACAGCGCAGCAAGGAGTTTCTCACCGAGAAGCCGCAGAGCAACTACATCCAGGCCGCGTTCAACGCCGTCTACGACCCGCCGGGGTGGTACACCGGCGCAGGTTCAGATTTTCAGAATTCCATGGGCTCGGTGATCACCAGCGTGCTGGGCGGTCAGATAACACCGCAGGCCGGTGTGAGCAGCATGACCTCGGCCCTGAAGACCTTTTCGGCCGCACGCCCACCGGTGCAATAGGAACAGGAGCGTACAGATGACGACAACCGCTGTGGCCCCACCCATCGCTGATCGCGCGCCAGCGCCCCGCGGATCGGCGCGGACCAGTCTGGGCGAGGCCGGTCGCGCTGGCTGGCTTTTCTCCACCCCGTTCCTGGTCATCTATGTCCTGTTCTTGATCGGGCCGGTGTTGATCGGGCTGGTGATCAGCCTTTTCAATACCTCCACCGTGAGTTCCGGCGTGGGTGAGTGGGTCGGTCTGTCCAACTACGCGGATGTGCTCAAGAGCCCGGATTTCTGGGCCTCGATGTGGCACACCACGATCTTCACGCTGCTGACCACTCCGCTGCTGGTGCTCGTGCCGCTGCTGTTCGCCATTCTCGCCGGACGCCTGACCAGAAATCGCTGGTTCTTCCGGTTGGCATTCTTTGCGCCGTACGTCGTGCCGTCCGCCGCGGTCTGTTTGATCTTCGCCTTCATGTACACCCCGGAGACCGGCCTGATCACCAAGGCCTTCAGCCTGGTCGGGCTCACTGCACCGAACTTTCTGGGCAGCACGGGTGGGGCCTGGTTCGCCGTCACCCTGCTCACCTTGTGGTGGACTTTCGGTTTGAACTTCATCCTGTACACGGCCGCCATCCAGGACATCTCCGAGGATGTGTACGAGGCCTCGGCCATCGACGGCGCATCCCCGTGGCAGCAGATCACCCGCATCACCGTGCCGCTGCTCCGGCCGACCATCGGGCTGGTGCTGATCCTGCAGATTCTGGCGTCGCTGAAAGTGTTCGACCAGATCTACATCCTGCTGGCGGGAGGGCCGGGCAACAAGACCAGACCCGTCATCGAATACATCTACGACACCGGATTCACCTCCTACCGCGGCGGCTACGCGTCGGCGGCGACGATGGTCTACGTGGTCATCCTGATCGTCGTTTCCGCGGTGTGGGTCGTGCTCCGCCGGGTCAGCAACAAGACCGCCAAATCCACCATCAAGGCGTAAGGGAAAGGCGCAACCATGACAACTTCGTTTGCTCCCGGCGCGACGCCGGTTCTCAGACGCGACACGGAAGTCGAAGGCGGTAGGGGAACCAAGGTTTTCAACCGCCTCGCGGCAACCTGTCTGACCTTGTTCGGTCTGATCTGGCTGGTGCCATTCGTGTGGGCGTTGGTCACCTCACTGCGGCCGGACAACGAGATCACGGCCAATCCGGTGAGCTGGTGGTCGAGCCACTGGACCTTCAGCGCCTACAGCAGCACGCTGCACGACAACCCCATCGGTTGGTGGTATCTCAACAGCTTTCTGATCTCGACGCTGTCCGTGGTGTTCACGGTGGTCGTCTGCTCGATGATCGGGTTCGCGCTCGCGCATCTGAAATTCCGCGGTCGTGGCGTTGTGACCGCAGTAGTTCTGATCGGTCTGATGGTGCCGACTCAAGGAACTGTGCTACCGCAATTCATCGAGTTCCGGTCCATTCACCTGCTGGGGACCTACTGGGCGCTGATTCTGCCTGCAATTGCGGCGCCGATAGCGGTGTTCGTATTCCAGTCCTTCCTGCGCGGAATACCTGAGCCCCTGATCGAAGCAGCAAGATTGGACGGTGCGAGCTGGTGGATGATCTACCGCCGGGTTTGCATGCCATTGTGTCGTCCGGCCGTATCTGCCGTGGCGATTCTGACGTTCGTCAGTTCGTGGAATGCGTTCTTGTGGCCACTGCTGGTACTGACTCAGACCAAATCCCAGACCATTCCGGTCGGCCTGTCCGGTCTCGTCGGCGGCTCTGCCAACCTCTACGCAGAGGTGATGGCCTCGTCCGTACTGGGCATTCTTCCCCTGCTCGCCGTCTTCCTGCTCTTCCAACGACAGATCGTCCAAGGTGTGGCCCAAACCGGCATCAAGTAGCCACCGGCAGTCCTTACGAGTTCGCTCCTGTCAGGACTTGGATTTCGCCGCCGGAACCGGCTTGCTGGAAGAGGTCGACTTGCCCGAGGAGGAAGCGGCGCCGTTCGACGAAGAGGTCGATGACGCCGAAGTGTTCGACGAGGAGGACCCGCTGTCGCCGGACTTACCGGTGGAGGCGGCGGCAGCTTCCTTGACGGCCGGCTTCGACTCGCCCGAGGATCCCGAATCCGACTTGTCGCCGCCGGATTTGTCGCCGCCCGCCTTGTCCCCGCCCGCGGCGGCCGACGCTGCCCCGGACCGAGAATCGGTGCGGTAGAAGCCGCTGCCCTTGAAGACCACGCCGACAGATCCGTAGACCTTGCGGAGCTTGCCGGCGCAGTTCGGGCAGTCGGTCAACGACGAGTCGGAGAAGGCCTGGACCTGCTCGAAGCGATGTCCACACTCGGTGCAGGCGTATTGATAGGTGGGCACGCGTTCCTCCGGCGGTCACCTCACGGCCGTGGCGCGCGAGGTAGG
>JBPCPG010000298.1:0-3275 GCA_050999445.1 Nakamurella sp. | reverse complement strand
GACCTGCTCACCGAATTCGCCGAGATCACCGGTGTTCCGGTCATTCCCACCCTGATGGGCTGGGGCACCATCCCCGACGACCACCCGCTGATGGCCGGCATGGTCGGCCTCCAGGCCTCCCACCGGTACGGCAACGCCACTCTGCTGGAATCAGATTTCGTGCTCGGTATCGGCAACCGGTGGGCGAACCGGCACACCGGCGCCCTGGACGTCTACACCAAGGACCGCACCTTCGTGCACGTGGACATCGAACCCACCCAGATCGGCCGGGTCTTCGCCCCGGACTACGGCATCGTCTCGGACGCCAGAGCCGCACTGGAACTGTTCGTCCAGGCCGCCCGGGAACGGCGCGATGCCGGTGACCTACCCGATTGGGGGGTGTGGGCCAAGGAAACCCAAGCGCGCAAATCCACCCTGCAACGCCGCACCCATTTCGACGACGTCCCGATCAAGCCCCAACGGGTCTACGAGGAGATGAACAGGGCCTTCGGCCGGGACACCCGTTACGTCTCCACCATCGGTCTGTCCCAGATCGCCGGTGCCCAGTTCCTGCACGTGTTCAAGGCCCGCAACTGGATCAACTGCGGACAGGCCGGACCTCTGGGCTGGACGCTGCCCGCCGCCCTCGGAGTTGCCGTCGCCCAACCCGAGGTGCCCGTGGTTGCGCTGTCCGGCGACTACGACTTCCAGTTCATGATCGAAGAACTGGCGGTCGGCGCGCAGTTCAACATCCCGTACATCCACGTCGTGGTCAACAATGCGTACCTGGGTCTGATCCGGCAATCCCAGCGCGGCTTCGAAATGGACTACCAGGTTCAGCTGTCGTTCGACAACATCAATTCCCCGGAAACCAACGGCTACGGCGTCGATCACGTCAAGGTGGCGGAGGGTTTGGGCTGCAAGGCCATTCGGGTGTCCGAGCCCGGCGAGATCTACGCGGCCCTGGAAAAGGCGAAGGCGATGATCGCCGAGCACCGGGTGCCTGTTGTCGTCGAGATAATCCTCGAGCGGGTCACCAACGTGTCGATGGGCGGCGTCGACATCGCGCACGTCGTAGAGTTCGAGGACCTGGCCGAGCGCGGCGAGGATGCACCGACCGCCATCACCCTGTTGGACTGACCGTGGCCCACGTCCTGATCGCACCCGACAAATTCAAGGGATCCCTGACCGCGGTCGAAGTCGCGGCGGCCGTCTGCCGTGGGCTGGTCAGCGTCCGTCCGGACATCTCCACTGTGGTGCTACCGGTCGCCGACGGCGGGGACGGCACCCTGGACGCGGCGGTCGCCGCCGGGTTCCAGCGGATACCGGTGCGGGTCAGTGGCCCGGTCGGAAATCCGGTCGACACCGCCTACGCCGTCCGCGACGGCGTGGCCGTGATCGAGATGGCAGACGCCTGTGGCCTGAACCGATTGCCGGGCGGCCAGCTCGCCCCGTTGGTCGCATCCAGCACCGGGCTCGGTCAGGTGATCCGGGCTGCCCTGGACGCCGGGGCACACCGGGTCATCCTCGGCGTCGGAGGCTCCGCCAGCACCGATGGCGGAGCGGGCATGCTCACTGCCCTTGGTGCTCGACTACTCGACGTCCGCGGCCACCAGCTGCCCCCAGGCGGGGCTGCGCTCGAACACCTTCACCGGGTGGACCTGACGGGTCTGAATCCCCAGCTGGCCCGCGTCGACGTCATCCTTGCCGGTGACGTCGACAACCCCCTACTCGGTCCGACCGGCGCGTCGTGGACCTACGCACCGCAAAAGGGAGCATCTCCGGCTCAGGTGCAGGCGCTGGAGAGCGCCCTGCGGCGCTGGTCGGTGCTCGTGGCGGGAGCAATGGGTGTTCCCGCCGGTGACGACGGTCATCCGGCCGCGACCACCCCGGGCGCCGGCGCCGCGGGCGGAGTCGGCTTCGCTGCAATTGCCGTGCTGCGTGCGGAGTCTCGATCGGGGATCGACCTGTTTCTCGAATTGACCGGTTTCTACCGGCAGCTCGCCGGCGCGCGCCTGGTCATTACCGGCGAAGGATCGCTGGACACCCAAACGCTGCGCGGCAAGGCGCCGGCCGGCGTCGCCGCCGCCGCCGGCCGAGTCGGTGTTCCCGTCGTCGCGGTAGCCGGGCAGAATCTGCTGGACAGCATCGCACTGACCACCGCAGGTTTCAGCGACGCGTACGCGCTGCTGGACATCGAACCGAACCAGGCCCGCTGCATGGCAGATCCGGGGCCACTGCTGGAGCGTCTGGCCGCCCAGATCGCGGGCCATTGGCTCCGCGATGGTCCGGCCGGCGGGACGCCCAGGAATTTCACCAGTTCGGGCATCGGCTGATGAGCAAATTCGACCTGGTCATCCGCGCTCGCCGGTCCATCATCGCCGACGGGGAGGTGGCCAGCCGCATCGGCATCACCGGCGGCCGCATCACCTCGGTCATGCCCTACGACACCGGAGGCACGGGAGGCACGGGAGACACCTATGACACCGACGACGCCGAACCGGACGCCGCCCGCATCGTGGACCTTGACGACGATGTCGTCCTGCTGCCGGGATTGGTGGACACCCACGTCCATGTGAACGAGCCCGGCCGCACCGAGTGGGAAGGCTTCGCCAGCGCCACCCGCGCCGCGGCGGCCGGCGGCATCACCACCATCCTCGACATGCCACTGAACAGCATCCCGGCCACCGTGAATGCTGCGGCGCTGGAGGTCAAGAAGGGCAGCGCCGCTTCCCAGGCCTACATCGATGTCGGATTCTGGGGCGGTGCCATTCCCGGAAATCTGCATGACCTCCGCGGTCTGCATGACGCCGGCGTCTTCGGGTTCAAATGTTTTCTGTTGCCGTCCGGAGTGCCGGAATTCCCTCCGCTGAGTCCGCAGGAGCTACCCGACTACCTCCGGGAGTTGAATACTTTCGGCGCTCTGATGATCGTCCACGCCGAAGATGAAGGCACCATCGAACATGCGGCCGCCCCGCGCGGCCGGTCCTACGACAGCTTCGTGACCTCCCGCCCGGCGGAGGCCGAGAACATCGCCATCGCAGGCGTTATCGAAGCCGCCCGCAGCACCGGGGCTCGCGTGCACATCCTGCACCTGTCCAGCGCCGGCGCGCTCCCGATGATCCGCGCGGCCCGCAGCGAAGGGCTTCGCATCACCGTGGAAACCTGTCCGCACTATCTGGTTTTCGACGCCGAAGGCGTACCCGACGGAGATACCCGGTACAAATGCTGCCCACCGATTCGAGATGCGGAAAACCGGGAGCTGCTCTGGCAGGCATTGGCTGCCGGCGACATCG
>JBPCPG010000337.1:0-8938 GCA_050999445.1 Nakamurella sp. | reverse complement strand
GTGAAGCCGGGAACGGTGTCCGGCAGACCGGCCAGCAACACGGCCATTCGCGCCACGTCCCGATTGTCCTCCCCCGCCTGGTTCGCAGCGCCGAGGATGACCTCGTCGACGACCTCGGCAGGGACGCCGGCGCGCCGCACGACCTCGCCGACGACCAGACCGGCCAGATCGTCGGGGCGGACGGAGGCGAGCTGTCCCCCATACCTGCCATGCGGTGTCCGGACCCCGCTGACCAAAAATACTTCGGGCATCAAAAGCCTCCCCAATGAGTCGATTGCCAGTTATTATTCACCCGAACGTTCGGTCTGGCTAGAGGAGGAGACACGTGTCCGACCCCACTGTGCAATCAAGCCCTGTCGTCGCAATGATGGCCGCGGACAGTGCTTCTCGATCCCTGGGAATCGAGTTGATCGAGAACGGTCCCGGTTGGGCCCGAACCCGGATGGTCATCCGCCCCGACATGGTCAACGGCCATGGCACTGCGCACGGCGGTCTCATCTTCTCGGTCGCCGACACCGCTTTCGCGTGCGCCTGCAACAGCCCGGGGCCGATCGCCGTCGCGGCCGGCTGCGAAATAGTGTTCATCGCCCCGGCACGGGTCGGTGATCTCCTGGTCGCCGAGGCCACGGAACGCACGCGTTTCGGTCGGGCGGGTATCTACGACGTCACGGTTCGACGTGACGAGGACGTCATCGCGGAATTCCGCGGACGCAGCCAGCAAATCAGGGAGCGACGAGATTGATTCCGGCCGCCAGTTCGATCACACCGGTCCGCAGGCGCGGCCGTCCGGGCCACGACTTGTCGACGGTGCTGGCGGCTTCGGTGGACGTCTTCAACGAGCGTGGCTACGACGGCACCAGCATGGAAGATCTATCCGCCCGGCTCGGGATCGGGAAGTCGTCGATCTACCACCACGTCGAGAGCAAGGAAGCGTTGCTGCGACTGGCGCTGGACGAGGCACTGCTCGCCCTGGAACAGGCCGAACAGGACGTCCGGGCGATGGCCGGCCCGGCCGTCGAGCGCCTGGAGATCTTGCTGCGGCGCAGCATCCGCGTGCTGTTCGACCGTCTGCCGTACGTGACCCTGCTGCTGCGGGTGCGTGGTAACAGCGAGGTGGAGCGGCAGGCGTTGACCCGCCGCCGCCGGATCGATCGGCTGGTTGCCGAACTCGTGAAGGAAGCTGTCAGTGATGGTGCCCTTCGGCCGGACATCGATCCGGTCGTCATCGCCAGGCTGCTGTTCGGAACGGTGAACTCGCTGACCGAATGGCTCAAGCCGGGCAGCAAGCAAACTGTCGGCGAACTCGAGGACGTCGTCGTCGCCGTGCTGTTCGACGGGCTGCGGTGCAAGCGATGACTCGGTAGCCGTGGCGACCACGAACCCATCAGCGGGCAGGTCGTTGATCCAGGACCCTGCGCATCTTGCCCGAGGACCGTTCCACGCCTTCGGGTTCCACGACCAGCACGGCGACGCTCACCCCGATGGCGTTTTTCACCAGCGTGCTCAGGCTCCGCGCCGCGGCGTCGGCGTCGGCGTCGGTGGCGTCGAGGCGCCGCTCGACGTGCACCGTCATCTGGTCCATCGGCCCGCTGCGGGAAAGGACGCACTGAAAATGCGGGGAAAGGGCAGGGGTTCGCAGAATCAGCTCCTCGATCTGCGTCGGGAACAGGTTCACCCCGCGCAGGATGATCATGTCGTCGGTTCGGCCGGTGATCTTCTCGATCCGCCGCATGGACCTGGCCGTTCCCGGCAGCAATCGGGTGAGATCCCTGGTGCGGTAGCGAATGACGGGCATCGCCTGTTTCGTCAGCGAAGTGAGGACCAACTCACCCTCCTGGCCGTCGGGCAGTACCGCACCGGTGAGTGGGTCGATGATCTCCGGGTAGAAGTGGTCTTCCCAGACGTGCAGCCCGTCCTTGGTCTCGACACATTCCATCGCAACGCCGGGCCCCATCACCTCTGACAGGCCGTAGATGTCGACCGCATGCAGATCCAACCGACGCTCCATTTCGGCGCGCATGTCATTGGTCCACGGCTCCGCGCCGAATACTCCTACCTGCAGCGAGGTGGACGTGGGGTCGACGCCCTGCCGCTCCATTTCGTCGACAATGGCCAACATATAGCTCGGAGTGACGAGAATGGCGTCCGGTTCGAAATCGCGGATCAGGGTCACCTGACGTTCGGTCATACCACCGGAAACCGGAATGACGGTGCATCCCAACGCTTCGGCCCCGTAGTGCGCTCCCAACCCACCGGTGAACAGCCCGTACCCGTAGGCGACGTGCACCCGGTCGGTCGGGCGCACCCCGCCCGCTCGCAGCGACCGGGCCATCAGACCGGACCACGTGGCGATGTCCGCTTTCGTATACCCGACGACCGTTGCCTTACCGGTGGTTCCGGAAGAGGCATGGATCCGCGATACCTGCTCGCGCGGCACCGCGAACATGCCGAACGGATAGTTGTCGCGCAGATCCGCCTTCGTGGTGAACGGCAACTTCGCAAGATCTGCCAGCTCGGTCAAATGGTCCGGATGCATTCCAGTTGCGTCCAGTGTGGCCCGATAGTGCGGCACATTGTCATAACAACTCCGCACGGTCGACTGCAACCGCTGCAACTGCAAGGCCCTGAGCTCGTCGACGGACGCCCGCTCGATCGGTTCCAACATCTCGCCGGTGGGTGTGCGATTCTGCACGATCAATCCCTCCTGGTCCTAGGTGTAGGTCGGCGCGGTCACCGGGCGGGTGCGCCATCGACCCTGCTCAGAGGTCACCGAGCACCCCGACCGGAGCTTCCACGCAGTCGGCGACGAAGCGCAGGAACCCGCCGGCCACCCCACCGTCGCACACCCGATGATCGAACGCCAGGGACAGCTGGGCGATCTTGCGAGCTACCACCTGCCCGTTCACGATCCAGGGCCGGTCGATGATCCTGCCGAGCCCGAGGATCGCAACCTCAGGATGATTGATGATCGCCGCGGACCCGTCCACACCGAATATGCCGTAATTGTTGACCGTGAACGTTCCGCCGGACAAATATTTCGGCGAGAGTTTGCCGGCCCGCGCCGCGGAGGTCTTGTCGGCGATTGCCCGGGTCAGTTCCCGCGCCGACAGATTCTGGGCCTCGCGAATGACCGGAACCATCAGTCCGCGTTCGGTCTGAGCCGCAAGCCCGAGATGGACGGCGGTCGGAATGACGATCTCGTCGCCTTCGATGTGGGCGTTGAGCTCCGGGAACCTGCGCAGCCCCACAATGGCGAATCGTGCAAAAAGCGCCAGCACACTGACCGGCTCAGCCGGTTTGCGGGCGTTCATCACAGCGCGAGCAGCCAGCAGGTCGGTGGCGTCCACGTCGACCCAAACGGTGGCTTCCGGAATCTCGCGCCGGGACGCGGACATCTTGTCGGCGATCAATCGGCGCACTCCGGTGATCGGAATACGTCTGGTTTCCGCCACCGCCAACTTCGGAGTTTCCAATTTTTCGTCCCCAACATGCTCGTGCACAACAACATGCTCGTGCATAACGCCATCGGGCCTCACGCCATCGTCCGCCACCCCGCCGGCCGCAACGCCACCGGCCGCAACGCCACCTGCCGCAACGATATCGGCCGCGGTGCCATCGGCCGCAATGGAGTGCGTCGAGGCCGATCGAGCCGCGATCGCTTTCTCCACATCGGAACGACGGACGGTGCCGGCCGTGCCGGTGGCGGCCAGGGTCCCCAGATCGATCCCAGCACTTCGGGCCAGCTTTCGGACCAGAGGCGAAATGACGGTGCGGTTGTTCGGGGGTTCGTGGGCGGTGCCGGCGGCCGAAGTCGCCACCACCGGAACGATTTCCACCGAGCCGGACAAAGCACGCTCCGTCGGTCGAGGGCGGCGGCGGCGAGGCGCCGGGGCGCCGGTGCCGTAACCGATCAGCACATTCCCGCTTGCCTGCTCCGTTGCCGGCTCGCCGAGAAGCGCATCCTTGGTCACCATGTCGACCTCGTAAGAAGCGGGCGCTTCGGCACTCTCGCGCCGGAGCGCTCCCGCTTCGACGTCGATCGCGTTGTCCGCAACGGTGATCAAGGGCGATCCGACGGCCAACGACTCGCCAGGTCGACCGAAGACCGCCATCACCCGGCCGGCAAAGGGAACCGGTACTTCGACGACGGCCTTGGCCGTCTCCACCTCCACGACGGGTTGATCGATGCTGACCTCGTCACCCACCTCGATCAGCCAGGCGACGATCTCTGCCTCGGTCAGGCCTTCGCCGAGATCTGGGAGCAGGAAGTCGGGCATCAGGCCACGCCTCGCGGCAGCACGACGGTGTCATGCCACTGCAGTCGGTCCACCGCGTCCAGAATGCGATCCACGGTCGGCAGGTGATATTTCTCGAGCTTTGGTGGCGCATAGGGCACATCGAATCCAGTGACCCGCAGGATCGGCGCCTGCAGGTAGTGAAAGCACTCCTCGGTGAGTCGAGCGGCCACCTCTGCCCCGTAACCGCAGAAGCCGGACGCCTCGTGGATCACCACTGCTCGGCCCGTCTTTCGAACCGATGCACTCACCGTTGCGTCATCGAACGGGGACAGGCTGCGCAGATCGACGACCTCCAGACTCAGTCCGTCCTCCTGTGCCGCCTGGGCCGCTTCCAGAGCCGTGGCCAGCGTGCCGCCGTAGGAGATCAAGGTGGCGTCCGAACCCTCGCGCCGGATCGCGGCTCGATCGATCGCCGGACCTTCCCGATCGAGCGACACACTTTCCTTCGACCAGTACCGGCGTTTGGGCTCCAGGAAGATGACCGGATCAGGGCAGTCGATGGCCTGCCGGAGCAGGGTGTATGCATCACCCGGAGTCGCCGGGCTCACCACCCGAAGGCCAGGAGTGTGGGCGTAGTACACCTCGGAGGAATCGCAATGATGTTCGACGCCGCCGATTCCGCCGCCGTAGGGAATTCGGACCACGATGGGCAACGTGACGATCCCACGGGTCCGATTGTGGAGTTTGGCGAGATGACTGGTGATTTGCTCGAAAGCTGGATAGGCGAAGGCATCGAACTGCATTTCCACCACCGGCCGTAGACCGTTCATCGCCATTCCGATAGCCGTCCCGACGATTCCGGATTCGGCCAGCGGGGTATCGGTGACGCGGCTCTCGCCGAACTTCGTGGCCAATCCGTCGGTGACCCGGAAAACGCCACCCAACGCGCCGACGTCCTCACCCAGCACCAGCACGCGGGGGTCGTCGGACAGCGCGTCGGAGAGAGCCTGGTTGAGTGCACCGGCCATGGTGATCGGCCTGGGGGCGAGCGGAATTCCGTCGTTGCGCCGTTCCTCGGCCGGGGCCGCGTCCGTTGCGATTCCCAACTTCTCAGCCACGTCGGCCGCCGGCCGACGTCGTCGAGGGCGAATCGGTTTCGGTAAGTTCGGCGGCCAGGAAAGCATGCTGCGCTTGCAAGGACGCGGTGGGCTCGACGTAGACGAACTTGAAGAGGTCGGCCGGATCCGGGTCTACCTCGTCGTTCATCCTGGTCCGGGTAGAGGTGGCGAACGCCTCGGCGGCGTCCCGGACCGCCTGCAGCGAAGCCTCGTCCAGCAGTCCCCGTTCAACGAGATGCCGTTCCAGCCTGACGATCGGGTCGCGCGCCACCCACGACTGCACCTCCTCGTCAGATCGGTAGCGGGTGGCGTCATCGGCATTGGTGTGGGAATCCATTCGATAGGTGATCGCCTCGACAAGAGTTGGGCCGCCTCCCGACCGGGCCCGAGCGACCGCCTCCTTCACCGCCGAATAGACGGCGGCCGCGTCATTGCCGTCGATCAACAACGACGGAATGCCGTAACCGATTCCCTTGGCGGCCAACGAGGGAGCGGCGCTCTGCTTGGTCGATGGCACGCTGATCGCATAGCCGTTGTTCTGGACGAAGAAGATCACCGGCGCTTTCCACACCGCAGCGAAGTTCAGCGCTTCGTGCGTGTCACCTTCACTGGTCGCTCCGTCACCGAGCATCACCAGGGCAACGGTGTCCTCGCCCTTGAGCACGGCTGCCCGAGCCAGGCCGACGGCATGCAATTCGTTGGTGGCCAGCGGCGTGCACTGCGGGGCCACTCGATGCAGATAGGGGTCGTAGCCGCTGTGCCAGTCGCCGCGCAGCAGGGTCAGCACCTCGATGGCGTCGACGCCTCTGGTGATCACGGCGACAGAATCCCGATACGTCGGGAACAGCCAGTCCTGATCCTCCAGGGCCAGCACTGCGCCGACCTGGCAGGCATCCTGACCCCGCGAAGACGGATAGACGGCCATCCGCCCCTGCTTGACCAAAGCGCCGGCCTGCGCATCGAACCGGCGACCGATCACCATGGCTCGGTACAACTTTGTCAGTTCCTCGTCCGTGGGCGGCGTGAGGGTGGTGCTCTGCGCACCGTCGACACCCGAGCCGGCGTCCGGTGTCCAGGACCCGTCTTCGGACAGCAGGACGAGCGGGACGTCACTGGGCAACAGAGCTCGGTCGAACACGTCGGGGCGCGCCGCGGTGAGCATGGAGAAACCTCCAACATCGGCGGCAGTTGCCGCGGTTCAGGATGACTCGACTATGCCGCAGCGATGCCGATCGTCCTAACTCTTGATCAGAGTCTGGACATATGGCCTCGAATCTAGGCAGAATTGGCCAGATGACCGACCAATTGCCGCCTGCGTCGGTGCCCGTTGGACAGATGATCGTGGATGGGACCGACCGCGCCATCATCACTGCGCTGTCCGCGAACGCCCGACTGTCGATGCGGGCGCTTGCCGAACAGGTGCACGTATCACGGGCAGGCGCGTACGCCCGTGTCTCCCGCCTCGAGCAACTTGGCGTCATCGCGGGTTACACAGCGGTCACCGATCCCCTGCTGGTCGGTCACGGCGTGTCCGCCTACGTCTACCTGCGAATAGCTCAGCAGTCCTGGAAAGCGGTTCGCGAGCAGATCAGTGTCATTCCCGAGGTCGAACATGCCGCTTTGATCTCGGGCGATGACGACCTTGCGTTGCTCGTCCGGGCGACCGATGCAGCCGGCCTGCGCGATCTGGTGCTCAATCGGTTACAGACCATGCCGAACGTGTTGGCCACCAAAACCATTCTGATCCTCGACGAGTTGCCGCACCCCCATCTGCGACGAGCCGAGAAGAATGATTCCCGTTAGCCGGTGCCTTTGCGCAAATGGCGATCGGTGCGCATGTTGTCAGCCAAGACTTGTCGTCAGTGAAGATAGCGCGCGAAGTATTCCTCGATCCGGGCCCACGCCTCCGGTGCCGCTTCGGGAACCGGCTTTATACCGAGCACTCGGAATACCGGCCGTAGCGGACGCGGTCCACTTTCCTCCTCGTTCAGGAAGGCATGCCCAGCGGTCGGAAAGTTCTTCACGTCGTGCGGGACGGCCGCCTTGGTCAGTGCCAGTTCAACCTTGGCGGCCGCCCCTGGCAGGGTACGGTCCCGGGCGCCGTAGTTGGCAACCACCGGACAAGCGCCCTCCAGCGAGGCTTCAAGATTCTTGTTCACATGCCCATAGTTGTCGGCGACCACGTCGAAACCGGTGTTTGCCGTGAGCAGCGCGAATCCGCCGCCGATGCAGAAGCCGATCACACCGATCTTTTTCGTGCATTGCGGCGAACGAAGCAGCCATTGCCGGGCCGTCTCGATATCGGCGAAGACCTGACCCTGCCCTTTGCTCAGCGCCCGGAACGATGAGATGAGGCACCGGAGCTTTCCGCCCGCAGTGAACAGATTCACTGCCAACGTCAGATAACCGGCATCGGCGAGCCGATCTGCCGACCGACGCATGTTCGCGTCCAGCCCGAACACTTCATGTATCAGAACCACTCCGGGCCACGGTCCGTCGCCGCTGGGTACGGCCAGATAACCGTTCAGTTTCGACGATCCGCCGGTTACGGGGCTCAGTTCGGACAGGTCGACATCGGTCACCGGATCACCATCCCTTGGTAAAAAATCGTGCTCTGTCGGTTGGATCGTGCTCTATCGGTTGGGTCATGCTTGACGGTCGGCGGTCATCGACCGCCGGTCGACTCCGTCATCGACAAGAATGCCCAAGGTCTGTAGACCGGCGGCGACGTCGGCGGCATCGATGGACCGGACCAGATGGTGGTTCACGATCAATCCATGCATGAGGCTCGACAGTACGTACGCTGCCGAACCCAGCTCCATGTCGTCGCGGATCTGACCTTGGACCTGCCAGGCCCGCAGTATGGCCTCGATGCTGATCAGTGACTCGCCGTAGCGCATTCCGGCCTGCTCGTGCAGATGTGGGTTGCGTACCGCCTCGGCCCAGGTCTGCAATGCCAGCCGGGTCAGGTCGTACTCGGAGTGAGCTGCCCTGCGATGCAGTGCCTCGACGAGCGAGTACACCAGTTCACGCGGGCTGGGCAGTGGTTCCTGCTCCGACGCGTTCACGAAAACGTCGCGCACCGTGGTCATGCCTTGTTCGGCGGTGGCGTCGATGAGATCGTCCTTGCTGCGGAAGTACCGGTAGACGGCGCTGGAGGACATTCCTGACTCGGAGATCACATCGTCCATCGAGGTCTGATGAAAGCCGTTGCGGGAGAAACAAATCCAGGCACTCGTGAGAATGTGCGCGCGGCGTCTGGCCTTGGTCTGCTCACTGAGGCGGGGCATCTGCCGATTCTAAACGAAAACGGACTTCAGCGTTTGGCGAGTGCCTTGGAGTGCGCCGGTACCCGAGTCCGACGAGCCCGTTCAATTCCGGATCAGCCGCAACACCCGCGTGCGCAATGTCGCAAATTCGGGCAACGCCTTGGTCGTCAGCTGATCGCGGTTCCGTCCCAGATCGACCCGGATGTGTTCCCGAACCCTGGTCGGGGATCCGGACAGAACGGCGACATTATCGCCGAGATAGACCGCTTCGTCGATGTCGTGAGTCACCAAGATCACGGTGACCCCGAATTCG
>JBPCPG010000331.1:0-4627 GCA_050999445.1 Nakamurella sp. | reverse complement strand
GAGTGGCGCAGACAGTAGCGTTACCCGACATGACCGAGGATCCGCCGACGAAACCGCGGCCCGAGAGGCCGGCCGCAGGTCGACCAGCGCCACGCCGACCCGTGCAGGAGAACTGATGCGCTCGGTCACCGATCAACTGGATCTGGTGCTCTCGTCCGCCGTCACGCCACCGCCGGTCCGGGTCGCCATCTCCGAGGCGCAGGGCCTGTTGTGTGCGGAGGAGGTGGTGGCCTCGGCGGCATTGCCGGCTTTCGACCAGGCCGCGGTCGACGGCTTCGCGGTCCGCTCGGTCGACGTGTACGGCGCTTCGCCGGAGAACCCGGTCGCGATGCCGGTCGTCGGTGAGATCGATGCGGGGACCAGGTCGGCCCACCGACTTCAACCACACCAGTGCGTGTACGTAGCTACCGGCGCGCCCCTGCCGACCATCGCCGACGCGGTGGTTCCGCGATCCGCGGCGGAGCGGGCAGGCGCCCGGGTCAGCGTGACGAGATCGCTCCGGTCCGGTCAGTACGTCCGGCGGACCGGTGAGGACGTTCAGCCCGGTGATGTCGCGGTGCGATCGGGGGCCTTCATCGGGTCCGCCCAGGTAGGACTGCTGGCCGCGGTCGGGCGGGACAAGGTGCTGGTGCATCCCAAGCCCCGGCTGTCGATCATCTCGGTCGGCGACGAACTGGTCGACGTGTCCAGATCTCCAGGGCCGGGACAGGTCTACGACGTCAACTCCTTCGCGCTCGCGGCGGCGGCCCGGGACGCCGGCGCCGAGGTCAACAGGGTCGGTATCGCGCCGCGGGATCCGCGCAAATTCCGCGAGTTGGTCGAGGCCAGGCTGCTCGTGTCCGAGGTCGTCGTGATCTCCGGCGCAGCCGGCGGCCACAGCGCCGAACTTGTGGTGGAGGCGTTGTCCGACCTGGGTGAGCTCGATCTGACCCGGGTCGCCATGCAGCCCGGCTCGGCGCAGGGTTTCGGCCGGCTGGGACCGGATTCGGTGCCGACGTTCCTGCTGCCCATCAATCCGGTTTCCGCGCTCGTGGTCTTCGAGGTGATGGTGCGCCCTGTCCTGCGGGTGATGTTGGGCAGGCGGAATCCTTACCGGCGCACAGTGTCTGCTCGAACGCTCGAACCGATCAGCTCACCCGATGGTCGACGTCAGTTCCTGCGCGGCCAGCTGATGCGCGACGAGGACGACGAGTACCTGGTGCACATTCTCGGCGGCGGCGGCACCCACCTGCTCGCCTCCTTGGCGGAGGCGAACTGCTTGGTGCTCATCGACGAGTACGCGACCGAGATCCCGGTGGGGACCGAGGTTTCGGTTTCGTTCCTCGCCCAACGTGCGTGAGTCGTCGTGACGGTCGACGGATGGCTCCCCGGCGTTCGGCACCCTGGCTGGCCCGCGCAACTGGGGCCGGTCCGGGTTCAAGGCGGTGCGGTCGAACTTCGTCCGCTGAGCCGCTCCGACGGCGAACGCTGGCGGGGGATCAGGACCCGTGACGAGGCGAGCATCGCGCCGTGGGATGCGACCAGCTCGCTGACCTGGGAGCAACGGCATACCAAAGCACAGTGGCACTCTCATCGATCGTTGCTGACGGCTGCGGCACGACGCGGTGAAGTTCTGCCGTTCGCCGTCGCGGTCGACGGGCAGTTCGTCGGGCAGGTGACCGTGGGCGGCATCCAACGCGGTGCCCTGCGTTCGGCGTGGGCCGGATACTGGGTCGATTCGACCAGACAGGGTGGTGGCATCGCTACGGCGGCACTGGCCCTCGCCGTCGGCCATGCCTTCGGACCCGTTGGGCTGCATCGTATCGAAGCAACGATCGCGCCCACCAATGTGGCCAGTCGGGCGGTGGTGGCGCACCTCGGGTTTCGGCAGGAGGGCTATCTGCAGCGGTATCTCGACATCAACGGCGCTTGGCGAGATCACCTGCTGTTCGCCATGACGAAAGAGGAGCTGCCAGACGGAACCGGCCAACTGTTGGCCCAGTGGCATCGTTTTCGCGCGAACGGGTCGCAGTCGCGTTCGGAGTGAACTGCGCCCCGGCCGCGGCGGGGTGGGGAGTTCGACAGGCCCGGCGACCCGTCCGCGCTCCGATCGCCCGGTTCATGGCGACGGAAACCGGCCGTGTTGGCGTGTCCCTACGGAGCTTGAGGTCGGCCGGTCGCTAGCGTGAACCCACGGCCTGTCGTCAGCGTGCGCAGCCGACCGGATCCAATTCGAGAGGAGGCGCGATGTCCACCTTCCCCGCGTCGCTGATCATCGTGTTCCTCGTCGCAGCATGGCTTGTCGTCCTGGTGCCGATGGTCGCCAGACGACGCGAGCAGGTGCCAGAGAGCGAAACCGATGGCGGCACTTTTCGGGTTCTGCGCATGGCGTCGGCCTCCATTCGGCGCCGACCGAAACTCGGCCCGCGCAACGCAGTGCAAGTAGAGGATGATTTCGTGGCCGAGCCGGTAGCCGATGAGCTGTCGGAATCTGAGTTCGACGACGCGGATTTCCACGACGAGGACGGCGAAGCGTCGCGCACGGCCGGCAGCACCCGATACGAACCAGGCTCGTACCGGAGCGATGTGCGGACGAATTCGCCGGAACTTGAACCGGGACCGGACTCGTATCGCACCGAATTTGTTCCGCGCGCACCAATCGAGCGCGGCGAGTCGACGAACGACCGTGGCCAAGGGTATGACCGGCTGCGCTCGTTGGACGAGGCGCAACTGCGTCCGGTTCCCCGTCGCTCCGGCCGAGGTGGCTACGACCCCGACGCTGCCGAAGCTGCTCGGGCCTACCGGTTCTCGCGTCGACGTCGAGTCACTCTGATCCTGGTCCTGGCCACCCTCGTCTTCGGGGCGGCGGCATATCTGTACAAGCCGATCTTGTGGAGCGGTGCGGTCGTGTTCGCCTTGCTGACGGTCGGATACCTGACATATCTGCGACGGCAGGTCCGGATCGAGAACGAGATCCAGCAGCGACGCGATGCCCGGCTGCGGCGCGCGAGGCAGATCCGACCTGAGCAGGAGATGGCATTTCCGGAGGTCGCGGGCGCCGGCTACACCGTTGCAGCCCATCCTTTCAGCGGCCGGCCTGTCGCCGTTTCCCAGGTGCCCCCGTCCGGTTACCGCCGGGGCAGGGAAGTCATCGACCTGGAAGACGACGATCCGACGTTCGACGACTTGGAGTACTACCTGCCGGAGGCCTATCGCCGTGCTTCGGGGCAGTGATCCGATGCCTGCCGCCGGCTGAGTGGGCGCCGATGACCGGGACCCAACAATGACGCAGCCTGCCACGGATCACCATCGTCAGCCGGGCTGGACGATCCGATTCGACTGGGGCATGCCCGGTGCCGCGGCGATCGCTCACGGCGCCGCCGTCGCAGTGGTCGTTGATGTCCTTTCTTTCACCACCGCGCTGTCCGTCGCAGTGGACGAAGGCGTCGAGGTGTTTCCGTTTCGATTCCGGGATGCCTCGGCGGCGGCATTCGCCGCTACCCGCGGCGCGGTACTGGCGGTAGGGCGGCGCGAAGCGGGGGCCAGCGGGGTGAGCCTGTCGCCGCTGTCGGTGCAGGAGGCAGCCCGCAGTGGTCCGTTGGCCGGAGTGCGCAAACTGGTACTGCCCTCGCCCAACGGCTCAGCCATCTCCCGGCAGTTGGCCGAGTCGGGATTGATCGTTCTCGGAGCCTGCCTGCGCAATGCACGGGCAGTGGCCGCGTGGATCGGCCGCGACGCCGTGCACGGGCCGATCGCCGTGGTCGCCGCGGGGGAACGGTGGCCAGGAGATCTGCTGCGCCCGGCCGTGGAGGATCTGTGGGGCGCCGGCGCCGTCATCGACGCGCTGCTCAAGGCCGGTGTCGGTCCTGCGTCGCCTGAGGCCAGAGCCGCCGCGGCCGCGTACCGAGAACTCGGCCGCAACACCGAGGCCGCGCTCCAGGCCTGCGCCTCCGGCCGCGAACTGGAGGCCGACGGCTACGGCAACGAGGTTCCCGTCGCGGCCCAGGAGAACGTCTCCCGCAACGTGCCGGTGTTGGTCGGAGAGTCGTTCCGCGCCGGATGAGCCGGCGCGCCAGAGGTGTCTTGGCTGCCAGCTGGGCGCTGGTATTGTTCTCCAAGGTTCGCGGAGAGATCCGCGTTCGGGGCTGTAGCGCAGTTGGTAGCGCGCTTCGTTCGCATCGAAGAGGTCCGGGGTTCGATTCCCCGCAGCTCCACCAGGTTTTCGCAGTTGAGGCCCACTTCTCGAGTTGTCGGGAGTGGGTCCTTTTGCTTCTTTGGGTGCTTCTGCCCACGACCTGCCCACCCTTGCGTGACCCGGACGTCAGGTTGCCTCAGCTACGGCGGTGCATGGAGCTCCTTCGTGGCTGGATCGTGATCGGGCGGGACAAGCGCCTTCGGACTCGACCTGGCAAGAAGGAGATGATGCAATCGACCGGCCTGCGTGTCATTCGGCTCGGTGGCCGCCGCGACTTGTCCAGCTGGGAGTACGTCGGTGTCTTCAG
This sequence comes from Nakamurella sp., assembly GCA_050999445.1. Taxonomy (GTDB): domain Bacteria; phylum Actinomycetota; class Actinomycetes; order Mycobacteriales; family Nakamurellaceae; genus Nakamurella. The sequence continues at coordinate 146 of JBPCPG010000331.1, read as the reverse complement.
GGCATGTCTCCGTGCGGGTTTCATGAATGATGACGCCGACGACGAGGAGGAGTTGGAATGCCCACTGACGAGCCGCAGTTGCCCGGCACGCTGAAGAGGTCGCCGAAGAAGGTGCAGCGGACGTACGAACAGACTCTGGACAGTGC
>JBPCPG010000269.1:0-4600 GCA_050999445.1 Nakamurella sp. | reverse complement strand
GCCCGGCGCTGACCGGTCGACACGAGCGCCGCACCCAGGCTCGAAGTGACCCCGGCGTGCGTACCCAGCACCGTGCAGTTCGGGCAGTTCGCCAGTTGCACGCTCAGGGTGCCGGGCGCCACCGGTTTCACCGACATCACGGACGTCGAGGAGCTCGGAACCACCGAGGACGACGACAAGGACTGCCGCGTTGTGGCGACCGGTGAGGAAAAAGTTGCCGAGGAGGCCACCGTGCTGGTGCTCGAGGGCGGCAGCTCCGTGCGCTTCAAGGACGGCGAGCCGCCCGGCGCGGACGGAACAGGCCGGGTCAACGCGGGCGGAGATGTCCTCCGTGAGGTGGACTGCAAGGACGAGCCGACCGCAGTGGACGGATCGGGCGCACCGACACCAGATGCGGCACCGGGCCTCGGCGCTCCGGCTGCCGAGGAAGTCGTCACCGACGGCGAGGAAGCGCTGCTCGCGCCTGCTCCCGAACCCAGTTCAGGAACGGTGACCAGGACGGTGGCGCCGGCCGGCGCTGCGACTGCTGCCGCGGCCACCGGGGAAGCTGCGCGGGGGGCCGTCGTCGGGACGTCCGCGGTGCAGCCGGCCACCGTGAACGTCATGATTGCCACCCAAATCCAGACCGAACTACGAAGTCTTCTCGCGGCACGAGCGCGCGTACTGGGTCCCATCCACCTTTCCTAACACGCGCGCCGACCCTGACCCGGCAAGCCGGCGATCCGGCTGCTCGCGCCCGCACCGAAATTCTCTCGAATGAACCGGACCAACTACAGTCCGGCAAGGAGGCAGACCCATCGCCTGGGCCCGCCCACGAGATCATCGAGGTGACCATGACGGTGCAGTTGCGCCCCACGCTGGATTCGTTGCCCGCCTACGCCCCCGGCCGCACCGTTCCCGGGTCGATCAAGCTGGCTTCCAACGAACTATCGTTCCCCACCCTGCCTGCGGTGGTTCAGGCGATCCACGGCGCGATCGGCACCGCAGGCACGGCCGGCATCAACCGCTACCCCGACAACGGCGCCACCGCCCTCATCGATGCGCTCGCCGACCTGGTCGGCGTGGAGCGCGACCGCGTGATCGCCGGGTGCGGCTCGGTCGCCCTCTGCCAGCAACTCGTGCAGATCACGTGTTCCGAGGGAGACAGGGTGATGTTCGGTTGGCGCTCGTTCGAGGCCTATCCCATCGTCACCCAGATCGCCGGAGCGCAGGTGCTGCCCGTCCCGGTCACCGCTGGACACGAGTTGGACCTGCCTGCGATGGCCGCAGCCATCACGCCGACAACCCGGCTCATCTACGTGTGCACGCCCAACAACCCGACAGGCACCGTGGTGCATCGCCGAGAATTGACCACCTTTTTGGACGCTGTTCCGGACAATGTCCTCGTCGTCATCGACGAGGCGTACGGCGAGTTCGACATCGACCCCGAATCGGCAGACGGTCTCGCCGAGGCGACCTCGCGGCCGAACGTCATTTCGCTGCGTACTCTGTCGAAAGCATATGGTTTGGCAGGTTTGCGAGTCGGATATGCAGTCGGCGACCCGACGGTGATCAGGGCGCTGAGCAAGGTCGCCATTCCATTCGCTGTCAGCTCGATTGCCCAGGCGGCCGCCGTGGCAGCCATCGGAGCACGCGAGGAGCTCAAACCGCGGTGGCAGCAAGTCATCTCGGAGCGGGTACGCGTCGTCGCGGCCTTGCGCGAGGCCCAATTCGAAGTACCGGAATCCCAGGCCAATTTCGTATGGCTACCGCTGGCGGAGCGGGCGGCAGAATTTGCTGCACACACCGAGGCCAACAAGGTCATCGTGCGGGCGTTCTCCGATTCCACCGGTGGCGTCCGCGTCACCATCGGCTCACCGGCGGAGAATGACGCATTTCTTGCAGCAGCGACGTCGTTTCCGCTGTCAACCTGATCGTTGGCGGAGGCGACAGGATTCGAACCTGCGAGGTTGTTACACCCGGCCGCTTTCAAGGCGGCTTCCTTAGGCCACTCGGACACGCCTCCGTCCGTCAGCCTAGAGGGCGGCCGGAGCGGGACCAAACTGCCATCGGACGGCTCACCGCAAACGGCGCGGCTCGATCACGGTTTCGACGGCCTGGTCAGCGGGACCGCGCCTGACCGAATAGGCGAAGGCACCGTCGCGATCGGCAACGGCCTCGCGCAACTCTGTGCCTGAGTAGACCAGGCCGACGCCGTCGTCGGTGGCGTAGCCGTCCGGTAGCGCGCCGTCGGCGATCAACTGATGGTAGAGCGGACGGCGCTGCGATTCGGAGTCGTAGTGGACGCCGTTCGAATACGGCAGAAAGGCGAGACCGTTGTTGACCGGTCGCAGCGTCGGACCGAACGAATCCGTGGTCCCGCCGATGTGCCAGCACAACGAACCCGCCGACACTCCGGCGAGCACGACACCCGCCTGCCACGCCTGGAACAGAAGCTCGTCCCAGCCGTGCAACTTCCACAGCGCCAACAGGTTTGCCACGGAACCGCCGCCGACCCAGACCACGTCCTGATCGAGTAGGTGCTCCCCGACGTCGTCGATGTTGGGCATCGAGAACAGTTCCAGGTGCGAAGGCCGAAATCGAGGTGCGAGCGCCGCGTAGACGCTCGCAATGGTCGCCTTCTCATCACCGGTGGCAGTTCCGATGAAGCACACCTTCGGCGTTCCGGTCGCTCCGGAGAGCTCGGCGCACAGATCGAACACCGGTCCAGGGTCCAGGTCGAACCGGTCCCGTCCCCGCAACTTGAACCCCATGGACGTCGCGACGATGGTCGGTGAATCGGCTGGCATATTCCGACCATAGGGCACCGCATCGCCGGGCCTGCGTCAAAGGGCGACGGGTGTGGTTTCAGTCGGTCGGCTCGAGGACGAACAGCGGTATCCGGCGATCGGTCTTGCGCTGATACTCGGCGTAGTCCGGGTACGCGGCCACCGCTCGTGCCCACCACTGCTCGTACTCGGCACCGAACACCTCACGGGCCGTCATCGAGTGGTTCTGGGCGCCGTCGCGCAACTCCAGCGCCGGATTCGCCGTGAGGTTGTAGTACCAGACCGGGTTCTTCGGTGCGCCCCCCAGCGACGCGACAGCGGCGTAGGCGCCTTCGTGTTCCACCCGCATCAGCGGCACCTTGCGGACCTTGCCGCTCTTGGCTCCGATGGTGGTCAGGACGACGACCGGCATACCGCGCAGAGTCGTGCCTTCCTGCCCGTCCGAGGCCTCGTAGGTCTCCACCTGGTTGCGAACCCACGTCTCAGGACTGGGTGCATACTCTCCGTTGATCGGCATGCCCCCGAGGATATCTGCGATCTGATCACCGGGGCCGAGTGCCGCCCGGATCAATTCTCGCGCCAGACGCCGATGGCTTAGCGAGAGCCTCGATCCAGATCCCTCGGGCACAACGATGAAACTCAGATGGTGGACCTGAGGGAGGATGAACCCATGGGCAGACATCGGGAGCACAGCGGCCGGAAGTCGCGGCCGCCCGGACCGACGCCAGGGCTCTACCCGATAGATTCCGGCACCGCAGAGCTCGTCCAGGACCGGGACAACCCGGACGGCTATCTGTTGATGGTCAACGGCGTTCAGAGCTCCCACATCGACCTGTCCGACCCCCGACGACTCGAATTCGAGTACATGCGATGGATCGCCTCGGTTGTCGAACAATCGTCGGAGGCTGCGGATCCGATGCGAGTGCTGCACCTGGGCGCTGCGGCTTGTTCCCTGGCCCGCTACCTGCTGCAGGTCCGGCCCGCATCGCAGCATCTGGCGGTCGACTCCGACGGCGAACTGGCCCGGCTCGCGCGGGAATGGTTCGACCTGCCCAAGTCGCCGGCGCTCCGAATTCGGGTGGGCGATGCCCGTCTGGTCACCGAATCGCTGGCGGACGCAAGTTTCGCGGTGGTGGTGCGCGACGTATTTGCCGGCGCCGTCACGCCACCGTCCATGACCACAGTCGAATTTACTGCACAGGTTCGGCGAATATTGAAACCCGGTGGGTTGTATCTGCTCAACTGCGGTGATGCACCGGACCTCAATGGCAGCAGGGCCGAAGTCGCGACCGTGGGCGCCATCTTTCCCGAGGTGGCAGTTATCGCGGATCCGCCGATGCTCAAGGGACGCAGGCGAGGGAACGTGATCGTCGTCGGTTCGGACGCACCCATCGAAAGTCCGGCGCTGGTGCGGGAACTGCTCGGCGGGGCGGTGCCCGCCCAATTCTGGAACGACGGCCGGACGCGTGAATTCGCGGCGAACGTGCCACCCGTGCACGACGCCGGCCTTTCGCCCCTGCGCCCGTCAGGTGCGGAGATCGAAGATACCTGCGCTCCGAAGGTGGCGGAGGATCGATGACCGGCGTCGGAAGTGTGCTGGTGACCGGACCAACAGGCACCGTAGGCGCGCCGCTGGTCGATCTGCTCGCCAAAGCCGGCGTTCCGACGATAGCCGGAGCGAACCGGCCTGCCAGGTACAGCGGTGCCCAGGAATGCAGGACGCTCGATTTCGAGCGACCGGAGACCTTCCCGGCCGCCTTGGCGGGCATAGATCGGGTCTTTCTGATGCGGCCGCCGGCCATCTCGGATACCAAGCGCTATCTGCGACCATT
>JBPCPG010000290.1:0-15535 GCA_050999445.1 Nakamurella sp. | reverse complement strand
GAGCAGGCGATCGAGGAATTTTTTCCGCTTCCCAAGGACCTCGTGGGTGAGGGAACCCTCTTCCTGCTTCGAGTCGTCGGTGATTCGATGGTCGACGCGGCCATTACCGACGGCGACTGGGTCGTGGTGCGCCAGCAGCAGGTGGGCGAGAACGGCGACATAGTAGCCGCGATGATCGACGGTGAGGCCACGGTCAAAACATACAAGCGCAAGGACGGTCACCTCTGGCTGATGCCGCACAACCCGGCCTACGCTCCGATCCCAGGGGATGATGCGGTGATCCTGGGCCGAGTCGTGGCTGTACTGCGGAAGCTCTGACGTCGCGTCGAATCGACAATGAAGATGGGCCCCTCCCGCGGGAGGGGCCCATCGTCGAATCGTGCGACCACCAAGTCCGGAGACTTCCGACCGGGCAAATCCAAACTGTGCTATTTCAGCTGGCGGGGGGCCCGGCCACCGGGGTGCTCGACACCGGCTGTGCGACAGGCGCCGCTACCGGAACAGCGGTGGCACCGTACGCAGGTGCCGCAACCGGTGCTGCACCAGGGACCTGAACGGTGGGCTGGTAGAGCGGAGCAGGAGCGATTTGCGAAGGCGGTGTCGCCACTGCAGCAGTGTTCTCGGTCTCCGTGGCCGGCTTCGGCTTACCATCTTCCTCGTGCATGGCGCCGACCTCCGACTTCAGGATCCGCAAGGACCGTCCGAGGCCCCGGGCTGCGTCAGGAAGTTTCTTGCCACCGAACAACAGTAGAAAAACGACGACCACCAGAATGATGTGCCATGGCTGAATGCCGCCCATCTTCCCACCTCCGAATGCTCAAGGGATCCTCCGACAACCAGACTCGTTCCGTCAATGACACCTCACCGACGACAACGTACTTTCGAGGGTACTCCCCTACATCGGCGACGGCGAAGACCTCGAACGCGCCCGTCCGTTTCCGCTCCGTCAGCGTCGTCGCGATCAGCGGCCGCTGGCGACCACCCGATAGTCCTGCAGCAGCCCGGCCAGGTCTGGTTGGACCTTGGCCGATAGCAGTGTGCCTTCCCCAGTGTGCTCTTCGGAGAGCACCGTGCCTTCTGCGTGCACACGCGAGACGAGCTTCCCCAGACTGAACGGCACCAACACCTCGATGCGCATGGCCGGGTCGGGCAAGGCGCCGGCGATGGCTGCGCGGAGTGCGGAGATGCCTTCTCCCGTCCGCGCCGACACGAATATCGCGGTGGGCAACAGGTGACGCAATCGGCCGAGGGCAATTTCGTCGGCCGCGTCGATCTTGTTGACCACCATGATCTCCGGGACCGTTGACGCGTCGATCTCTCTGAGAACCTCGCGCACCGCAACAACCTGATCTTCTGGGTGGGAGTCGGAGCCGTCAATCACGTGCACCACCAGATCGGCGTCCGCGACCTCCTCCAAGGTGGACCGAAACGACTCGACCAGCTGGTGAGGCAGATGGCGGACGAAGCCGACTGTGTCGGTCAGGGTGTAGACCCGCCCATCCGTCGTGGTGGTCTTACGGGTTGTCGGGTCCAGCGTGGCGAACAATGCGTCATCGACCAGCACGCCGGCTTCGGTAAGGGAGTTGAGCAGGGACGACTTGCCCGCATTGGTGTACCCGGCGATCGCGACCGCCGGCACCGCGTTGGCGCGACGCTGCGATCGCTTCGTGTCGCGCACCTGGCGCATGGCAGCCAGCTCACTCTTCAATTGCGCGATGCGGCGGTGTATGCGCCGACGGTCTATCTCCAGCTTGGTCTCTCCGGGCCCGCGAGAACCGATGCCCGCACCGGAAGCCACCCGCCCGCCGCGTTGCCGCGAGAGCGCAACACCCCACCCGCGCAGGCGCGGCAGGAAGTACCTGAGTTGCGCGAGCTCAACCTGTGATTTTCCCTCCTTGGACTTGGCATGTTGCGCAAAGATGTCCAGGATCAGGGCGGTTCGGTCGACGACCTTCACCTTCAGCTGCTCTTCCAGATTGCGCAACTGTCCCGGCGACAATTCGCCGTCACAGATAACTGTGTCCGCGCCCGACATCTGAACTATTTCGTTCAGCTCCTTGACCTTTCCGGAGCCGATGTAAGTGGCCGCATCAGGATGGCTACGCCGCTGGGACAGCGCGTCGAGCACCACCGAACCGGCGGTTTCCGCCAGCCTGGCAAGTTCGGTCATCGACGCTTCGGCATCGGCTGCCGAACCGGTGGACCACACTCCCACCAGTACCACCTGCTCGAGTTGCAGGTCGCGATACTCCACCTCGGTGATGTCGGTGAGCTGGGTGGACAGGCTGCCGACGCGGCGTAGCGCGGCGCGGTCAGCCAGATCTCGAGCTCCGCGCGTCTCGTCGTCGGTGACTCCGCCCTGCTCGGGCGGTTCGAAGAATTCGTCGTGGTTCGTCATATGGCTTCCAGAGTGCCCGAGAACGTGTGCTCTTTGCTACTGAATTCCTGACGACAGGCCCGGAGCCCGGCGAACCGGGCGAAACTCCGACAGAGCCGAAACCCAAACGAACGGATCAGCGGTGCTGTGCCCAGAACTGCGGATCGATGACACCAGCAGCCACCATGACCGCCGGACCGGTCAGAATCGCGCCCGACGCAGAGACCTCGACCAGCACCGAGCCACCGGGCACGTGTACGTTCACCCTCCCAAGGGCCATGCCCTTCGTCGCCAGAAAAGCTGCGGCTGCCGCAATCGTTCCCGTTCCGCAGGAACGGGTTTCACCGACGCCACGCTCGAACACCCGCATTCGGATGTGACCGTTGCCGTCGGTGCAGCTGTGGCCGTCGGGCAGAGGCACGACGAATTCGACGTTCACACCCGTCGGAAACAGCGCAACGTCGACGAGCGGCGCGGTCGTCAGATCGAGATCGTCCAGCAGATCCGCAGAGCTCACCATGCAGACGAGATGAGGGTTACCGACGTCGACCACGGTGCCCACGTACGCCGTCCCGGCCAGCACGGCCTCCGACGTCCTACCCAAGGTCGCGGAGCCCATTGCGATGCTGATGTCGCTCTGCGAGTCGACAGCGGCGGCGCAAAGGCCACCACGAGTCGCGAAGTCGAACGACCCGTTCCGTTCCCAGCCTGCGTCGACGAGGAATCGAGCGAATACTCTGGCGCCATTGCCACACATCTCGGCGAGCGAACCATCCGCATTTCGGTAGTCCATGAAGAAGTGTGCGCCGGATCTTGCCGGAGCCACCCGGATGACACCGTCGGCGCCCAGGCCGGCCCTGCGGTCACAGAGTGCCCTGACTTGAGAGCCGGTGACCTCCAGGGTGTCCGCTGCGTCGGGCAGGAGGATGAAGTCGTTCTCAGTTCCGTGGCCCTTGACGAAGGGCACCCCAGCGGTGCTCATGCGCGGAAGCCTACTTGTCGCTCCGCGGGGGTCAGCCGGCCACCGGTTCCATCTGCACCAGCCGGGAGACGCGAGCGAGAAGGTCAGGCGACTGTGCATCCAGCCGTTGCATGCGCGAGTCACGCCGGAACCAGGAGCGCTGACGACGGACGAACCGACGAGTCAACCGCACCGTTTCGTCGATGGCCGCCTCGAGGCCGGTCAGGCCGTCGAGAACCTCGAGCATCTGCGGATATCCCAGCGCCTTCGAGGCCGTGACGCCGGCGCGCAGGCCGAGCGCGTCCAGCTGCGCCACCTCGTCGACAAGCCCGGCGGCCACCATCTGCCGTACCCGCCGCGCGAGTCGCTCGTCCAGGACGGCTGTCTCCATGTCCAGGCGGATGAGCGCGGCGTCGAACCGGGGCGGTCCCGGTACCGGCATGGTCGCGGTGAACGGGCGGCCGGTGACTGCCATCACCTCGAGCGCCCTGACCAGCCGTCGGCCGTTGGCCGGTTCGATGGCAACAGCCGCGGCCGGATCGAGGCGCTCCAGTCGCCGGTGGAGCTCGCCCGGTCCATTCCGCGCCAGCTCTGCCTCCAGTTCGGCACGGACTGCGGCGTCGGTGCCCGGAAAATCGATGCTGTCGACAACTGCACTGATGTAGAGGCCCGAGCCGCCGACGAGCACCGGAGTCCGCCCCCGCCGCAGGATGTTCTGAACGTGCTGCCGGGCGGCGCCCTGATACGCGGCGACGCTGGCTCGTTGACTGATGTCCAGCACGTCCAACAGGTGGTGGGCAATGCCGCGACGCTCCTGTGATGGCAACTTCGCCGTGCCGATGTCCATCCCCCGGTACAACTGCATCGAGTCGGCATTGATCACCTCCCCGTCGAATCGCTCGGCAAGTCGCAGCGCCAAATCCGACTTTCCGGTTCCGGTAGGCCCGGCCACCACGATCAACCGGTTCAGCCCCATGACCACCTCGCCACGACGTAACCGACACCCAAGGGCGCACCGGCGTACAGCAGTTCTGAGCGGGTCGGCGGTGCCGCGCTGGTGATGGCTGCGAGCGCGCCGAAGCTGGATCTGGACGTGAAGACGAGTCGGGCTGCTTCTTCGGGCTCGACGTCGACGACGACGCCCAGCATCGCCGGGTCACCCGTCCGCAGAGCCGAGACGAGGGAGTCGTCGAATCGCTTCGCTCCAGGGCAGCCATCACCCGGCGCCTCCGCTCCACGACTGGCTGAGCCCTCGCCGACGACGAGGAGCCCGACCCGCTCGCCGGGCGCCTCGATTCCGGCCAGCACGCGGCCGGCCGGCGAACTCGGATCGGTCCACGAGCCGGAGCCGGAAGGTCCGGCCACCAGCTCGATCGCCGTGGTGGCGGCGGAGATCCCGGCTGAAACAGCGAGTGCCGCTCCGACAACAACACCGACACCCGGAGCTTCGCCGGTGTGCCGGCCCGTACCCGGCGTTCCGGCGAGGCTGCACCGGAAGTTACCCGGCAGCCGACTGTTCGTCAGGATGCCCGAGGTCACCGTGGCACCGGGTGGATGGAGCACCGTGGTCAGCGGGAATGACCGACTGCGGTCCAGTGCGCGGGGCCCGCTGGTCAGGAGCACAATCCGGTCCACATCGACAAGCGTCGCAATCGCTTCGGCGCAGCTGTCGACGAGATCTCGAACGGACTCGGCCAGAGCCGGCGCGAGTCCGGGCACCAAAAAGGGCGCTCCTGGACATACGGCCGCTCCGACGATCACCCGTGCAGGCTAACCTTCGCGGAGTCCGCGGCGAAGGCGGCCGCCGTCCGTCAGCCGGTCCGTCGCCGGCGCGGGGTGGTGGACCGTCGGGCCCAGCGGGCACACTGGTGACTGCTGGTTCAGCGCGAACCCGAGCGATGTACAAGGGGCACCCAGGAGGTGCCCGGGAGTTCCTGGCTCCCCCGTTGAGCACCAGAAAGGCCACTCACCGATGACCGAGCACCTGCCCGCCGAGCACGGCGACGGCGAAGCGACGAGAACTCCCGTACCGGCGGAGACGCCTTCGACTGACGCGGCACCCGCGTCGACCGACTCGACCGCGCCGGTCGAGGAGTCGGATAGTTCGAGCGCGGTCGGCGAGAGCTCGAGTCCTCAGCCGGGGATCGACCCTGAGTCATCCCGACTTTCGACGCTCGATGACCGGGCCGCGGGGCTCGCGGCCGGCGAGCCCGGAACTACCCAGTCGGACCTACCCGCAACACCCGAGCCCCGAAGCTCCGAGGCCGAGATGACAAGTCCGGCCGTGCCCGGGGCCGGAACGACGGAGCCGGAGAATGCGGCGCCGGTCGCCCCCACGCCGACTTCGCCGCCGACCTCGCCTGCCGGCCCCGGCCGGCCGGGCGGCCGGCCAGGTGGCGCTCCCGGCCGCCGCAATTCTGCGCGCACGGGCGCCACCGCGGTTCCCGGCGGAGAACAGGTGACCGAACCAACCGACCCGCACAAGTGGGGCCGCATCGACGAGGCCGGGTCCGTCTACGTCTACGGCCCGACCGGAGAGCGCACCGTCGGCAATTGGCAGGCGGGTGACGCTGAAGCCGGCCTGGCTCATTTCGCTCGACGATTCGATGACTTCGCGACTGAGATCGCCCTCTTGGAGACCCGGCTCGCGACCGGCTCCGGTGATCCGAAATCCACCAAGACGCACGCCATCGAGCTTCGCGAGTCGGTCGATACTCTGGCCGCGATCGGCGACCTGGACTCAGCGGCCGCTCGACTCGAGATCGTTATCGGGGCCGCCGACGCTGCTGTTGCGGGCGCTTCCACGGCCCGCGCTGCAGCTCGGGCAACCGCAGTGGCGGCCAAGGAGGCGCTGTGCGTCGAGGCGGAGTCTCTCGCCGATTCCGAGCAATGGAAAGCCACCGGTGATCGACTCAAGGAGATCGTGGACGAATGGCGGACGGTCAAAGGCATCGACCGCAAGACCGATGATGCGTTGTGGAAACGGTTCGCGAAAGCGCGCGACGCCTTCACGCGCCGTCGCGGCACGCATTTCGCCGACCTGGACAAGCAGCGCGGCGCGGCCCGGGAGGCGAAGGAGGTTCTGATAGCCAGGGCGGAGGCGCTGGCTGAGTCCACCGAGTGGGGAAGAACCGCCGGCGAGTACCGAACTCTGATGGAGGAATGGAAGGCTTCGGGCCGAGCGCCTCGCGAGGTCGAAGACGCGCTCTGGGGGCGCTTCCGGGCTGCGCAGGAGAAGTTCTTCTCGCATCGGAATCAGACCTTTTCCGAGCGCGACCACGAGTTCGAGGCGAACGCCGAGACCAAGGATCGATTGCTTGTCGAGGCAGAAAAGATCAACGCCGCCGACGGGTTGGATTCTGCGAAGGCCGCGTTGCGATCCATCCAGGAGCGCTGGGAAGCAGCCGGCAAAGTGCCGCGTGAACGAATCAAAGAGTTCGACTCGCGACTGCGCGCCATCGAGGACCGGATCAGGTCGGCGGAGGACTCCTACTGGCGTCGAACGGACCCTGAGACCAGCGCACGGATCGAGCAATTCCGATCGCGCGCGCAGGGATACCGGGTGCAGGCGGACAAGGCCAGAGCGGCCGGCAACGAGCGCAAGGCCAAGGAGGCGGAGACCCAGGCCCTGCAGTGGGAGGAATGGTTGGCCGCGGCAGAAGGCGTCGTCGAAGGGTGACGGTCCCGCAGACAGAGCCGGCCGATTCCTTCGGCCGCTACTTCAGCCGCTACAGCTCGGCTCGGCTTTTCGGTGGGTCCTAGCAAGTTTCCGGTGGGTTCGAGCGAGCTGGGCGGTGGGTCAGGAGGTCCCTGACCCGCCGGCGGCATGCCGCAGCAATTGAACCGCGGGGCGGCCGAAGGCAGGCATTCCTAAACCGACGCCTGGCGTCCGCGGCGTCAGCCCGTCGGCATGATGGTCACCTGCCCGCGTTCGGCGGTGGTCGAGCACATCGCCATCGGCAACGACGTGATGGGGTGCCGCTCCGGTCACGACGGTGGTAACCACGTCGCCCGGTCGGATCGAGCCCCCCACCTGCGAACCGGTGGGTGAGAAGTGCACCAGCCGGCCCTCTCTCGAACGGCCGCTCAATCGCGCGGTTGCGCTGTCCTTGCGTCCCTCGCCCGCAGCGACCAGCACTTCCACCGTCCGGCCGATCTGATTGCGGTTGCCGCGAAGCGCGGAGGTGTCGACGATTTCTTTCAATCGCTGATACCGCTCGGTGACGACTGGAGGTGGCACCTGGTCGGGCATGGTCGCTGCCGGAGTTCCTGGCCGCGGCGAGTACTGGAACGTGAACGCTGTGGCGAACTCGGCGGACGCGGCCACTTCCAGTGTCTGTTGGAAATCGTCCTCGGTCTCACCGGGAAATCCGACGATGATGTCGGTGGTGATGGCAGCATCGGGCATCGCAGCTCTCACTTCGTCCAGAATGGACAGGTACCTCGCACTCCGGTACGAGCGCCGCATGGCCCTCAGGATGCGATCCGAACCGGACTGCAACGGCATGTGGAGCTGGTGACACACGTTGGGCGTCTCGGCCATCGCAGCGATGACGTCGGACGTGAAGTCTCGGGGATGCGGAGAGGTGAAGCGCACCCGCTCGATGCCCTCGATGCGGCCACAGGCCCGCAAGAGCTCCGCGAAGGCGCCGCGGTCGCCGAATTCGGCGCCGTAGGAATTCACGTTCTGCCCCAGCAGCGTCACTTCCAGGACGCCTTCGGCAGCGAGCATGCCCACCTCGGCCAGGATGTCCCCCGGGCTGCGATCGGTTTCCTTGCCCCGCAGCGCCGGAACGATGCAGAAGGTACAGGTGTTGTTGCACCCCACCGAGATCGACACCCAAGCCGACGATGAGGAATCACGCTTCGCCGGCAGCGACGACGGGAAGACTTCCAGCGCGTCCAGAATCTCTACCTGTGCCGCGGCGTTGTGGCGGGCTCGTTCGAGGAGCGTCGGCAACGACCCGACATTGTGGGTACCGAAGACGACGTCGACCCAGGGCGCTCGCCGGACGATCTCACTGCGGTCCTTCTGCGCGAGGCAACCGCCGACCGCGATCTGCATACCGGGATTGGTCGTCTTCTTGGGCGCAAGCATTCCGAGGTTGCCGTACAACCGGTTGTCAGCATTTTCCCGAACTGCGCAGGTGTTGAACACGACGACGTCAGCGTCCTGGTTCTTTCCGACGCTCACGTACCCGGCCTGTTCCAACAGGCCGGCCAGACGCTCGGAATCGTGCACGTTCATCTGGCAGCCGTAAGTGCGCACCTGGTACGTGCGGGCCTGTTCACCGCCGACAATCGGCGCAGCGGCGACGACGGTAGTGGCTGCTGCGGCGACAGCCGCTGCTGCGGTTGCGGTTGCGGTCGTCGTGGCAGTGGCAGTGGCAGTGGCTGCGGACGAATCGGCATGCACACAGGGCACCGCCGGGTCGGTGACGGGCGGGCAGGTCACCGACCCACCACCTGGACGGTTCGGGGCTCGATCATGGCAGTACTCACGCACATCAGGGTACGTCCGTCCCGGGCACCGGCCGTCCGCGGCGATGGAGTCCCGACCCACGGGGAATCCATCCAGGGGCTTCCGCTGCGGCCCCGCACACGGCGAGCTCGAAAGGCCGACTCCGACCATCGAGGTGCTGGACCGCCTGGCATCCCGCAATGTCCCTCGCTGTGACCCGAGGCCGCGTTATAGTTCCCGGTCGCACCTGATAGGCCCCGGTTGGTACTGCTGACGCCAGGCCGGCACCGGAAACCGCGCCAGGACACCAGTCCGGAAAGGCTTTGCGGTGGAAGTCTCCCGTTTCGACCTGACCGGTAGGGCTGCCCTGGTCACCGGCGCCAGTCGTGGTCTTGGTCGAGCCATTGCTCTCGATCTGGCGGCGGCAGGCGCAGACATTGCGCTGGGTGTTCGACGACGCGCGTCCGGTGAGGATTTGGCGGATGCGATCCGGCGACTTGGCCGCCGGGCGGTCGTCGTCGAGATGGACGTCACTGAGTTGGCTAGCAGCCGCTCCGCGATCGATCGAGCAATCAAGGAGTTCGATCGGCTCGACATTCTGGTCAACAACGCCGGCGGCGGTATCGGCGGTGCGGCGATCGACGTCACCGAAGATGACTTCGACGCAGTTTGGGAATTGAACACGCGCTCCGTCTTCTTCCTCTCCCAGCACGCGGCGAAACACATGCGATCCCGGGGCGGTGGCGCAATTGTCAATGTCGCGTCACAGGCCGGCTTGGTCGCCCTGCCCGGCGAGTCGTCGTACTGCATCAGCAAGGCCGCGGTCATCCACCTGACCAAGGTGCAGGCCGTCGAGTGGGGCCAATACGGCATTCGAGTCAACGCCGTTGCACCGACCTTCATCGAGACTGACGGCACGCGTGCGGCGCTCTCGGATCCTGCGTTTCTCGCCGACACCAAAGAGCGCATCGCGGCCCTCCACCGGATTGGCACCCCCCGGGAGGTCTCCGGAGCTGTGGTCTTTCTGGCGTCGGCCGCCGCGTCGCTCATCACGGGTACGACGCTGGCCATCGACGGCGGTTGGACAGCCCGATAAGTTCTCGACCGGCGTCGGAAGTGAGTTCGCAGACCGCGGCAGAGGATGCCAAGTGTCACCGACAGCAGCAGTGACGTACCCCCACGCGTCGAGCAGCGGGCTGCGAGTAGCCCTCGAGCGGGAGCAGGAGCAGCACCTCGACCACCGCGATTAGGCGAAGATTCTCGTCCTTCTGGCCACGCGCACCTAACTTTCTTCAGCGCGACTCCGAACAGGTCCTGAAAAGGTTTCGCCCGGCCGACCGACGCCGGACGGGAGCACAGTAGAGAACCCGGGGTCATGGCCGACGCAACCGACGAGCTGACAGCTACTTTCGCCGACCTCCGGGCGGAAGGCGACGCCCTGGACGGCGTGACGAGCAACGGGATCGATTTCAGCCTGCCAACGCCGGCCACCGGATGGAGCATCGGGCAACAAATCGGCCACCTGCTCTGGACCGATCGGGTCAGCACGTTGGCCTGTCGGAATCCGGCCGGCTTTGCAAGGCAGGTGGAGGCGTTCGGGGCTGACCCGGACAAGACCGTTCACGATGGCGCCGCCCTGGAAGCGGCGAAACCCGCCGACGAGCTCATTGCGGCGTGGCGGCAGGCCCGGGCGGACCTACTGGCCGCCTTGTCGGAGCTCCCCAGGGGCGCCAAGCTCCCCTGGTTCGGGCCGGCGATGGGCGTCGGCTCCATGGCTGCAGCCAGAATCATGGAGACCTGGGCTCACGGCGTCGATATCACCGATGCATTGGATCTCGACGTCATGGCCACGTCGCGGCTTCGTCACATCGCGGACCTCGGCGTTCGAACCAGAGACTTCGCGTTCTCCGTTCACGGACGGCGAAGCCCGAGATCGCCATTTCGAGTCGAGTTGACCGCTCCGGACGGGTCCTGGTGGACGTGGGGAGCTACCGACGCCGAAGACCGGATCACCGGGCCCGCCGTAGACTTCTGCCTTCTCATCACGCAACGTCGGCATCGTGACGACCTGGCGGTGGTGGCTTCTGCCGGCCAGGCGGACCTTTGGATGGACATCGCGCAGGTCTTCGCCGGGCCGCCCGGCGCCGGCCGAGAGCCTCGACCCGCTGGCCGGACACCGGAGGGCCGGTTCTGAAACCTCGAGGCCGGACGCGACTGAACGTCAAGGCGCGATCCAGCAGCGTCCGGTACTCCAAGCCGCAGCGTCAGCGGGCGATCTCGGTGGCGCGGGACTCCCGGATGACGGTGACCCGAACCTGGCCGGGATAGGTCAGCTCCTCCTCGATCTGTTTGGCAACCTCCCGAGCGAGCACGTGTGCCTCCAGGTCGTCGACGATTTCCGGCTTGACCATGACCCGGAGTTCGCGTCCGGCCTGCATCGCGAATACCTTCTCGACACCCTTCTTCGCCCCCGCGATGGCCTCGATGCGCTCCAGCCGCTGCACGTAGGACTCGAGCGACTCCCGGCGCGCACCGGGCCGGCCCCCCGAGCACGAGTCCGCCGCCTGGGTGAGCACCGCCTCGACGGTCGTCGGCAGCACCTCATCGTGGTGAGCCTCGATGCAGTGCGCAATCGCTTCCGACTCGCCGTACTTACGAGCCAATTCCGCGCCCACGATCGCGTGCGAGCCCTGCGCCTCGTGGGTCAGTGCCTTGCCGATGTCGTGCAGGAAAGCTCCCCGAGCCACGACGGCCGCATCGATACCCATCTCTGCTGCCATGATCCGGCCGATGTGCGAGGTCTCCACCAGGTGTCCGAGCACGTTCTGTCCGTAGGACGTGCGGTACTTGAGGCGCCCGACGAGCTTGACCAGTTCTGGATGCAGATCAGAGATTCCTACGTCGAGCATCGCGTCCTCGGCCGCACGTCGGCATAGTGCCTCGACCTCGTCGCCCGCGCGCTCGAACGCTTCCTCGATGCGATGCGGATGGATCCGCCCGTCGTCGATCAGCATCTGCAAGGTGATGCGGCCGATCTCGCGCCGGACCGGATCAAAGCAGGACAGCAATACCGCTTCCGGTGTGTCGTCGATGATGACGTTGACACCGGTGATCGTCTCGAAGGTTCGGATGTTGCGACCTTCGCGCCCGATGATGCGTCCCTTGACCTCATCAGCCGGCAGGTGGACGACGGAGACCACGGTCTGGGCCGTCTGGTCGGAGGCGACTCGCTGCACGGCCTCGGCGACGATGGCCCGAGCCTTGGTCTTCGCGGTGGCCTCCGCCTCGCTCTCCACCCGGCGAATCATGAACGCCGCATCGCGACGCACAGCCTGTTCCTGCGAGGCCAACAGTTCGTCGCGTGCCGCGGCGATCGTCAGTCCGGAGATCCGGATCAGCTCGGCCTCCTGGATAGCGAGACGGTTCTCGATCTCCTGTGCCTTCTGCTCCATATCCGCTGCACGGGCAGCGAGTTCGTTGCTGAGCCGACGGAGATCGCCCTCCCGATCGTCGACGGCCGACCGCGATCTGCCCAGGTCCTGCCGCTCGACCCGCACGCGCTCCTGCTCGTCGGCCAACGCCTTCTGATCGTCACCGAGCGACGCGGCCGCACCGTGCAGCCGTTGCTGCGCCTTCTGCAGCTCGCTGCGCTCGGCCGCAAGTGCGTCGATCGCTTCGCTGGCCAATCTCTGGCGCTCCGTCTGGATGCCCGCCTGAACTGCAGCCGCTTCCGCCCGGGCAGATTCCACGGTTTTGTCCGCCTCTGCCCGGGCTGCGGCGCGCAAACCGGCGGCGTCGAACAACGAGCGTTCTCGGACAGCGTCGGCCGCGTCGGCAGCAACCCTACGAATCTCCACCGCAGCTGCCGAAGCCTCCTGCCGCAGCAAATTGAGGGCGCTCACCTCTTCAGACCGCTGCAGTGCTGTTACGGCCGGGTTCGGCGCGGTCGACTCCGAGTACTCGACAGACTGCAAGCCTGCCTCATCCGACGCGTCCGGAGAACCTGCAACGACGGCGGTGCCGTGCTGCGCTCCTGCTGCAATGCTCTCGGTCAAGAGCCTGCGAATGACGTTCTCGTCGAGAGCCGGGGCAGCCGATTGCCGCCGAAGTATGGCTATCAAAGCGACCAGAGCCAACACCAGAAGCACTACGAGAACGACGATCAAGACGATCGGCATGACACCTCCCTCGTTGTCGCCGTCCATGGACGGAGGGAGGACCACTGGCATGCACCATGAGGATGCCAACCATCACCGGGTCGGCCCTTCGGAGGCCCGATCCGCTTGGCCCAGACCAGCTGAGCAAATGCGGCAAGTTTCACCGCTATCGATCGCGCACCCGACTCCAGTACACGCTTCGTGATTCTCCTGTGACCTTGAGGTTAAAGACGTGCCCTTGACGGGTCAAGCCGACCCGCGCAGGGCACGGCGATCGACCCGTTCTTCGGCGCTCAGCCGTGGTCGTTCGTGCAGTAGCTGTCAAGAGCTTGCTCGACCACGGACACGGCGACCGCCGACGGGTAGCCACGGCGCGATAGCAACCCCAGCAAACGCCGCTTCGCCGCTATTGGACCGGCCTCCATTGCCGCGTCCACCCGCTTCGCGATGAGTTCCGTGGCCCTTGATCGCTCTGCGTCGGTATCCACCGTCTCAACTGCGGAGGCCATCGATTCTTCGTCGACGCCGAGCCTGCGCAGTTCCGTTCGCAACGCGGCCTGTCCGAGGCCGCGATCCCGGTGCTTCGTACGAACGAAACTTCCCGCGTACGCAACATCGTCGATCAGGCCAACGTCCGTGAGCCGATCCAAGACCTCCTCGGCGACCGCATCCGGAATCTCCTTCCGACGTAGAGCCTGCGCCAGGCCGGCGCGCGGCCGGGGAGCTACGGCCAGCAGGCGCAGGCAGATCGCCCTGGCCGCCGCCAGCTGCTGTCGGTCCTGGTCATCGTCCGAAAGCGACTCATCGGCCTGAACCCCCACCTGGCGCGAACGGGGACCGCCTTCGGGCTGCGCCTGCACCCCGGCGATCTGTTCAGCCAACAGCGCGAGGCGCGCGGTCCGATCCGGCTCTGAGTGGTCGGTCCCTGCTGCCCGTCCAACCGACTGTCGAGCGATCGGCAGAACGGGTGGCCGGGTGGGGGCGGCGGGGTCGCGGTCGCGCTCACTTCTCGTGCTACCGAGTGACACCTGCACGAGTCCCTACCGTCAGAAGTCGACCGGCGCGGGAGCGACCGTGTCGTCGAGATGAGCGCCGACACCGAGCTTCTCCTTGATGCGCTTTTCGATCTCTTCGCCCACATCCGGATTCTCTCGCAGGAAGTTGCGGGCATTCTCCTTGCCCTGTCCCAACTGCTCTCCGTCGTACGTGTACCAGGCACCCGCCTTGCGGACCAGACCTTGCTCGACACCTACGTCGATCAGGGAACCCTCGCGGGAGATGCCCTGGCCGTAGATGATGTCGAATTCCGCCTGTTTGAACGGCGGAGCCATCTTGTTCTTGACGACCTTGACCCTGGTCCGGTTACCGACGATATCGGTGCCGTCCTTGAGTGCTTCGATGCGCCGGATGTCCAACCGAACCGAGGCGTAGAACTTCAACGCCTTACCGCCCGTGGTCGTCTCCGGCGAGCCGAACATGACGCCGATCTTCTCGCGCAACTGGTTGATGAAAATCATCGTCGTGTTGGTGTTGCTCAGGGCTCCGGCAATCTTGCGCAATGCCTGAGACATCAACCTGGCCTGCAGGCCGACGTGACTGTCACCCATTTCGCCCTCGATTTCGGCTCTTGGCACCAGCGCGGCCACCGAGTCCACCACGACCAGGTCGATGGCGCCGGAGCGAATCAGCATGTCCGCGATCTCCAGCGCCTGCTCCCCCGTGTCCGGCTGCGAGACCAGCAGCGAATCGGTGTCGACACCGAGAGCCTTCGCGTACTCCGGATCAAGTGCGTGTTCCGCGTCGATGAATGCCGCAATGCCGCCTGCCGCCTGGACACTGGCCACTGCGTGCAAAGTGACTGTCGTCTTGCCCGAGGACTCCGGGCCGTAGATCTCGACCACACGCCCCCGGGGTAGACCACCGATCCCCAGCGCTACGTCCAACGCGATGGATCCGGTGGGAATGACCTCGACCGGCGCACGACCTTCGTCGCCGAGTCGCATCACCGAGCCCTTGCCGAACTGCTTCTCGATCTGCGCTAGTGCGATTCCGAGTGCTTTTTCACGATCCGGTGCCGACATGTCCCAACCCCGTGCCTTTCGTTTTTCAAGTAGCCCGGCTCGTACTGCTCTGCCTGGCTCGATGTCGTTGTGCTGTCCTGACCGACGGTAGAACCACACACCGACAGTCACCTCGACGCCGCAGGGAATGTGGATGCCGAACGGGTATGGGGACAACTGTAGACGTACAGATGTTCGATGCGCCAGCAACTGGACGGGCGTGTCGCGGCATCTGCACGCCCAGCCATGAGGAAGCCCTTGAACGGGGCGTGGCCCCGGCGTTTGTCGTGGGAGTCCGACGTTCTGCACAGTCGTGGTGTGCACAGACGTCGTGTGCACAGACGTCGTGTTCACGACGCAGCAGTTGGTTGCGGCTCCAGGTGCTGCGCGGTGAAGAAAGAGGCTGCGTGGACAAGAAGGGTGTGGAGCGTAGGTCAGTCCGGTAGGCCGTGATGTAGAGCCGCCGGCACGTCGAACGTCTGACAGACGACTGCCCAGACCTTCTTGGGATTCTCACCG
>JBPCPG010000262.1:0-16836 GCA_050999445.1 Nakamurella sp. | reverse complement strand
TCGAACAAAGCCAGACACCGCTTGAGCCGCACCGGCAACCGGCAACTCAACGCCGCCCTGCACCGGATCGCGCTCACCCAGGCGCACTGGCACGAGCCGGCGAAACTGATGATGGACCGTCGCAGGGGCCGGTGGCGACAGTGGAATGGAGGCGCTCCGCGTGCTCAAGCGGCGGCTTTCCGACGTCGTCTACCCAGCGTTACGAGCCGACCTCGCTCTGGCCGCGGCACCCGTCGCTGCTTGACAGAGGAGCTAGGGACAGACCCACCCGGATCGGTGGATCCAGGCTTAGGAGGGGAACTGAAAGAGGGAGGCCCCTCCGTCGGCGAGCAGGGTTGTTCCGGTGATGTAGTCAGCGGCGGGGGAGCTGATGAAGGCTGCGACGTGGGCGACCTGCTCGGGTGATTGCAGCTGTTCCAGCGGAATGATGTTTGTGATGCGGGCGGCGTAGTCGGGTTCGGTCAGTCGTTGTACTCGTGCCATTCCGGCATCGACGATGCCGGGGGCTACGACGTTGACCCGGATGCGGTGTTTGGCCAGTTCCAGGGCCATCGATTTGGCGAGCATGTCCACCCCGGCTTTGCTGACGGAGTAGGCGGTGATGTGTGGCCACGGAACTGCGCCTACCCAGGAGCCGATCATGGTGATGGCTCCGCCTGTGCCGGCGGTGACCATGCCGCGGGCTAGCTGTTGACCGACGAGGAAGTAGCTGGTCAGGTTGGCTTCAAGATGGTGGTGCCATTGCTCGGTGGTGATGTCTAGGAACGGCGCGGCGTCAACGACGCCGGTGCAGCAGATGCCGATGTTGAACGGCGGTAGGTGTTCCAGGGTGTGCTGCACCGCTGCCGGGTCGGCGGCGTCGAAGATGATGCCGCGGTGCGCGGAGCCGGGGAGGCCTCCGACGGTTGCGGCCGGGTCGCGCAAGTCTGCGCAGGTCACGTGCGCTCCGCGGCGGGCGAGCTCGGTGGCGATGGCGGCCCCGATGTCTCCTGCGGCGCCGGTGACAAGTGCGGTTTGACCCTGGAGCTCGGCGTTGTGCTCTGGCACGGTGGTCCTCCTGGTTGTTGTTGCGTGGCGTCTGAGCGCTTGATCACGAACGGGGTAGCGTCGGGTCAGTGTCAGGGTGACGTTGCCGCTTCGCGGTGGTTGGGTCCTGATCATCGAATATCTGGCTCTTAGCCTCGGTGCCGCCCTCTGAGTGTGGGGCTGGTGTTCATGCGTTTTGCCGGCGCCCGATGTGACGGACCGGCCGGCGTGACCTGATAGGAGCGTGGCATCGCCCCCACTGAGATGTGTCCGCCGACCGGCCCAGCCGTCCACTCACTGACCAGTGAAGGAGGCAACCACCATGGTTGTTGTTGGAGCCGATGTACACACGCGCACGCACACGTTCGTCGCGGTCGACCAGGTCGGCAAACAACTCGGGCAACTGACGGTCGAGGCCACCACGAAGGGCCACTTCCGGGCGATCGGCTGGGCCCGTGAGCAGTTCGGCGAGGAGTTGACCTGGGCCATCGAGGACTGCCGGCACCTGTCCGCTCGGTTGGAGCGGGACTTGCTCACGGCCGGTCAACCGGTGGTGCGGGTACCACCGAAAATGATGGCGCAGGTCCGGGCGTCGGCCCGTACCCGGGGTAAGTCCGACCCGATCGATGCGTTGGCGGTGGCCCGGGCGTTGCTGCGGGAACCTGGGCCGCCGGTCGCCTGCCACGATGAGGCGTCGCGGGAGTTGAAGTTGCTGGTGGACCGACGGGAGTCGTTGGTGGCGACCAGGACTCGCACGATCAATAGCTTGCTGTGGCGGGTCCACGAGCTGGACCCGGAGCGGGCGCCCAAACCGCGGTCATTGGACCTGGCCAAGCACCAGGACGTATTGCGGGACTGGCTGCAGGCGCTGCCCGGGATCGTGGCCGAGCTGGCGATGGACGAACTGGCCGACGTCGTCGACCTCACCCGTCGCGAGAAGGTCCTGCAGAAGCGGATCGCGGTGCTGGCCGAGCGGGCCGCCCCGTCGCTGGTTGCGATGCCCGGCTGTGGACCGCTGACCGCGGCGAAACTGGTCGGTGAGTCGGCCGGGATCACCAGGTTCAAGTCGGAGGCCGCTTTCGCCCGGCACGCCGGCGTCGCCCCTATCCCGGTCTTGTCGGGTAACACCGCGGGCCGGGTCCGGACGACCCGCTCCGGGAACCGGCAGCTCAACGCCGCGCTGCACCGCATCGCGATCACCCAGATTCGCCTCACCGACAGCCTCGGGCAGACCTACTACGCGAAGAAGAAGGCCGAAGGCATGTCCAACCGCGAAGCCCTCCGCTGCCTCAAACGACGCCTCGCCCGGATCGTCTTCCACCACCTGACCACCGACCAAGCCACGACCGCAACTTGCGCCGCGGCCGCCGCTTGACATAGGAGAAACTCATGATCGGTCGGGTGGCATTGGGTGAAAACCCGACGGCGCGGGAGCTCACTGACTTTCTGCAGGTCGAGTTGATCTCTGGGCAGCTGGCCGCGGGGGAAAAGCTGCCGTCTGAACGCACCTTGGCGGCCCGGTTCGGGGTGAGCCGTCCTACCGTGCGTGAGGTGTTGCGGACGCTGGAGCAGCAGGGGCTGATTGAGGTTCTTGCCGGCCGCGGCACGTTCCTGCGCGCTCCGACCGCGACCGACAGCACCAGGCCGATGGACGTTCTCTACCGTCGCCGCAACGCCACCGCCCGCGAGGTGAACGATGCCCGGCTGATGTTGGAGACCCATGGCGCCGCCTTGGCTGCGGCGTCGGCCACCCGGGAGGAGATTGCCGCCCTGGGACGCACGTTGGCGGCCTTCGATGGGGCGACGACGCTGGTGAACCGGGCGAGTCAGGACATCGCGTTTCATCTGCAGATCGCTCGGGCGTCGCGCAACGTGGTGATCGAGTCGATGTTCCTGTCGATCTGCGGTTTGGCTTTTGAGTTGATGTTGCGCAGTTTGGCCGATCCGGCGGTGTACAACGAGGGCGGTCCGCTGCACCACAACATCCTCCATGCCATCTCTGCCGGTGATGCTGCCGCAGCCGCGCTGGCGATGCGGGAGCACTTGTCGGTGGCCGAACGTCGGTTCGGTGTGGACCTGGACGTCAGTCTGGACTTGCTCGCCCGCCGGGAGCTGGAGCGGAGCCTAGGACCTAGTGCGTCTTTGGACGCGGTGTTGGAGGCCGCGTTGAACCTGGCGACCGAGGGGCAAGCTGAGCAGCCCTGGTATCGCTGACAAGGTGCGCCTTCCGGTCGAGCTGCTCGCGCCCGTTCGGCTGGCCGCTGGGAGGTCAGAATCGGCTGATCGTGGCCGGGGTAAGCCCGTCGCTCTGGTGGGTGCTGCGGCGGCCGGTGATGGTGCGCAGTGTTGTCGCGGCGTGCAGGAACTCTGGCCGCAGCGTGATGCCGAGCCCCGGCAACGGACTGGATGAAATTGTGCCCTGCTCGATCGTGGGCAGTCCGTCGACAAGTCCTTGGTACCAGCCGTGGTAGTAGGCGCGGGTGGTTTCTTGGATGAATGCGCTCGGTAGGTGCATGGCCAGCTGGGTGGAGGCGGCCAGCACGACGGGCCCGCTGCAATCGTGCAGGGTCAGCGGCACCCCGCTGTCCTGGCAGTGTGCGGAGAGTTGTAGTGCTTCGCTGATTCCGCCGCACCAGCCGACGTCCATGATGGCGATATCGATCGCTCCTTGCTCCAGCAGCGGCAGGTAGGCATCGGCCGCGCCGAGTGTTTCCCCAGAGGCGACGCGGACCCCGCCGTGTTTTCGCAACCGGACCATGGCTTCGGCGTGGTCGGGTCGAATCGGGTCCTCTACCCAGTAGGGGTGGTATTTTCCGAGCGTCGGCAGGATGACCTGGCAGGCCTGCGGGCTCCACAGGGCGTGCATTTCAAGAATGATTTCGATCTGGTCGCCGACGGCGTCGCGGATCCGGCGGACCGGGGCCAGGGCGTTCTCAATCTCCTGCTCGGTCGGTGTTCGGCCTGCGAGGCGTTCGGCCAGGGTGTCCAGCGGCCAGACCTTCATCGCGCTCACACCGCTGGCGAGGAAGTCTTGGGCCAACCCCTCGGGATCGAGCGGGAAACGGTTCAGGTCCTCGTACTGGCCGTCGGCCAAGCCCCAGTTCTCCGACCGTTGACCCAGGGGTCGACGCATGTACTCCCGTCCGGCGCAGGTGTTGTAGATCGGCAGGGAGGTGCGGCGGCGTCCCAGCAGGTCGGCCAGGGGTATTGCCTGCAACTGGGCGGTCAGGTCCCAGACCGCGAGATCCAGGGCCGAGCGCGCTCGCATCTCCACGCCCGTGCCGAGATAGCCGACGTACCCGGTGGTCAGTTCGGCGACTGCGGCCGGGTCGGGCGAGGCCAGACCGAGCAGCTTGGGTGCCAATGCTTCATGGACGTGGGCCTCGACCGCTGCAGAGCCGTAGTAGGTCTCGCCCAGGCCGACCAAGCCGTCGGTGGTGTGCAGTAATACGAAGATGAGATTGGGGAGCTCCGATGTTCGGATCGTCTCCACGCCACAGATACTCAAAGGTCCCTCCAGGTCTGACCGGCCAGGCCACGCTACAAGCCGACGGGCGGTTCGGTCAACGCTCGCGCGGGTCCACGCATAAGCACCTCCGCTGCTGCTCGGTGTCACGGTGGTTTCCTGCTTGTGTCGGAGTGATTTCGTGCGCGCCGTCCACCCGATGCGCAATTGTGATGTCGGTCTCGGTTGACGAGGGCAAACACCCCTGTCTATCGTGGCCAGACCGGTCAGACCTAGCGGGTGACCTCAATGTTGAGAAGGAGTTCCCCATATGAACAGGCGCTTAGTCCCGTTGGTCGCCGCCGCGACGCTAGCTGCGGTTGCACTGGCCGGCTGTGGATCCAGCAGTTCCACGGCAGCCGCATCCAGCAGCAGTTCGACTGCGGCTGCATCCGGTGGGGGTGGCTCGACGTCGGCCGCATCCAGCAGCAGTTCGACCGCGGCTGCATCCGGTGGGGGTGGCTCGACGTCGGCCGCATCCAGTGGGGGTGGCTCGACGTCGGCCGCATCCAGTGGGGGTGGCTCGGGTAGCGCGGCGTCATCTTCCACGGCGGGCGGACCGGTCGGCGGCGACCCGTCCGCGCCCAGTACCATCACGGCTTCCATCGACATCTGGCACTACTTTCAGGACAGTCCTCAGACGAAGCAGCTGTTCGCCGCCTGGACCGCGGAGTTCAACGCCAAGTACCCGAATGTGAAGGTCAACTTCGTCTACGTTCCGTACGACCAGATGAACAACAAGTTGTTGCTGTCCGGTCAGCAGGGCAGCGGCCCGGATGGGGCGCTGTATGACCCCTCCAACGCGGCCGCGCTGATGTCGGCCAAGGCCATCGTCGACATGGCGCCGTATGTCAACAACTGGTCGGACCTGTCCCAGATCGCCAAGTCCGCGGTGTGGAAGTCCGGCGATCAGGTGCTCTCGATACAGGGCTATGTCAACCTGCTCGGCTTTTACTACAACAAGGATGTGCTGACCAAGGCCGGGGTGAAGCCGGCGACTACCGTGGCCGAACTGCAGGCCCAGCTGCCCAAGCTGAAAGCGGTCGGGGTCAATGCCCTGGACATCCCCGGAAAGCCGACCGCCGACGGCGAGTTCGGCGCATTCCCGTGGTTCCTGGGCGAAGGAGTGAATTACACCAACCTGTCCTCGCCGGTGACCACGACCGTTCTGGCACGCACCGCGCAATGGGTGAAGGACGGTTATGTCCCCAAGGACGCGGCGGTCTGGGGCCCGACTGAGGCCTTCGCCGACTGGATCAAGGGCAACGCGGCTTACTGTCAGTGCGGAAACTGGGAGCTGGGCACCGCGAAGACCGACGCCAAGTTTGCCTATGGCGTCGTCGCTCAGCCGGCGGGCGCAGCCGGGAGCCACGTCGTCGGTGGCGGCGAGGGCGCGTCGATCGGGTCCGCCGCGAAGAACCCAGCGTTGGTCGCCGAGTTCTTCAAGCTCACCGTGCTGAGCAAGGCCGGTCAGTTGGCCTTCCTCACGATCAACGGCGGTCTGCCTACCCGCCTGGACGCCGGCAAGGACCCCTCGGTCACCTCCAATGCGCTGCTGGCACCTTTTGCCGGTGAGGTCGCCAACACCGGCAGCCGGCCGTCGTCTCCGAAAATTTCCCGGGCGATGATCGCGATGGGGACCGCGTGGAGCGCGGCTCTGTCCGGTCAGCAGTCCCCGAGTGGCGCTGCTCAGACTCTGGCCAGCAGCGTGGCTCAAATCATGAACTAGCCCGACGCGCTACGGGCGGTGTGGGATCCGGGCCAAGACGAGCCAACGAATGAAGCAAACTGATGTCATCCGCCAGTGTCGTTCCCCGGCCCGGCACCACTGCACCACCTCCACCGCACCGCGCGATAGCACGCCGAGGCGACCCTCGTCGTCGTCGGACCTCTCTGGCCCGGCGACGACAACGGGGGGCGATGATTTTCCTGGCCCCCGCGGTGCTGGTCCTGGGGGTCGGGGCCGGCTACCCGTTGGTCACGCTGCTGCACATGAGCTTCAGCGATGTCCAGGTCGAGAACCTGTTCCAAACCTGGACGGGTAACGGCCTGGCCAACTACCGCAGTCTGCGATCGCTCCCGGAGTTCCACACGGTTGTGGTCAACACCATCGGCTTCGTCGCCGTGGTCCTGATCGGCACGG
Organism: Nakamurella sp.; assembly: GCA_050999445.1. Taxonomy (GTDB): domain Bacteria; phylum Actinomycetota; class Actinomycetes; order Mycobacteriales; family Nakamurellaceae; genus Nakamurella. The sequence goes on along the minus strand of JBPCPG010000262.1, from coordinate 10,162 downwards.
TCACTGTTGGCCTGATCGCTGCTCTCACGCTCCTTAAACGGCTCCGGGTGAGCCGTTTCGTGCAGGCCCTGATGATCATGGTGTGGGTACTGCCCCCGATCGTGGTGGGGAGCCTGTGGAAGTTCATGTTCTACGGGGACGGACTGATCAACAACGTCTTGGCCGCCCTGGGAATGCACGACCCGATCGGATTCATCTCCGACCCGAACTGGGCGCTGTGGTCCGTCGCCGCGGTCAGCACCTGGGTCAGCATCCCGTTCGCTGCGGTGGTCTTTCGTGCCGCTCTGCTGGACATCCCCGCGCAGCTACTGGAAGCAGCCAGCATCGACGGAGCCAGCCGGGCCCAAACACTGCGCCTGATCGTCCTGCCGTTGCTGCGCCCCACCTTGCTGGTCGTTGCGGTCCTGACGGTGGTCAACGCCTTCCGTAGCTTCGACCTCATCTTCGTGATGACCGGCGGCGGTCCCGGCACCGCCAGCGCTACTTTGCCGTTCCTGGGTTACCAGCTGGCCTTCCAACAGTTTCAGTACGGCATCGGCGCCGCTGCAGCCACGATCTCGATGGTGGTCGTGGCCGTCCTGGCGATCGGCTACGTCTGGCTCAGTCGCAGGGAGCTGAAGTCCGCATGACCGTACTGACGGTGCCCCCCCGGCGCAGGAGCCGGCGTGGCGGGGCTACAGACTGGCGCCGGCCCACCGGGCTGAACCGGGCCGGCTCGATCCTGCTGATCCTGGTGTACGGATTCCCGCTGTATTGGCTGATCATCACCTCACTCAAGAGCGACGGGGACATCCTGCGACACCCCGCTGCGCTCATCTCCTCGATTTCGTTCGACGCCTACCACGGTGTGCTGGGCAGCGACCTGTTCATCGCCATGGGCAACTCATTCATCATCGCGGCCGGCACCACGGTGCTCACCGGCGCTCTGGCCGTCCTGGCCGCGCACGCCCTGTCCCGCGTACGTGGCCCCGCCCCGTCGCTGCTGCTCGGGGTGCTGATCCTGCTGCAAATGGTGCCCCCAGCCGCCGCGGTGATCCCGCTCTACCGGATCCTGGGCGGCTGGCACCTGCTCAACTCCCTCACCGGAGTGGTGCTCGCCGACACCGCCGGCCTCCTGCCGTTCGCCATCATGCTGCTCCGGCCGTTCTTTTTGGCCATTCCCCAGGAGATCGAGGAGGCGGCCGCCGTCGACGGGGCCGGCTACCTGCGCACCTTTCGAAGCATCGTGCTGCCCATGGTGCACAACGGTCTGACCACCGTCGCCACCTTGGTGTTCATGATCGCTTGGGGTGACTTCCTCTACTCGATCACCTTCCTGAACTCACCGACCAAATACCCGCTGACCGCGTTGCTGGCCCAGCAGCTGTCCCAGACCGCGATCAGCTTCAACCGCCTGATGGCGATCTCGGTGCTCGGCGCCCTCCCGATTGTCGTGCTGTTCCTGTTCACCGCCCGCCGCCTCACCGAAGGCCTCGCCCTCGGGACCAGCAAGTAACCCCGCCGTTGCAATCTCGCCAGGCCGTGTCCCCGGAGGAAAACGTGTCCACCCTTGCACCTGAACATTCCGACGTGCTCCTTGCCGATCGGAGCATTGATTTCCGCTACGCCCCCCCGAGCCGGTGGACCTTGATCTGCCCACCGGATGACCCGCACAAGACCCTCGTCCGCGAAGACGGGGCGCTGCTCTATCACTACCGCTCGGTGGACTCCGGGGCCGCCGCCTTTGATCAGGTACTGGCCTTCACGCTGGAGACCGCGGGTCCACCCCTGCGGGTCCAGCAACAGACCCATACTCCCGGCAGCGCCATCGTGACGACCACACTGCAGTATCAGCGCGCCACTTTGCACCTGGTCGCGTTCAGCCATGTCGGCGGCGCGGGTTCCCGCTGCGATGTGGTGCAGTGGCGCCTGGACGCCGATCCCGGCGGCGACGACGAGGTGCTCATCGCCCCCCGCATCGACGTGTCACTGCGCACCGGGGAGGCGGCAGGTCGCTCCGCCGCTCCTGCCCGGACCATCTTCACCTACCCCGCAGGGGCCGCTCCGGGTCGAGAAGACTGGGCATTGGAGACTCGCGCCGAAGACCTCGATGCCGCACCGGAGGCCGGTGTGCTCTTCCACTCCAGCCTCCCGCTCAGCCGCACCAATCCGCCCGGTTACCTGCCGATCACTTCGCTGCACCCGGTGCCCCGGGCGATGGGCGAAGGCCAGAGCTGGTCCGGGTCGATCGTGGTGCCGCTGGGTGCGAGCGTCCTCGCGGCCGCGGACCTGGCCGACCTGGACGCCTTCGGCGTGAGAGCGCTGGCCGAGACCCGAGACTTCTGGGCGTCCTGGCCAGGGGGCAGACTGCCGCTGACGGTGCCCGACCCGGCGGTGCAGGACATGCTCATCAGCTGCGCCCGCAACATGGCGCAGGCACGGGAAATCATCGACGGTCACACGGTGTTGCAAGTCGGCCCGACGGTTTACCGCGGGTTGTGGTTGGTCGACGGTTATTTCCTGCTCGAGGCGGCCCGATACCTGCACTGGGATGACATCGCCGATGACGGCCTGGAGGTGCTCCTACGCCGGGTCAAGCCCAGCGGCGCGATCATCGAGATCGAGGAGCTGCCGCACCTGAAGGAGACCGCTGTCGCGGTCGCGACCATCGCCCGGCAAGCCGAACTGACCGAGGGAAAACCCACCCGGCGCGAGCTGCGGCCAACCATGATCAACGCCATGCGTTACCTGGAGAGGCTACGGTCCGGCGCGGCGTCGCTGGCCCCGCAGGACCCGTCCTACCGGCTGATGCCTCCAGCGTTCGGTGACGGTGGCCTGGCGGGGGAGCGGGCGGAATACACCACCGCGATGTGGACGCTGATCGGGTTCAAGGCGTTTGCCCGGGCGGCCCGGCGCCTGGGAGAAGAGCAGGAAGCGCAGTGGGGCGACCAGTTGTTCTCCGAGCTGCGCACCGACGTCCAGGACCGGGCCCGGGCTGACCGGTTGACGCTGCCCGACGGCACGTACTTTCTCCCGCAGTGGGTACCCAGCGGCAGCGGCAGGCATCAAAGCGTGCCGGACTTCACCGGTGAACCGGCACCGCATTTCCGGCTGCAGCCGCAGACCGCGACCTGGGCGTACGCGCAGGCGATCTGGCCCGGCTGCGTCTTTCCCGCTGATCACGAACTCACCCTCCAGCTGTGCCACCTGTTCGAGGTGACCGATGACGTGGAGGGCATTCCCGCGGAGTCCGGATGGCTGCCCTACCGCGCCGTGTGGTCCTACGCCGCGTCCTTCGCCGCGCATGTCTGGCTCTACGTCGACCGGCCGGACAAGGCGATCGACTACCTCTATGCGTTTGCCAACCACGCCGCGCCGACCCGGGTGTGGCGGGAGGAGCAGTCGTTCCGGGATTCTCAGCAGGCCCAGAGCATCGGGGACATGCCGCACAACTGGGCGTCCGCGGAATTCATCCGGCTGGTGCGGGACATGCTGGTCTTCGAAGTCGACGACAAGTTGCGTCTGCTCTCCGCGGTGCCCCGTCACTGGTACCGGCCCGGCGCCGTCGTGACCGTGGACCGCACACCAACCCGGTTCGGGCCGATTACCCTCACCGTCACCGTCACCGACGACACCTGGCGCTGCGACATCGTCCGAGACGCTCCCCCCGGAGCTCCGCCGGACGTCGCGTGCACCGTGGACCTGCCGGGCCTGCAGGAGCTGACCGGAGCCCAGGGCAGTGAGATCACCGTGACCCCGACCGGTCTCCGCGTGCACACCACGCTCGTTCAGACCCTCCGCTTCGCCGGCCGCCTCGGCTAAGCCCAGTCGTCTCTTTGTCCACGGCGGGCCCACCCAACAGGTGACCGCCGGCACCTTCTCATGCCTTGGAGTGAGCATGTCTGCAGCACAGCCGCGTCCGGAACTGATCCGACCATCGCCATCAGCTCGTCCCCTCCACAGTCACCCCCTCCCAAACGGGGCGTAACGCGTGCGGCGCTAACGCCGGATGAAACAACACCTGCAACACCGCATCCTGCGACCCGTCGGTGCGCACCGGAGCATCCAGGCCCGGGTAGCGGGCCCGCCGTTCCATCACCCGCAGCACCCGGTCAAACGCCTGCACATCTCCCGCCAACGCCTTCTCCTAATACGCCACCATCAGCGCATCCAACCGCTCCAACTCCAACGCGACCAGTTCCTCGGCGGGCTCGGTGAGGATCTCCCGGCGGCCGGCCTCCACCGCCTTGAACGCTGCCGAGCGGTTGGCGTAGCCGAGCCGGCCGGCGATCGCTTGATACGACAGGCCGGAGATGCGCAGCCGGATCGCGTCGGCGTGCTTCTCGACGGTTTGCAGTGTTGACGGGGTGGTCCTGGCGGCGGGCTGCCGGCGGGCGCGGTGTTTCCTGGTGCTTGGTGTTTCCCCGCTGGTGGTCATTTCGGGCCTTCCGGGTCGGTGGTGCCGGTCGGTTCAGTGGGGACGAACTGGGCGCTGATGGCTCGGACGATCGGTCGGAGGTGGACACCGGCGCAGTCTGCAACCTGCAGCGTGCGTTCCAGGATGTCGATCACGGTGAGCAGCGCGGCGGTGACGACATACTGGTGGGCGACCGGGTCCATCAGGACCTGCATTTCGACGACCAGTTCGGCGCATTGGTCGGGGTCGCTGGTCGCGGCGGCGAGGGCGACGGCGAGGGCGACGGCGAGCATGTTGCTGTCCTGGCCGATCCGGTGGGCGTCGAGCACCCCGACGGGTTGGCCGTCGTCGTCGAGGACGAGGTAGTTGCGCGTCATGGTGTGTCACCTGCCGGTTGGGGCCGCTGGCCGGTGAGCAGCGCCACCAGTTCATCGACGGTGCACGTCACCCACTGCCGGGCCGGGATCACCGACGCCGTGCCTCTTGTGGATGACCACGGCCACCGTGGCGTCGTCGTTGCCGCGTTCGGTTTCGGCTTCGACCTGCCAAGGTCCGAGGGCGAGCTTGGCGGTGTTCTTCAACTCGGCGACGACGCGGCCACCGCCGAGGGCCGGTGAGAGCCGGATACCGGACAGGTCCCCGCGGTCTTTGCCGCCGTTGCGGGTGCGCCGTTCGATGCGGTCGTCGACGTGCTGGGCGAGGTAGTCGGCGATCGCGGTTTCGTGGGCGGTGCCGGCTTTCTTGGCGCTGGCCCGGCTCCGGTCGGGCGGTCACGCGGCGCCGCTTCCGCGCTCGGCCATCAGACAGGTGAGGCACCCTGTGGTCTTGCCGACCGGATGCCCGCACGGACGGACAGCCCGTGGTGCCTCTCCGCTGTGAAGTTGCGGGGTAACTGGGGTATGTGGGGTATCCGGTTCTGGGACCCTCGGTCGGAGCATCTCCGTCGGTTACCCCAGTTGCACCACTTACCCCAGGGGTATAGGTACCGCGTTCGGGTCGATCGATCCGCCCGGCTTGTTCGAGGCGACCCAAGTACTTCGTGGCTTCCTTTCCCTCGATGCTGAACGCTTGGGCAACGTCCCTCGGCCGGACGCCTTCGGGATGCGCCTGCACGAACTTGAGGATCTCGGTCGAACGCTCACCAAGATTTCCGGCGGCCCGTCGATCGATGACCGTCTGGCGGGCGGTCTTGAGGTCAGCACCATCCAGGGTCCAAGTGCCGGCATCGAACGTGACGGCGTACTCCGCCTCGGGCACTTCTCGGCCGGTCACGGACAGCACACCGTTCGCCCCGGTACGAGGACGGTTGATCACGACCGTGGTGTCGGCGGCGCCCGCCAGCCCGTGAGTACCACTCACATTGTCCAGGAAGTCGTCCGAGGCTGCCTTGCGGTCGTGGTGCACCAGGATCATTGCGGCGCCGGGCTCGTCGTCAACGAGCGCCTTCAGCATGGACATCTCGGCGTAGTCGTGCTCGTACTGTGAACCGCCGGACCGGGCCGGTTGCTTGACCTTGCCCAAGGTGTCGATGATGACCAGTGGGCGCCGCCCGGCATGCTCGCCTATCCAACGCTGCAGGTCCGCGGTAAAGGTGAGCGGGTTCGTCCGAATCGCGTAGTTGATCGACTCCGGCAACGACTCACCGGGGGCAAGCAGGGTCCGTCCCCGGTCCTGCAACCGGCGATGCCCGTCCTCCAACGCCAGATACAGCACCGGTCCGGCGGAGATCCGTTGCCCGAGCACCATTCCGCCTCTCGCCCTGGCGAGCGCGAGCGCGTAGACAAGCCAGGACTTGCCGGCCTTCGGTGGGGCCACCAGCAGCGTCTGACCCTCGGGGATGATGCCGGGCAGAATCCATCCGACTGGAGGGAACGTTTGTTGATCCAGCCACCACCCGGTGAAGGTGGACATCGGTGGTGCCGTGACCGCGGCCGGTGATGGTCGGCCTGCACGCGGTGAGACAATCGCGGTTTCACCTGGCGGCTCCGGTGGCAACGGCACCTCGAACGCGGGCGCGGAATCGGCGAACAGATCAGACATGCAGACCACCACCACCGGCGACCCTGGCAACAGCGGCGGTGACGGCCGTCAGTTCGTCGGTGGCCGGCTCGGCCAGGCTGCCACCCTCGGCTGCCGCTGATATGGCCGCAGCGGCGTGCTGAGCGCGTCGCCGGGCGGCAGCTTCAACCACCTGGTCGGCATACCAAGGTGCTGATGCCGGAACGGGTGCAGCGCAGGTCATCTCGTGCAACCAGCTCGCCAGGTTGACTCGCGGCGCACCACCATCTAGCAGGGAATGCCGGCGGACATATCCGACGATCGTCACCATGTCGACCGGCAGGTGTTCGGCGCGCATCTCCCGGATGGCACCGACGACGAACGCGCACCGCGGGTCGCCGAAATCGTCGTCCTGCGCGATGGCCAACGCCTCGTCCTGCACCGCGGCGACCGCAAGGATGATGGCGCCGACTGTGGCGAACTCGGGACCGGTTGCGCTGTCGGACGAACCGTCTACGATGTGAAGAGATGCGCCGGCTAGCTCATCAATTGTCGCCGCCCTGTTGCCAAACGCAGCGGGGCGGTTTCTGTTGGGCAGCATCATTTGCCGCCCTGCATCGTGCCGACGGTCGGGATCACGACGCCGAGTGCGTCCACATCAGACGCGAGGACGCGGATCAGCCTAGGGCCGAGGCGTTGTGCGGTCAGAGTGCCGTCGGCGATGCGATTGCGGATCGTCCAGTGCGAGACGCCGAGACGGTCAGCGGCTTGAGCGATGGTCAGCCGCTGATTCGCGGCTTGGGCGTCTTTTCGCGTTCGGACATCGGTGCGGGTCATTGCTAGTCCGCCTGGGCAGGCTTCAACTCAACCTGACACCGAGGACAACCCGGAAGCGGCGCTGATGGCCGCTCGCCATTGAACTTACATCACTGTCACCACATGGTGGAGCCCGACACGCTCAAACCCGACGCGAACCTAAATTATTCAGGCGCTGGTTCAACACGTCGAGAGACACCATCCACTCGCCGTCGCTGATCTGAACCCCGGATCTCACTGTCGGCAGGACCACGGCTTCGACGTTCTCCTCGGCGATACGACAGGACGCCGCGCACTTCTTGTTCGACTGCGCATCAACCCAGTCGCAACGCAGTTCTTCGCGGTAGCGAACTACGTCGCCGTACTCTACCCACCCCTGCGCTTCATCGATCGGGGTCGCTCCGTCGGGCCCGGTGAGCGCCACTGCCAGGTCATGTTTCACGTTCGACCACGTGCCTGTGAAGGTCCACTCCCCCGAGTAGTCGGGACCCGCCACGTCACGGAAGAACTTGTCCGGCAGCTCTCGGATGGGGTGGGGGTGACCTGATGTCCCTCTGCAGACGACGTGGATGATTTCGCGCCTTACCCCCGGCTCGGTCATTGGCCGGACTCCACGCTCGCCGACATGCGGGCTGCGATCTCCGCGTCCCGACCCTTCGCAGCATGCTGATATCGCATGGCGGCACCAGCAGTCGAATGCCCGAGCCGGGCCATCACATCGGGCAGCGTCGCGCCGTGCAGCACCGACAGCACCGCGCCGGTGTGCCGCAGATCGTGCCAGCGCAACAGCGGGTAGCCGATCGCGGCGCGGGCAGCGTAGAAGCCCCAACCCGGCCGTACCGACTTCTCGCCGGTTGCCTTGTCCTTGATCGTTGTGGGTGCCTTGCCGTAGAGAACGGAAGGCTGCAGGGTGCCACCATTGGCGCCGGGGAACAGTAGGCCGTCGCGGCCGGTAACGAACGAGCCCAGGTGCTCGCGGACAGCGGGCAGCAGGTGGGGAGGGATCGCCACGTCCCGGATCCCGGCGTCCGACTTGGGGGTGCCGACGACGATGCTGCCCTTCACCCGGACGACACCTCGCCGAACCTTGATCACACCGTTCGTCGCGTCCAGGTCCGAGCGGCGTAGCTCGACCAGTTCCCCGAACCGCAGGCCGCACCAGGCGGCGAACAGGGTCATCAGGCGCAGGCGCTCGGGCATCGCAGCGGCCAACTCATCCACCTCGGCCGGCGTCAACACCTGCACCTTGTGTACCCGTTTGGAGTTGCCGGCGCCGCGGATGTGGCACGGGTTGGTCACGATGATCTGATCGGCGACCGCGTCGTGCAGGATCGAGCGGAGCAGCGAGTAGGCGTGGGCCCGCTGAGTTGGGTGCTCGGGCCCGATGGTGGTGTGCCAAGTGCGAACGGTGTCCGGTGTGATGGCCTTCACCGGCACGGTGGCGAACGTCGGCAGGATCAGCCGGTCGAGCAGCCGCTGGTAGTGCTCGACCGTTCGAGGCTTCAACGTCCGGGATGCCAGCCAATCCGCGGCGAACGGGCCGAACGTCGCGACCGTCAGCCGGGCTCGTGCCCGTTCCGCCGGCGGGGTCCAGGTGCCCGTCGAGATGAGCCGGGACTCGGCCGACAGCCAGAACTCGGCGTCGATCTTCGCGTCGAACCGGTCCGGGGCTCTGTGCAGCAGGGTGTCGGGTCCCACGTAGCGGGCCCGGTATCGGTCGGAGGGCAGCTTCTCGATCCGGCCGAACGCGCGACGGTCCGACGCCCTGGTCCGTCGCTTGGTTGCCATTCCGGCTCCGTTCGTCGCGTGGCTCCCACGTGGCTTTCAGGTGGCTTCCGCACCCGTTGCCGTTCCCATTCGATCCTACTTGATCCAAGAGTGGTTTGGGCGATACTGTGACGTGAAACCGCAGGCCAGCGCACCAAACCTGCACGTCCAACCGGACGGATCCAGTTTCGAGATTCCACCCGGTCGATACAGGTTCAATCCCAGTATCGCCCACCACCACCATTACCGGAGCTCATGGTGCCCGCGGGACCCGATAGGTTAATGCCGATGTTCCGGGCTGTCTCATCGGCCCGAAGGCCAGCGATCCAGTCAGTGAGGACCGCAACATTCGGCGCACAAGGCCGGTGTGTCCCGGAGGTAGGCGGATGCTGAGCAACCTTCTCAGCGGTGCCGTCGGGGCGCTCGTCGGAGGCGTTGCAGCCTTTGTCGCCGCCGTCATCACTATCAGCAGAACACGTGACAACCAGGCCGCCCTGTCCCGCCGGCAACACGCCATCCAGGTTTCCGGCCAGGTTGCCTATGCACTCGTGACGTTCTATGAGGAACTCCGTCGGATGACGGCACAGGGCGTGGCCGATGAGGAACGCGTCGGCGTGGAACGCCTTCGCGACGCCGAAGGAAACCTTCGGCGCTCGATCATCATCGATGCGCCGTTGCTGGACGCTAGACTCGAAAGAAAGATGAAGCCCATCCGGGACGAGGTACGTCGGGTCTTGCCGCCGAACAGTCGGGATGCGGAGGTCGGCGAACTCAGGAAACTCCTCGTCGAAGTCCGTTCCGCGGGCGACGATCTACGCGAATTGCGGCGGAAGCATTTCGCGGCAGCGCCGGAAGGCACAAGGCTGACGTAGTTCGCGGTGGCGTTCGACGATGATGGGTCAGGCCACGCGGAGTGACATCGATGGACCGCTCTGGGCAGTCCTGCCACGCCGCATTTGCGCTGGAAGCGCCACAGCGCAAGTGCCCGCTCTGCTCGTTCAGAGCCGTTCCCGGGCAAGCACTTTGCGGTGGACGATGCGCTCCACAACGAAGCTGAAGATCGGTACCACGCCGGCCAGCAGCACGCCGACGATGCCCTTGATGCTCCAGCGTTCCTTGTAGCCCAGGTCGAAGGACAGCAGAACGTAGATCGCGTACAGCACGCCGTGGATCGGGCCCCACACC
>JBPCPG010000253.1:0-10138 GCA_050999445.1 Nakamurella sp. | reverse complement strand
GCCCAGTTCGGGCTCAAATTCTTCGCGCTGGTGGTTCCGGCCGTGATCCTGCTGGTGATCTGGCACCACCGCGATGACCAGGTGGGCACCGGCCATCCGACCGCACAGACTTCGACCGCGGTTACGCTCGCCGCCGACATTACGGTGCGCGTCCCGGCGGCCGCCACCCTATCGATCGACGGAACGGTCGACGGACGGAAGGTCAACGGTCCAGTCGCTTTCGACACGAACCCGCATCTGCTGAGCGCGGGAACAGTCCTCACCCTGCAGCGCGGCGACTTCGTGCCCGTAATCTCGTCGCTGCCCGCACAATCCGGCAGCGATTGGCTGCGCCCCCTGGGATCCGGGATTTCCCATCCCCTCTATGCCAGCCTCTCGCTGACCCTGGCGATCTGCCTCGGCACGATGGGGCTGCCGCACGTACTCGTCCGCTTCTATACCAATCCCGACGGCCGTGACACCCGCCGGACCACGCTGATCGTCGTCGTCATCCTCTCGGCGTTCTATCTGCTGCCAACCGTCTTCGGCGTTCTCGGCCGACGGTACGTACCGGATCTGTTGCTCACCGGGCAAACCGACGCCACGGTGCTGCTGTTGCCGGAACGGATCTTGCCGGGACTGCCGGGCGTACTGCTGGGCGCTCTGGTCACCTCGGGCGCCTTCGCCGCCTTCCTCTCGACTGCATCAGGGCTCACTGTCTCCGTTGCCGGAGTGCTGTCCCAGGACGTCCTCATCCGCAAGACAGAACGACGACGATCCCAGCGGATTCGGTCCTTCCGGATCAGCGCCGCCATCGCGATCGTCGTGCCCTATCTATTGAGCCTGCCAAGTACGCACATCGGGCTGGCTGCTGTAGTGGGACTGGCCTTCGCGGTCGCCGCCTCGACCTTTTGTCCACTGCTGGTCCTCGGTGTCTGGTGGCGTCGGCTCACCGATGTCGGGGCGATAGCCGGCCTGCTGGTAGGGGGCGGCCTGGCGACCGCCGCGGTGCTCATCACCATGCTCGGGCCGACGGAGACAGGCTGGATCGGCGTGCTTCTCGCCCAACCCGCTGCGTGGACCGTCCCGCTCACCTTCGCCATCATGATCCTCGGCTCGCTGCTGACCCCCGGGCGCGTCCCCTTGGATGTCGGGCAGGTCATGGTCCGCCTGCACGCCCCAGAGTCGCTGATTGCGCAGCTCCGATCGCAGGACCGCTCGTCGCTGCAGAACGACCGTTCGTCGCGGTCGACCGACCGTCCGCCGAGCGGATCGTGATCCCTATCGAATAGGCCCCGGCCGGCCCCTCTGGGCGACGTGTTTACTGCCAGGCTATGGACCGAACGGCAATGGTGCCGCTCGGCGTGGGGCGCGGAAGCTGCCTCTGCGCATCGAGAGAGGAATTCGATGACCGCAACCACCGAACCGAACCGAGTATCTTTCGGCTCCGGCATCGCCGATCCCGGACCTCTCGGTCTCGCCGCCTTCGCGATGACCACATTCTTTCTTTCGGCGGTCAATGCGAAACTGCTGCCGGCAACCGTCGAGGGCGTGGTGTTCGGGCTGGCGTTCTTCTACGGTGGCCTCACCCAACTTCTCGCTGCCATGTGGGAGTTTGTCAAGGGCAACACGTTCGGGGCCACCGCCTTCGCGTCCTACGGTGCGTTCTGGCTGTCCTTCTGGTACCTGCTCAATCATCTGCCGGAACACGCCTCGGCCGACGATCTCAACAAGGGAATAGGCACCTACTTACTCGCCTGGACGATTTTCACCGCCTATATGTTCATCGTGTCCACGAAAACCAGCGTCGCGTTGATGGCCGTCTTCGCATTCCTGACCCTGACTTTCCTCTTCCTTGCGATCGGTGCCTATGCGGCATCGGAGTCGATGACCAGGATCGGCGGGTGGCTCGGTCTGATCACGGCTTTGGTGGCCTGGTACACCTCGTTCGCCGGCGTCATGAACGCCACCTCGAAGCGGGTCGTCTTCCCGGTCATGTCACGCTCATGAGCGAGGAAGCCGTCAACCAGGAAACTTTGTCGAACCTGGCGCACGAAACCAGGCATTTTGAACCGAGCCGCACCTTTGCCGATGCAGCCAACGTCAAGGCCGGTGCGTACGCCGAAGCGGATACCGATCGCCTCGCGTTCTGGGCCAAGGCCGCAGAGAGGCTGACCTGGTCCGAGCCGTGGCACCAGGTACTGGACTGGTCGGGCGCTCCATTTGCCCGCTGGTTCGTCGGTGGGAAGCTCAACGTGGCGTACAACTGCGTCGACCGGCACGTCGAATCCGGCCACGGCGCCCAGGTCGCCTACCACTGGGAAGGCGAGCCGGGGGATACCCGCTCGATCACCTACGCCGAATTGTTGGAAGAGGTCTGCCGTACTGCGAACGCACTGATCGAGCTGGGCGTCAAAACCGGTGACCGGGTGGCGATCTACATGCCGATGATCCCGGAGACGGTGGTGGCCATGCTGGCCTGCGCGCGACTCGGGGCGCCGCACACCGTCGTCTTCGGTGGGTTCTCGGCCGCGGCGTTGTCGGGCCGAATCCTGGACTGCGGTGCGCATGTCGTCATCACCTCGGATGGCGGATATCGCCGTGGCGCCGCTTCAGCCCTCAAGCCGGCCGTCGACGAGGCGCTGGAGTCCTGCCCGGATGTTCGATCCGTGCTGGTGGTGCGTCGCACCGGGCAGGACGTGGCCTGGACCGAAGGGCGCGATGTGTGGTGGCACGAACTGGTCGCCCGTCAATCGAACGCCCACACCGCCGAATCATTCGACGCAGAACACCCGCTGTATGTCATGTACACCTCGGGTACCACCGGCAATCCGAAAGGAATTCTGCACACAAGTGGGGGCTACCTGACGCAGGTCGCCTATACCCATCACGCCGTCTTCGACCTGAAGCCCGATTCCGACGTCTACTGGTGCGGCGCGGATATCGGCTGGGTGACCGGCCACAGCTACATCGTCTACGGCCCACTGGCGAACCGCGCCACCTCCGTCATGTACGAGGGCGTACCCAACTATCCGGACCAAGGCCGGTGGTGGGAAATGATCCAGAAGATGAAGGTCAGCATCCTCTACACCGCCCCGACGACCATTCGGACGTTCATGAAATGGGGCGAGGAGATCCCGGCGCAGTACGACCTCACCTCGCTGCGGCTGCTCGGCTCGGTAGGCGAGCCGATCAACCCGGAAGCGTGGATCTGGTACCGACGGGTAATCGGCGGCGACCGGGTTCCGGTGGTCGACACCTGGTGGCAGACCGAGACAGGCGCCATCATGATCAGCCCGCTGCCCGGGGTGACCTCCACCAAACCCGGCTCGGCCACCAAAGCGCTACCGGGAATCGACGCTGACGTGGTCGACAACGCCGGCATACCGGTACCGAACGGCGGCGGCGGACTGCTGGTCCTCACGCAGCCGTGGCCGGCGATGCTGCGGGGCATCTGGGGTGACGACGAGCGATACATCTCGACATACTGGTCCCGCTTCGCCGAACAAGGCTTCTATTTCGCCGGGGACGGGGCGAAGAAGGACGAGGACGGCGATCTCTGGCTGCTCGGCCGGGTCGACGACGTGATGAACATATCCGGCCACCGCATCTCGACCACCGAAGTGGAATCCGCGCTGGTCTCGCACCCCGCGGTCGCCGAGGCGGCGGTCGTCGGTGCCAACGATCCGACGACCGGCCAGGGCATCGTCGCTTTCGTCATCCTGCGTGAAAATCGGACGGGCGATGTGCTCACAGCGGCGCAAGGATCCGCACTGATCAAACAGCTACGCGATCACGTCGCACACGAGATCGGGGCCATCGCCAAACCTCGCCAGGTGCTGATCGTGGCCGAACTTCCGAAAACCCGCAGCGGCAAGATCATGCGCCGCCTGCTGCGGGATGTGGCTGAGCACCGCGAACTCGGTGACGTCACCACACTGACCGACTCGGCCGTGATGGACCTGATCAAAGGCAAGCTACCCGCTGCCGCCGACGAGAACGATTAGCAAGGGTGTTGGTGCTCGGCCACCGGGTTCGGCAGAACTTGGTGGGTCAATAGCCGATCGACCAGAGCGTCGGCGTTGGACGCGTCGAGGGCGGTGTCGTCGAACAAGATCGCATAGACGATCGGGGAGATGACGTGGTCCACGACGTCCTGCGCTGTCGGCGCTGCGTCACCGCGCTCATCCGCCCGGCGCAGTATCACCTCCATCTGCTCACGCGTAGCGGCCGCACACCGGCAGGCGCTGCCTGAGCCGGCGCTGCCGACGACCACGTCGCGCAGAAACAACCGCCCGTCGGGAGAGGCCAGCTCCTCCTGATAGTTCCGGGTCCAGCTGACCAGGTCGGTGCGCAGAGAACCGGTGTCCAGGGGTGGGGCCTCCGGCCGTAGGCGCTGCGCAGCAACGTCGGCAAGCAGGTCCTGCAGTGAGCCCCACCGACGGTGAATGGTGGACGGCGTCACTCCGGCCCGGACGGCCACCGTCGGCACCGTCAGAGCAGCACGTTCGCCTTCTGCGAGCAGTTCGCTCACTGCGCGGTGCACCGACTGCTGCACCCGGGCGCTCCGTCCGCCGGGTCGCTTCTGGCCTGTCATCGCCTGAGCCTATCCCGCTAAGGCCCCAAAATTGCATTAGGGATCACAGCGCAGTAGGTTGCTTAACGCAACAATCGTGCGTGAAGGAGGTAGTGGTGAATAGGAAGCCAGGACCGGTCGCGCAGCGGATGACGGTCGGAACGACGGAGATCACCCGTGTCGTGGAATGGTTGGGGCCGATCCGCAGCGTCGGTGAACTCTTCCCTTCCGTCCCCGCGCAGGTGTGGCAGGAGAACGCCTGGATGGCCCCGCACTTCTGGAACCCGACCAGTGGCGCCTACCGGGCAGCGATCCAAACCTGGGTGGTACGCACAGCGGGGATGACAGTGCTCGTCGACACCGGGGTCGGGAACGACCGTGACCGGCCGCAGATCCCTCAGTTCGACCATTTGCACACCGACTTCCCGGCCCAGCTGGCAGCCGCCGGAGTGGCACCGGAGGAGGTCGACGTCGTGATCAACACCCACATCCACTACGACCATGTCGGATGGAACACCCACCTCGTTGATCACCAGGCTGACGGGGCGAGCGGCCGCTGGGCGCCAACCTTCCCCAACGCCACCTACCTGGTCCCACGTGCGGACTACGAGTACTTCCATCCCGACGGCGCCGCGCGGATGCGTCGGGCGCGCACCGAGGACGAACGACGCCGCTTCGAGGGCATCCGCCTGGTCTTCGCCGACAGCATCGCTCCTCTCGAGGCCGCCGGGCAGCTGACCACCTGGAGCCAGGCGCACAACCTGGGCGAGAAACTGCATCTGCGCCCTGCTCCCGGACATACCCCCGGCTCGTCGATCATCTGGCTGGACGACGGCCCCGGCGCCGTGTTCGTCGGCGACGTCCTGCACACCCCCGTGCAGTTCCTGCGACCAGAGGACGCGTGCAGCTTCGACCTCGACCCGGACCAGGCCCGCGTGTCCCGACGCGAGGTCCTCGCTGCAGCCGCCCGCACCGGAGCGATGGTGCTACCTGCCCACCTGGCAGGCCACGGAGCGGCCAGCATCACCGCTACCGCTGCCGGCTTCGCCGTTCGAGACTGGGCGGACCTGCCCGCCCTTTGAGCTGGCCCCCACCAAGCCTGTCCTTTGGTCTTGAGTCGGGTTGTCATTGGCGGTTCGAGCGGGGAAGGGTGTCAGGAATGAGGTCCACCGTGCACAATGTCGAATTCGGCGCACCCGAGGTGGCGGAGGGGGTCTTCGCCCAGGCTTGCTGCTCGCCGCGGCCGGCATGTTCCGGCTGTCCCGTGCCCACACTCCGACCGAATTCGTCGAGGCCATGGCGCTGTCACAAGCAGGCCAGCGGTGACGATCAGCGAGGATGTGACGGTGGAGCGCCCCGTCCGTCAGGATGTGACCCGGAACCGGGCCCGACTGCTGAAGGCGGCAGACGAGTTGGTGGCCGAGCGGGGTCTCGACATCTCCTTCAACGGACTCGCGCACCGGTCCGGGGTCGGGGTCGGCACCGTCTACCGGCACTTCGCCGACAAGGGAGCACTGGTCACAGCGTGTTCGATCGTCGGCTGGAGCAGGTCGTCGAGGTCATGACGAGCGCGTTGCGCTTGGCAGATCCGAGCGAGGGGCTGCGGAGCGCGGTGCTGGGTCTCGGCGATCTGCAGGCCACCGACCGAGCCGCAGCCGAGGTGTTGGCCAGCGCTGACTCCGCC
This sequence comes from Nakamurella sp., assembly GCA_050999445.1. Lineage (GTDB taxonomy): Bacteria > Actinomycetota > Actinomycetes > Mycobacteriales > Nakamurellaceae > Nakamurella. The sequence goes on along the minus strand of JBPCPG010000253.1, from coordinate 3,899 downwards.
GAGCGCCGGCTGCGCGGGCGCGAGACCATCGAGCCGGTCGTCGGTGAGATCCTGCGCCCGGCCTGGCCACCGGACGGCTGCGGCCGGACTTCGCGGTGACCGACTTTCCGATGATGATGCGCATCATGGTGACGGTCAGCAGCATGTCGCGCGACGTGCGTCCCCAACTGTGGCGCCGCTACGCGGAGATGCCGCTGGACGCCGCGATCGATGCGCCCGCGTCGAGCCGAGAATCCGAGCCACCGCTCACCGAATCCGAAGCGATCCAGATATTCGCCGAGCTGCGCTAGCGGCCGCGTCGCTGATGAGCGCAGCGGTGGAATTGATCAGCGCCAACCAAGGGCGGGGGCCACGTCTTTCAGCAAAGTCTCGATGACGTGGGTGCAGTAGTCGACGCCGAGCTGGTTGGGAATGGTGAGCAGGAGGGTGTCGGCGGCGTCGATCGCCTCGTCCTGCGCGAGTTGCCGGATGAGTCGATCAGGCTCGGCCGCATACGATTTCCCGAAGCGTGCCTTCCCGCCGTCGAGGTATCCGACCTGATCCTGGCCGTTCTCCTCTCGGCCGAAGTAGGCACGGTCGAGATCGGAGACGATCGGAAAGATGCTGCGGCTGACCGACACGCGCGGCTCGCGGACGTGGCCGGCGCCGATCCACGCCTTGCGAAAGCGGTCGATCTGCTCCGCCTGCAACTGATGGAAGGGCACGCCGGTGTCCTCGCTGAGCAGAGTCGAACTCATCAGGTTCATCCCCTGCTCTGCGGTCCACTCCGCAGTCTTCCGGGTCCCGGCACCCCACCAGATCCGGTCGCGCAGGCCCTCGGAGTATGGCTCGATGCGGAGCAATCCGGGCGGATTCGCGAACATCGGCCGCGGGTTGGGCTCGGCGAAGCCCTCGCCTTCGAGCACCTCCAGGAACACCCGCGTGTGGTCGCGCGCCAGATCGGCATGGTCCGTGCCCTCGGCCGGCGCGTACCCGAAGTAGCGGTAGCCGTCGACGACCTGCTCGGGTGATCCCCGGCTGATGCCGAGCTGCAGTCGACCGCCGGAGATCAGGTCGGCGGACCCGGCGTCCTCCGCCATGTAGAGCGGGTTCTCGTACCGCATGTCGATCACTCCGGTGCCGATTTCGATCCGGCTGGTCCGGGCGCCGACCGCGGCCAGCAGCGGGAACGGCGAGGCGAGCTGGCTGGCGAAGTGGTGCACCCGGAAGTACGCCCCGTCCGCGCCGACTTCCTCGGCGGCGACGGCGAGGTCGATGGACTGAAGCAAGACGTCCGAGGCGGACCGGGTCTGCGAGTGCGGGGAACGCGACCAGTGCCCGAACGACAAGAAGCCGATGCTCTTCATATTCTCCCCGGTGTTTCGATGTTCCAAGGCTGCCGTGATGCGCGGTCGCCTGCTGCCGATGATAGGGATTTCGTCGTCGCGAGGGCCGGCCCATCTGGTTCCCCGTGGGTGACTTCACATGGCCGCGGCGCTAGGTCGCTCGGTGGAACCTTCGGCGTTGACTTGAGCGAGGTCGAGGCCGAGCCTTCGTTGGGCGTCGAGAACATCGTCGGCCTGCTGAAAGGCGATGCCAACCTGTCGAGCTAGGCGGCTTCCCGGGTCGGACAGGACGGTGAAGTCGAGACTGGCCCTCTCTGCGGTAGGCAGGGACTCATCGGACGTCCGAGGGCTGATAGCCCTTCGCAGCCAGTTCGAGGCGTCGCAGCCGTGGGCGTAGGCGGCGGTTGCGTCGATGTCGGCCCACGTCAAGGATGAGGTGACCGAGGCGGCCCCAGCATGGGTGGCGCCCGGTACGCAGGTCCAGCAGGTGCTGCCGACGGTGGCGGGGTGCCGGAGCTCACGACCCCGCCGGTGGAGCGGGACGACGATGATAACGCCGCTGGGGTCGGTGGGTTCTTCGATGCCGATGCGCCACGGCGCGGTGGCGGGGTCGTAGACCGCAGAATGGATCCGCCGTGATCGTGGCGGTCATCGTGGGTCGTCGCTGGGGTGCTCCACTGCGGGTTGGGTCGGCGCGGGCACCGCCGGCCCGCTGGTGGCGGCGGCGGCGGCGGCGGGGAGGCGGATCAGCACGCGGGCTCCGCCGCTGGGGCTCTGATCGATGGTGATCGTTCCGCGGTGGGCTCGCGCGATCTCGAGGGCGATGGCCAAACCCAGTCCGGTGGTTCCGCTGCCGCGTTCGCGGCTGGCGTTCAGGCGCACGAACCGGTCGAAGACCCGCTGTCGTTCTGCTGCGGGAACGCCGGGGCCGTCGTCGTCGACTGTGATGGTGACCTGGCCCTGGTAGGAGGCGACGCGGATCACGACGTGACTGTCGGCGTAGCGGAGTGCGTTGTCCATGACGTTGCGGAGCAGCCGTTGCAGGTGATCGGGGTTGCCGGTGACCGAAGCACTGGAGGTCGTTTCGATATCGAGCTCTATGTGGTGGACCGCGACGCTGGCCTGGACAGCCCGCAGCAACACGGCGATGTCGACGGGCTGCCAGTTCGCGGCGAGCAGCCGCTCGTCGGCTTTGGCCAGTAGCAGCAGCTGTTGGATGAGATCTTCCAGGCGCGCTGACTGCTGCGACGCGCGTTCGGCGATGACGGGCCACGGCGCGCGGTCGGGGTGGGCCAGACCGACTTCCAGGGTGGTGCGTATCGCGGCCAGCGGGCTGCGCAATTCGTGGGAGGCGTCGGCGACGAAGCGTCGTTGCTTGCTGGCGGCGTCCTCCAGCCGGGCGAGCATGTCGTTCATCGTGTGCGCCAGGTTGCCGATCTCATCAGATGTTCCCGGTTCAGGCACCCGTCGGGACAGGTCAGCGGAGGTGATGTCGGTGACGGCGTGCCGGATCCTGTCCACCGGCCGCAGGGCGCGACCGACGACCAACCACACGATGCCGGCCGCCGCGACCAAGATGACGGGTAGTCCCAGCAATAGATGGCGAATGAATTCGGAGTCGACCTGTCTGAGCAGGTCGGTTGATGTGCCGGTGATGATCGTGACCGGCCGGCCGTTGACGGTGGCCCGGAGCGCGATGACGCGGATCTCGGTTGGGATGACGCCGTCTGCGGCCTTCTGCCGCACCGGTGAGGTCGACCCGGCAGGAAGCGCGTAGACGGCAGGTAACCCGGCCAGGGTGCGGGTAGCGGCCAACACCTTGCCATCTGCGGCGAGTACTTGCGCTTCGGCGTTGGAGTCCAGCGTCGATACGGTGAGCGGCTTTGGCCAGGTCCCGGTCGTGGCGGACTGCTGGATCTGGGTGGCGTAGGTGCGCAGCTGGCTGTCGATGGTGCCGCGGACCGACTGCATCTGAAGTAGATACATGAACAGCACACCCAGCACGACCGCGGCGGTGATCGCTACTGCCGCGACGGCCGTAACGCGAGTCCGCAGCGCCCGGCGTCGGGACCAGAGGCGCATGCCGGCGTTGCGCGCGGCGTTACCGGAGTTCATGGCGTGTCATTCCGGATCAGGTAGCCCTCGCCGCGCAACGTCAGGATCACCGGCATACCCGATGCGGGGTCGACCTTACGGCGCAGGCGATGCATGTGGACGGCGATCTCCCGGCTGGTCCGCCCCGCCGACTTACCCAGGGGCCAGTCCATCTTCGGCCCCAGCTTGGACAGTACAACCGGCAGCAACGTCAACGCCACGACAGTCGTCGTCAACGGAATGAACAGACCGGCGAGCCCGATTCCGCGCACCACCGAGTTCGGCACCACGATCAGGGCGAACAACCCCAGCGAGGCCACGAGACCGCGGAACCAGACCGAATGCCCAGCCCGTTTCATCGCGGCCCCCACCGCCTCGTCATTCGGCTTGCCCGCCAAACGTTCCTCCCGCCAGCGGGTGACCACCAACAGCGAGTAGTCGATCGACAAACCCAGGCCCAGCAACGCCACGATGTACTGC
>JBPCPG010000233.1:0-11035 GCA_050999445.1 Nakamurella sp. | reverse complement strand
GGCGACGACGATCTCGGTGAATCAGTGACCGCCGGCTACGTCGCCCCGGACCCGATCGATCACGTGTTTGACGAACGTGTCCACCGAATCCAGCGTCTGCAGATAGGCCCAATAATTCGGGTGGGATCCGGTCAGTTCCGTTGCGGCCCTGTGAATACGAGCAGCTTGAGCGTCCAGGACCGATCCCCATTGCGCGATGAGTTCACGGTCGACCACCAGTAGCTGCGCATCCCGCAACTTGAACCTGGTCGCCTTTGCAGCTCCTGCCGGGTCGGCTCTGGTCTGGCGTAGGAGCCGCAGCCTTTCGGTCAGCGAGTCTGCTTCGGTCTGTGCCGAGGACAATTTGGCCCGCGCGGTCGCCAAGTGCGCTGCGGCGTCCTCGAGCTGGTCCCGATCTTGCGCAGATTGTGCTGCGGCGTACTCGAACCGCGCTTGTTCTAGCGATTTGCGTGCCCGGTCGTCGGCGCCGTTCAGGTCGGCCGAGCAAGCTGCCGAGAACTCACGCAGCAATGCGGAGCGGTTCGACGGCAGCGATTCCAGTCGGGTGACGACCGCTTCGATCCTGGTCTTGACGCTGCTCGTCGAGCTGTGCACGGTGGTCGCCAGTAGTCGAGCGGCAGTGATCTTGTCGCCGACGGATCCGGCCGCCGAATGGACCGCAGCAGCGGCATGGCGAATCTCGAGCGGCGAACCGACCGTTTCGGCAGTCTTGAGTGCGGACAGGGCCGCGACCAGCTCACCGGCCACCGACAACACGCTCGGAAAGGCGAACCCGTCCCGATCCGCCTCGGTCAATTTCGTTTCAGCGGCCACCGCAACTGCTCGGGCCTCCGCGGAGATCTGCGGAGTGGCGGCCCTGAGAGACTTGGCCTTCTCCAGATTGTCGGAATGGTTGCGGTAGAACGCGTCCACTGCTACGGCGGCGTCGGCCAGCAGCGAATGTACGGCGGTGAAGGCAGCTGCGGCCGCCGAGGGATCCACACCTGTCGGACGATCAGCGGAGTCCAGCAGCGAATGCGACTCTGCGGTGGCCAGATACTTGGCCGACGCTTCGAAGGCGCGCTGCTGGAGTGGCTCCCATTCTCGTGCCAGCGCCGAGCTTCCGAGCGCGCCCTCGGTGGCCGCATCGATGGCATCGCGGACATACGACTGCCGATTGTCCAGGTCGAGGAAAGCCGCTACAGCACCGTCCTGCGCGGCCTGTGCGGCTTGATCCTGCGGTCGCCGGGTAAGGCGTCCCGACCAGCTTCTGGACATCACCACAAATCTTACGGCGGCGCCGGACGGGCGTCGTCCCGGTGAATGGTGAGACGGCTGGGACGACGACCATGGTTGCACTGCTCAGGAGCTCCGACCGGGCGGAGGTGCTCCGGGTGAGCCTTCCCTTGAAGAGCCGGAATTCTGCCGTGTAGCGTTTCGTGCTACCGGTGCTGTGGCGTGAAGTTGGGAACTTCCGGGCGCGCTGCACGTTGTCGGAGTACCACAGGAGTACCACAGTGTTTCCGCTACGTCGGCGTTGTTCCGAAGTCGACGAAGACAGCAGCGCCGAACGTGCGTTGCTCGCCGAATGATGTAAAAGGAGCCGGCAATGGGTGTGAGCCTGACCAAGGGTGGCAACGTTTCGCTGACGAAAGCTGCCCCGAATCTGACGTCCGTCATGGTGGGCCTGGGCTGGGATGCCCGAGCCACCACCGGAGTCGATTTCGACCTCGATGCGAGTGCGTTGGCTCTCGGTGAAGACCACAAGATCGTCTCCGATCAGCATTTCGTGTTCTTCAACAACTTGCGTTCCCCTGACGGGTCGATCGAGCACCAGGGCGACAACTTGACCGGCGAGGGTGAGGGCGACGACGAGCAGGTCAAGGTTGATCTGTCGGCGGTTCCGCCAACCATCGGATCGGTGGTGTTCGCGGTGTCGATCTATGAAGGCGACACCCGCCAGCAGTCCTTCGGGCAGGTACGCAACGCTTTCATCCGCGTCGTCAACAATGCCGACAACACCGAGCTCGCCCGCTACGACCTCACCGAGGATGCTTCCTCGGAAACGGCAATGGTTTTCGGTGAGTTGTACCGAAACGGCGCCGAGTGGAAGTTCCGTGCCATCGGCCAGGGCTATGCCAGCGGACTGGCAGGAATCGCCCGAGATTTCGGCGTCAATATCTGATTTTTACCGTCCTCCCGCTGCCCCGATGATGCGCCGCCGGCTGACATCGGGGCAGCAGTCGCCCCGGACACCTGTCCGGCGCTGCCCGACATATTTCCAGCTACGACAGGAGTGGACGAGATGGCGATCGACTACACCCGACGTCGACCCAGTGAGCCCGATCCGGAGCCGAACACTCGGTCGTCGGACGCCATACCCTCCTGGTACACCCCACCGGACCAAGCGGAAGCTGTCGCGCACCAACCTGTCGTGCGGCCGCCCGTCCCGCAACCGCCCGTCCCGCAGCCGCCTGTGGCCGGCTACCAGCCCACCGCGACTCTGGGTGGAAGCGCGGGTGCGGGAGCTGTCTCCTTGCAGAAGGTGACCCTGACCTCGTCGACACCTCAGGTGTCTCTGACGAAGTCAGGGGGGGCCACCGGCACGATCCGAATCAATCTCAACTGGTCGACCGGAAAGCAGAGTGCGCCGGCCGGTGGTGGATTCTTCAAGCGACTCGCAGTGGCCGCCACCAAGGGCATCGATCTGGACCTGGGTTGTCTGTACGAACTGTCAGATGGAACCAAAGGCGTCATCCAAGCGCTGGGAAACTCGTTCGGAGCGTTGACCGAGAAGCCCTGGATCATGCTGGACGGCGACGACCGAACCGGCGCCGTGACAACCGGCGAGAACATGTCCATCAACCTCGACCAACCGGGTCGATTCCGCCGGGTGCTGATATTCGCGATGATCTACGAGGGCGCCCCGAACTGGGCCACCGTAGACGGCGTCGTCACTCTGACGCCGATCAACGGTCCGCAGATCGAGGTGCGTCTGGATGCGACGAACCAGGCGGCCCGGATCTGCGCAGTGGCTCAGTTGGTGAATTCCGGAAGCGAACTCACGATCAAGCGTGAGGTGCAGTACATCAACGGCGGGCAGTCCGTCCTGGATCGTGCCTACGACTGGGGCTTGAACTGGTCGCCGGGCCGGAAGTGAGATCGCCCCGGCCGGAAGTGAGATCGACGGAGCGGCGAGCGGGCGCCTGACGCATTGATCGACGTTGTCGGCTGCGGTTGGTCGGTGGCCGGATGCCAGCGGTGTCAGCCCCTGGAAATGGCCTGTTCGATGAGCTGGGCGTAGAGGACACCGAGATCTTCACCGGCGGCGGTTACCGACATCGGCAACATCGAGGTCTCGGTCAGCCCGGGGGAGACATTGACCTCGAGGAACTGCACGGTGCCCTGCGCATCGATGATTGCATCGGTGCGCGAAATATCCTGCAGGCCAAGCGCTCTGTGCGCGCCGATGGCAAGAGCTCTCGCGGCCGCGGCTATCTCCGGCGATAGCCGGGCGGGGGTGTGATAGGTCGTCAGCCCGGCCGTATACCGCGATTCGTAGTCGAAGACCCCGCTGTCCGGAACGATCTCGACGGGCGGCAGCGCACGCGGGCCGTCCGCCCCGTCGATCACGGTGACGGCGATCTCGATGCCTTCGACGTACTGTTCGACCAGCACAACGTCGCCGTAGGCGAAGGCCTGGACCAGGGCACTGGGTACCTCGGCCGCGGCGGTCACCATGGTGGCTCCGAGTGCCGAGCCGCCCTGATGCGGCTTCAGCATCAGCGGCAAGCCAAGATGCTCTACCAGAGCGTCGATCAGCGCTGCAGCGCCGAGATCACGAAACGTGTTGTGCGCCAGCGTCAGCCAGTTGGGTGTGACGAAACCTGCCCGTTGCACCAGCGTTTTCGCGGTCGGCTTGTCCCAGGACAGCCGGCAGTCCCGCGATCGGGTGCCGAGGTAGGGAACGCCGGCCAACTCCAGAACGCCTTGCACTGCGCCGTTCTCCCCGCGTCCCCCGTGCAACGCGATGATCGCTGCGTCCGGCTTGGTACTGATCAGCCATGGCAGCAGGGCGGCGTCCGCGTCGCGCACCGTGACCTCGAGCCCACGCCTCCGAAGACTCTCGGTCAGCCGCGACCCCGAGCGGAGCGAAACCTCGCGCTCATGGGTGAGTCCGCCGGCGAGTACCACTACGTGGCGATCCGTCATGAATTCAAACTCCCTGGAATGGCACCGGTTCGGAAAAGCTCGAGCGGAATGAGCTGCGGCACGAATCAGTAGATGTCGGACGCCGGCGACGACGGGCCACGGATCGCCCGGTGCGCTGGTGCCGCGGCGCCATGGCCGTAGACGCCGAACGTCCGCATCACGTCGAGTTCGCTCTCCAGCACGGATGCCAACCGGCGAACACCCTCCACGATCCGCTCCGGAGTGGGAAAGCAGAAGGACAGACGCATCTGCCTCGATCCCAGACCGTCGGCATAGAAGGCGGTTCCGGGTACGTAGGCGACCTGGGCGGTGACCGCTCGCGGCAGCATCGCCGCGGTGTCGAAACCCTCGGGCAACGTCACCCAGACGAAGAAACCGCCTTCGGGCTTCGTCCAGGTTGTACCGGCCGGCATATGGGTCTCGAGCGCCGAAATCATCGCGTCGCGTCGCTCCGCATAGGTGTGCCGGTAAGCCTTCACCTGGCTTTGCCAATCGAAGTTGGCCAGATAACGGGAAACGATCATCTGGTTGAACACCGGCGGATTCAGAGTCGCACTTTCATTGGCCAACACCAACTTCTCTCGGACGGCGTGCGGTGCCAATACCCACCCCACCCGCAGCCCAGGTGCGAAGGTTTTGGAGAACGAGCCGAGATAAATGACGTTGTCGGCATCGTCGGCGCGAATGGCGCGCCGGATCTTGTCGTCGAAACCGAGTAGCCCGTAGGGGTTGTCCTCGAGGATGGGAATGCCGGCCTCCCGGCAGATCCCGGCCAGTTCCAGTCGCCGCGAGTCGGACATGGTGACGCCGGCCGGATTGTGGAAATTCGGAATTGTGTACAGGAACTTGATCCGCTTTCCTGCCTCCCGACAGGTGAATATCGCCGCGGACACGGCGGCCGGAATCAGGCCGTCCTCGTCCATTTCGATATGCACGACGTTCGCCTGGTAAGAGGCAAAAGTAGTGAGGGCCCCAACGTAGGAAGGCGCCTCGCAGAGGATCACATCACCCGGATCGCAGAAGACGCGGGTGACGAGGTCGAGCGCCATCTGGGAGCCGATCGTGACGGTGACGTCATCTGGATGGGCACTGATGCCCTCGAGTGCCATCACCTGGCAGATCTGCTCGCGCAATGCGGCGATGCCCTGGCCGGACCCGTACTGCAGGGCAACCAGGCCGTCCTCGGATACCAGTTGGGCGGCTTCGGCGGCGAGGCTCTCCAGTGGAAGTGACTGGAGATAGGGCATTCCGCCGGCCAGCGAAACAACTTCGGGACGGTTGGCCACTGCGAACAGCGACCGGACTGCCGAAGCTCGCATGCCCGCAGTGCGCTGCGCATACAGGGGCATATGTCGGTCCAGGCTGTTCCCGGTCATGCGGCTCTTCCTCGCCTCTTCGCCGCCGCCGGCTGGTCGCCGAACGTGCACGGGCGGGATCGAGGCCGGGGCGGATCGCCTGATCTTACCGTCAGCACGACGGGGGCTGTGGCTCGTTCGACTCGCAGGATGGGGCGGATCCGGACTGCCGTGGCGCGATCCCGGTCTGGTTGAGATGCTTGGGCACATGACCAAACACCTCGAAGCGCCGTTCAATCTGGACAAGTGGGAGGGCATCTCGAACGATACGGTCCCCGGTGGACCGGACAGCGGAGTCGTCGAACTGGCGAAGACCTACACCGGTCCCGAACTCGTGGCCGCCGCCATCGGGCACGCTCTGACCACCCGGGGCGAACATGGTGCGTCCTATGTTGCCCAGGAACGGATCGTCGGGGAGTTGGAGGGCGCGGAAGGTTCGTTCGTGCTCGAACACCGGGCCTCGATGGGTGAGGGATTTCCGACCCTGAGTGACGCCGCCGTGGTGCCGGGGTCAGGAACTGGCGCATTGGCTGCGTTGTCCGGCACGGGTCTGGTGGAGCACGGACTGTTGATCCTGGACTACGAATTGTGAGCCACGCTCACAGCTCTCGATCGAACCGGCGGTATTCGGCCCGGCCGGCGGAGCAGGCCTGGGACAGCCATGACGGTGATCCTTGTGACGGTGGAGGGCGTGCGACGGTGGGTTCCTATGACGGAGCGGTCCTTGTGACGGTGTACTCAGCATGACGGTGTGGATCTGCCGTGCCTGCGGAGTCGAACACGCCAACACCTCCCGACCACCGGTGCGCTGTGCGATCTGCAGCGACGAGCGGCAGTATGTTCCGCCGCAGGGCCAACTCTGGACCTCTGCCAATGAGCTGACCGCCGATTACACGGGAGCCTTCACCGAGCTGGAGCCGGATCTGTTCGCCCTGCGGATCACTCCGTCGTTGGGCATCGGGCAGCGCGGGCTGCTGATCCGGACACCCGCAGGCAATGTGCTCTGGGAGCCACCGGGTTTCCTCGACCAGCAGATGATCGACGCGGCGTCCGACCTGGGCGGCATCGCGGCGATAGCTTCGAGTCATCCGCACCTCGTCGGGGCCTCCATTTCCTGGAGCAAGGCGTTCGAGGGTGCACCGGTGTACTACGGTCAAGCCGACCGACGATGGATCCGACGCCCGGACGACGTCATCCGATTGTGGAGCGGCGCAGTGGAAGTCGTGCCCGGGCTTCGGATGGTTCAGTGCGGAGGGCACTTTCCCGGCAGCTCGGTCCTGCATTGGCCGGCCGGTGCCGACGGACGCGGGGTGCTGCTGGTGGGCGACACGATGATGGTCAACAACGATCTGGCGCACGTGTCATTCATGCGAAGCTACCCGAATCTGATCCCGCTGCCCGAGCGGTTGGTGCGCCGGATCGCCGCCGCCGTGGAGCCTTTGACGTTCGACCGGATCTATGGCGCTTTCGACGGCTCGGTGATCGACAGTGGGGGAGCGGACGTCGTCCGGGAATCGGCGCGACGATACATCGGCTGGATCCGGGACGAGATCCGCGACCCCGACGAGTGATCGGGCTGCGCGGCCGAGACGGAAAGTTTCGTCCAGGCTGCGCCGCCCGTCGCGTCAGGCCTTCTCGACCGGAATCTGCAGTTCGGTCACACCGTTGTCGGCATTCTCCGGGTCGTAGTCGAGGTAGACCTCGCGAGCGAAGCCGTTGCTGCGGTAGCCGTTTGCCTCGATCCAGCGCCCCAGTTCCTGGAAGCTGGCTTCGACGTGATCCACCGAACCGGAATGGATGAGGGTGGCGGCGGCGGGCACCATCGGGAGGTCGATGATGTGAAACGGCTTCCCGGGTAGGTCTTTCGAACCGACCATGATGCCGGCGTGGATGATCACGGAGTCATCCTGTTCGTTGGGTTCGTAGCACGCGATGCCGTAGCCGGTCGGTTGGACGCTCGCAGCCGACAGGCTCTGCATCAGTTGCGGATAGAGCGCCTGGATCACCGGGCCGATGGCGGCAGTTTCGAATGTTGCTGCCGTTGCGGTCATTTCGGCGACCCGGACCGGATCGACCGGTTTCAGGATGACGTCCTTGGTACTCATGGTGCCCTCACTTTCGATGATGCGGAGTCTCGCCTCGACGCCGGTCAGCCGAGCTGCATCGGCTTGCAGTTGGGCCTGCAAATCGACTCGACGCAAACGCAGCATGCCCCGTAGCTCGGCCGCGTCGAGCCTGTCCTCGAGAATCGAACGCACCTGCGCGAGGGTGAATCCGAGGTCTTTGAGGGCGACGACGCGGTTGAGTCGGGACAACTGCTCCGCGTTGTAGAGGCGGTAGCCGTTGACCGGGTCGACCGCGGCAGGGCTCAGGACGCCGATGCTGTCGTAATGACGAAGCATGCGAATCGAAACCCGACCGAGGCCGGCGAAATCTCCGATGGTGAACATGACGCCTCCTACTGTCGGGCCTGACACGGTGTGAGGGTCAAGGCCGACCCACCTGGTCGACCGGCAACGGCCCGGAGCTCAGCACTGTCCGGATCGCGAAAGTGCTGCGAGCGTCGTTGACGGCATCGATCGCGAGGATCCGGTCGAGCAGCAGCAACTCGTACTCGGCCAGGCTGGGCACCACTGCCTCCACCAGGAAGTCGGCTTCGCCCGAGACGACGTAGCAGGCCACGACGGCCGGAATGGCAGTCAGGGCCGACTCGATGCGCCGAGAGGTTTCCCGAGAGTGTTGGTTGACCTTCAGGGAGATGAACACCGTGAGCCCGAGCCCAACCCGCTGGCGATCCAATTCGGCCCGGTACCGGGCGATGAGTCCGTCCGCTTCGAGCGCCTTCGTACGTCGCAGACATGAGGACGGAGACAGGCCCACTGCATCGGCCAGGTCGACGTTGGCGATTCGGCCGGCTGCCTGCAGGCGGGCGAGGATGGCGCGATCGGTCTTGTCGTGCGCTATGTCCGGCATGAATGTGACCATAGCGCTCGTCCATGAGAATTTTCTTGCGTCGGATGGGGTTGAAGGCGGCATATCTAGCATCGCGTGCCGGCCCAATTCCGTCATGCTGACGTCATGCCAGGATCGCAGCAGCTGACCACCTCCCGAGCCACCGCTCTCTACATCGGAGCCCTGCTGGGCCCGAGCCTGCTGCTGCTGCCGGGCCTCGCCGCCTCCTTGGCCGGACCCGCCTCGATTCTTGCTTGGGTCGGTCTCCTGCTCCTGTCGGCGATGTTGGCCAGGGTATTCACCGCTCTCGGCACGCGGTTCCCAGCGGGCAACGGAGTGGTCGCCTACACAACGGCGGGCCTTGGTATGCGGTCCGGCAAAGCGGTGGCGTGGTGCTTCGTCTCAGGCGTGGTGTTCGGGGCGCCGGTGGTGTGTTTGATCGGTGGGACTTACATCGCGGTGCTGTTCGGCGGCGGCAAGGCGATCAGCGTTGCGGTAGCCGCCCTGTTGTTGGTGGTTGTGGTTGCGCTCACCCTCTCCGGAGCGCGCGCCAGCTCTTCGGTGCAGCTCGCCCTGGTGGTGCTGCTCATCGTCCTGGTCGCCGGTGCGGTCGTCGGTTCCGCCCATGCCGCGGATGCGCGAAATTGGCATCCCTTCGCGCCGCACGGCTGGTCTGCCGTCGGAAGTGCGGCGTCGGTACTGATGCTCTCGTTCGTCGGCTGGGAGGCGATCGCCCCGATGGTGTCGCGGCTGGCCGACCCGAAGCGGCAGCTCCCAGGGGTCATCACGATCGCCTTCGCCGCGACGACGGTGCTCTACCTCGCGCTGGCGGTGTCGACGGTGGCGGTACTCGGTTCTCGCGCCGGCACAGCAGTGCCGCTCAGCGACCTCCTTCGGGTCGCCATCGGGAGAGCCGGTCCGGCGATTGCAGCCCTAGCCGCGCTCGCTCTCACGTTGGCCGCCACCAATGCCTACCTTTCCGGAGCCGCAGCATTGATCGCCCAATTGCGCGCACCCATCCGGCGATCGCCGAGCGTGGCAACCGCAGAACCCGATCGACCTGGCGCGCTGCGGGGCCGCGACTACCGACTGCAGTTTGCCATCGCTGCCGTCGGGCTCGGCATGCTGGCAGCGGTGGCTGCCGGGATCGTGAACACCGCGGAGCTCGTCGCCGTTCCGACGACCCTGTTCGTCACGGTCTACCTCGGCAGCACGGCGGCCGCGGCCCGGGTCCTGACCGGCGGGACCCGCGTCCTGGCCGCGATGGCCTGCCTGGCGGTCGCCTTCGTTCTGTTGTTCGCCGGGTGGTCGTTGCTGGCCGCCGTTGTGGTGATCGCCGCCGCGATGCTGCGCCGGCCGGAGTTGTCGACAGGGCACTCCGACGGACTGGCGGTTCGGCGGTGCTGAGTGTTCGGCGGTACTGGCGGTACTGGCGGTTCGGCGGAACTCAGGGAGCGGCGGGAACCGGCTGCGCGACTGGCTCACTGACCCGAGCCGCGGGTTGTGCGTTCCCGTCAGGCGTTGTGCCCATTCCGGGCCGCCCGTTTCGCCGTCGGGTCAGCCGCAGCAGGACGAGCCGGGCGCCGACGATCCCGGCCAGCAGTACCAAAGAGGCCAGGCTGTCGAACCACCAGTGGTTGCCGGTCGCAGTGATGACGTACAGGGTGAACAGTGGGTGCAGCAGGATGAGATAACGCCACCGGCCCACGCCGGCCCAGACGACCGCCGCGGCCACCATGACCGCCCAACCGATGTGTACCGATGGCATGGCAAGCAGCGCCTGTGCACTGAAGTCGGCATTGGCGTACACGGACTGTCCGTAGCGCTCGCCGATGTCGAAAAATCCCAGCGCAGGCATCAGTCTGGGCGGAGCGACCGCGACCAGTTGGACGATCAGCGCAAGACCGGTGAATACGGCGAGGATCGTTCGGACCGATGAATACCTCTCGCGGTGGCGCCAGAAGAGCCAGAACAGCATCGCTCCGGTACTACTGAGATGCATGACCGCGTAGTACAGGTTGGCCCACTGCCCGGCCAACGGGTGGTCGACCAATGTCAGTTGGAGCGACCGTTCATTCGGCAGACCGACGAACCGCTCCGCGTCATTGATCCAACGGCCAAGGTCGAAAGCCGCCGCGGTGCTGTGTTGGGCCAGCTGGCCCGCCCGTTGCCACAGCCCGAACAACAGCGCGACGATGCCGGCTTCTTTGAGGAACGGCGCAACTCTGCGGGCCCATGGTGCGCCGGATCGAACCAGCGCGAACGCGATTGCGAAGAGCGCCACCGCCAAGGCCGCCGACTGCCACCAACTCAGCGTCGCGGTCGGTGGATGGGGCACCAACGAACCATAACTCGCGAGGGACCTGGCCGAGGGCACAGCGACCGGGTCAAGCGATCGGGTGGTGGGACCGGCTTGGCCGACCGGATTCGGGCAACCGGGCTTGGGGGACCGGGTGGGCCGCCCGAGCCGGTTCCGGGCCCGATCGACTTGGCCGGGGTTAGGCAGTCAGCACGATCCTGCCACTGCGGCCCGGAAC
>JBPCPG010000228.1:0-9613 GCA_050999445.1 Nakamurella sp. | reverse complement strand
TGGCACTGATCGGCACCTTCGCGTCCGCCGCCGGCTCTGCACTTGCCGACGGCGCACACCGGGAGGCCGCCGCGATCACCTTCCTGGTCGCCGCCTCCGGTGTCACCTTCGGTGGAATCGGGGCGGCCTTCTGGGACCTGCTGGCGGGAGGGACGTACTCGGCCGTGCTCAAGGCTCCCGCCTGGCGCCGACTCGGCCGTCGACCGAGCCGCTAAAGTGACGCCTGGTCCCGGCCGGGACCTGTGCATCCGACCGTCCGAACAACGAACAGCTGATGCCCGGCTCCCCCTCCGGAACCGGTGTGTACAGGAAGGCCTGGAACAACGATGACTGTCCGCAAGGTCGCGCTACTGACCGCCGGGGGCTTCGCCCCCTGTCTGTCCTCCGCAGTAGGAGGGTTGATCGAGCGCTATACGGAATTGGCGCCCGACGTCGAGATCATCGCCTACCGACACGGGTATCAGGGTCTGCTGTCCGGCGACTACCTCACCGTCACTCCGCACGTACGGGCGAACGCGGGGCTGTTGCATCGATTCGGCGGATCACCCGTCGGCAACTCCCGGGTGAAACTGACCAACGCCGCCGACCTGGTGAAGCGCGGCCTAGTGGTCGAGGGTGAGGATCCCCTGAAGGTCGCGGCGGATCGCCTGACTGCTGATGGAGTCGATGTCCTGCACACCATCGGCGGGGACGACACGAACACCACCGCCGCCGACCTGGCCGCATTCCTGGCCAAGCACGACTACGCCCTGACCGTGGTCGGCCTGCCCAAGACCATAGACAACGACGTCATTCCCATCCGGCAGTCGCTCGGCGCCTGGACGGCTGCGGAGCAGGGTGCACGATTCGCCCGCAACGTGTTGGGCGAGCACAACTCCGGCTCTCGGATGCTGATCGTCCACGAGGTGATGGGTCGGCATTGCGGTTGGCTCACGGCGGCCACCGCGAAGTCCTACCGAGAATGGTTGGACACCCAGGAATGGCTGCCGGAGTTCGGTCTGTCCCGAGACGCCTGGGACGTGCACGCGGTCTACGTGCCGGAGGCCACATTTGATCTGGACGCAGAAGCCGCCCGGCTGCGCACAGTGATGGACACGGTCGGCAACGTCACCATTTTCCTGTCCGAAGGGGCCGGGATGGAGACCATCGTGGCGCAGCTCGAGGCCTCGGGCGCGGATGTGCCACGCGACCCGTTCGGCCACGTTCGGCTCGACGACATCAACCCGGGCGCCTGGTTCGCCAAGCAGTTCGCCGAACGGCTCGGCGCGGAGAAGGTGATGGTGCAGAAGTCGGGTTACTACTCGCGGGCGGCCGCCGCCAACACCGAGGACCTCCGGCTGATCAAATCCATGACGGATTACGCCGTCGACTGCGCGCTGCGCGGTGAGCCGGGCGTCATCGGACACGACGAGGAGGCCGGAGACCGTTTGCGCGCCATCGAATTCAGCCGCATCAAGGGCGGCAAGCCGTTCGATACCGCCACCGGGTGGTTCGGTGAACTGCTTGCCGATATCGGGCAGCCGCCGGTGGTACCGGCCGGTGCTCACTAAGCCGCAGGCGCCGGTCCACACTGAGCCGACGGCACAGGTGCGAGCGGTGCGGACCTCCACGGGCAGGGAAAACGTCGCGACACCGGGGCAGCGATCGGGCAGGCTCCGGGAATGACCGAATCGACTCCCCAGCTCCAGAAGTCCCCCCTCCTCGTCCGGGCCCTGGAGTCGTCCGATTGGTCGGCTGCCAAAGCAGTGGACGCGGCCGCCTTCGGCTACCAGCCGGACGACGACTTTCTGGACACCGTGGTGTTGCCGGCCCAGGACATCGGCCGGTTCACCGGCGTCTTCGATCCGGCTCTGGATCAACTGCTCCTCGGTATCGGTGCGATCCAGTCGCGGCGACTCACCTTCCCAGGCTCGGCGTCGGCGGCGGTCGCAGCGGTGACCTGGGTGGGCGTCCGGCCCGATCAGCAGCGACGCGGAGTGCTCCGCGCACTGATGACCGCTCAACTGCACGGGCTGAAGCGGACGGGCGGGGAAGCGGTCGCCATTCTGACCGCCAGTGAATCGGGAATCTACGGCCGGTTCGGGTACGGACTGGCCGCACACAGGTCCCGCCTGCAGATTCCAGCGCCGACGTCGCTGCGGGCGGGCACAGTCGTCGAGCCGGTCCGGGAGACAGACCTAGCGGAGGCAGAGCCGGCGATGAAGCGGATCTACGCGACGGCCCGAGCTGGATTCGTCGGGTACCTGGACCGGTCCGATGCCGTGTGGAACACGCTCCTGACCGAGCACCCCTTCGCCCGCAAGGATCGCAGCGCGCGCAGGATCGCCATCCACCCGGACGGGTACATCCACTACGGCCTGACCGACTCGTGGAACGATCGCGGACCGGACTACACGCTGACGGTCAGCGAGATCTGCGCCACTACACCCGTCGCGCGAGCGTCGCTCTGGAAACACGTGCTCGCGTATCCGCTGGTGCGCAAGGTCGACTACGCGGGCGCCTGGGTCGACGAACCGCTTCCGGACATGCTCGGCAACCCGCGCGATCTGACCGCCTCCATTCGTGACCACGTGTGGCTGCGCCTGGTCGACCTGACCCGGGCGATCGGTCTGCGGACCTATTCCACCGAAGCAGATCTGGTGGTGAAGGTGGCCGACAGCTTCTGCCCGTGGAACGACGACACCTGGCGACTGCGTCTGACACGCGCCGGTGGTTCGGCGACCCGCTCGGCGGGCCCGGCCGATCTGGAGCTGGACATCGCCGACCTGGGTGCCGCCTTCCTGGGTGGGACCCGGATCGCCAGGCTCGCCGCTGCTGGCCGGATCACCGGCGCGGACGGTGCGGTCGCGAGTCTCGACGCGGCCCTGTCCACGCCGCTTCGTCCTTGGACGCCGGAGGGCTTCTGACGGTGATGGCGCAAATGCCGCAAGCTGTGCGGCATGCTGCAGTAATGGAGATGACCCGACGCCGCGCCGCCCGACGACCGGCGGGACCTCCGAACCAGGTCGCCGGTACCGACACGGAGGCTTCCTCGTCTTCGCCATCGGCCCCGGTCGCGCCCAAAGCCGACGTTGCGCTCGAGGATGAGGCGGCCCGTGTTGCCGACGGGTCGGCCCACGACCGGAACGACGGCGAATTCCCGCCTCGGCGCCGCCAACGGGCCGCCAAATCGCGCTCCGGGGCCGGTTCTGACCAGGACCCGGCTACCGAACCGGAACCTGCCGTCGGTCAGCCGCCTTCGGCGTCGCCGTCCCGTCGGAACGACCGCCCCGGCGGTGAATCGACCGCGCAGGAGCGGCGCCGCGGAGAATCGGTCGGCAAGACTCGTTACGGATCGGGCCGTGGGGAATCGGCAATGGAACGGTCGTTACGTGCACTGGTAACGCTCCGAAGTACGCAACTTTCCCCCAACGTCGCCATGCGGGCCCGCGAGGTCGCGGATCCCACTGCGGCGGACCTGGCGGCTGCCGATCGGGATCTGGTTCTCGTCCGTCGCCACTACGTTCCGCCCACTCCGCTGACCACCTCGAAGCGGAGCGACCAGTCCGTGCCGGGCCGAGAATCGGAACAGCGTGGTCGTGCCGAGTCGCGTCGCGGTGGGCGCAAACCTCAGCGCGGCTCCGGCTCCGGGGTCTGACCCTTCACCGGGTCACCGGGCCGGATGGGCCGTCGGGATCTCAGGTCGCCGGAAGGGTCTGTGGGCCCGGATCGGCCTCGTACGCGGCGACCAGATCGATGCGGCGCTGGTGGCGGGGATCGTGCGAGAACGGTGTCGCCAGAAAGGTCTCGACGAACAGCGTGGCAGCCTCGACGTCGTATTCCCGGGCTCCGAGCGAGATCACGTTCGCATCGTTGTGTTGCCGGGCCAGACGCGCCGTTTCCTCCGAAAAGGCAAGCGCCGCACGAACTCCGGTCACCTTATTGGCGGCGATCTGTTCACCGTTCCCGGAACCTCCGATCACTACCCCCAGGCTGCCTGGATCGGCCACGACGCGCCGCCCGGTTTCCAGGCAGAACGGCGGGTAATCGTCCTGCGCGTCGTAGACATCCGGCCCCACGTCGACGACCTCGTGTCCCGCAGCCGACAAGTGTTCCGCCAGCGTCGCTTTCAGCTCGAAGCCGGCATGGTCGGAACCGAGGTAGACGCGCATGCCAACCAGTCTTGCAGGAGTGCCGTCAGGCCCGGTACCCGGGGCAGCTCGCCCGCGAGGCAGCTGGGAACTGATCACCCGCGCGCAGCGTCATGGCACGATCAGGACCGGGAATTTCTGGCTGGCCACCACCGCGCGGGACACCGACCCGGACGCCAGTCGGTGCACGAATTCCGCGAACCCCCGGTGGCGCTTGCCGACGACCACACAGGCGGCATTCCTGTCCGCCGCGATCCGGATCAACTCGCCAGCCGTGTCCCCCGTTACCGAGATCAACTGCCAGTCAACGCCTTCGAGCTCGCCGCCGGTGACCAGATGTTCCCTCAGCCGTTGTTCGACGACCGATTCCGCAGCGTCCTGCACTCCCATCTCCTCGGGGATCGGCACGTAACCCTCCACCATGGGGATGGTGCGGCGCCGAACATGGACCAACAGCACCGGCCGGGTCAGCGCTCTGGCGAGGAACACCGCGGCGCGCAACGGTCTACCGCAGGTCGTCTCGTCATCCACGCCGATCACCACCGGCCCGTCGGCCAGGTCGGGTGGGAGCGGAATACCGGACGGATTCGTCATGAGATCACCGCTCCTTACCCATCGGGTGTGCCAAAGCTAGCCCTCCCGGCGCGATCCTGCGAGCGGTAGGCGATTCGGGCGGCCGCCCGAGTTCGAGGGACCCGTGCGTCACTCGAAGTCGAGGTCACCGGTCCTGGTGCGCTTGATCTCGAAGAAGTAGGGGTAGCCGGCGAGCGTGACCGTGGCGTCCCACAGCTTTCCGGCCTGTTCGCCGCGTGGAATCTTGGTGATGACCGGACCGAAGAATGCGACGTCATTGATGTGAATGGTCGGTGTTCCGACGTCAGGACCGACTTTGTCCATTCCCGCGTGATGGCTCGATCGCAGAATTTCGTCGTACTCATCGGTGTCGGCAGCCTCGGCGAGCTCTGCCGGCAGCCCCACCTGCGCCAAGGATTCGGCGATGACCTGCGCGAGGTCTTTGTTGCCCTGATTGTGGATCCGAGTGCCCATGGCCGTGTAGAGCGGAGCCAGCACCTGGTCGCCGGAATGCCGACCAGCTGCGATCGCGACTCGAACCGGGCCCCATGCCGTGTCCATCATGGCGCGGTAATCGGCAGGAAGATCCCGACCCTCGTTCAGCACGGCCAGGCTCATCACGTGGAACTCCACGTCGATGTCGCGGACCTTCTCGACCTCGAGAATCCACCGCGAGGTGATCCAGCAGAACGGGCACAGCGGATCGAACCACAGACCTGCCTTGTCCCGTTGCGCCGGCGATGTCGGCGCGGCGGTGGAGTCTGGTTCAGCCGTTGGGTTGGTTGCGTCCTGCTCTGGAGGAACGTTCATACCGTGGAGCCTTCTTTCGCCGGTAGGTGGTTCGGATCGTGGTCGGTGGATCGCCGAGCCCTGGTGTTCGGTGCCCCACCGAGGCCCGATGTGCTCAGCACGGGCTACGAAAACGTCGACGGCGACCCTACGACTGGAGCAACCGACGGAACGACCCCGATGTTCCCGCGACAACGCAGCGGGATTTTCTGATCTGATGGACACCATGTCGATCGCTCCCCCTGCCGACCTGTCCTGGCCAGCCTCCGCCCTGCAGCCGCCGAACCTGACCAGGGACCAGGCCACTGCCCGGGCCGGGCTGATCACGGTGCACTCCTATCGGGTGACCCTCGATCTCACCGACGGACACGGCAGCCCCGGCGAGGAGACCTACCTCACCCGCTCCGAGGTTCGTTTCACCGCTGTCGCCGGAAGCGAATCGTTTCTGGACTTCGTCGGCGAGGGAATCGTGACGGCCGTTCTGAACGGTCACCCGGTGGACGTCGGAGCGTGGACGAACGGCGGCGGCCTGCCCCTGCACGATCTGCTGGAGGACAACGAGCTGGTGGTCGACGCCGTCGGCCGCTACACCAACACCGGCGAGGGCCTGCATCGCTTCGTCGACCCTGTCGACAGCGCGGTCTACCTGTACTCGCAGTTCGAAACGGCGGACGCCAAGCGGCTGTACGCGTGCTTCGACCAGCCGGACCTCAAGGCGACCTTCGTCTTCACCGTGACGGCGCCGGCAGATTGGCAGGTCATCTCGAACGGTGCCCCGACAGCAGTCGAGACGATCCCGCAGGCACTGGGCGGCAAGCCAGGCCCGTCAGTTCACCACTTCGCTCCGACCCAACCGATGAGCACCTACGTGACCGCGCTCATCGCCGGCCCCTACCACGTCGTCCGGGACCATCACGACGGTATCGACCTGGCGCTGTACTGTCGCGGCACGCTGGCGGAGCACCTCGACAGCGACCGCCTGTTCACCGAGACCAAGCAAGGCTTCGACTTCTTCCACCAGGCCTTCGGCGTTCGTTATCCGTTCGGCAAGTACGACCAGCTCTTCGTTCCCGAATTCAACGCCGGAGCGATGGAGAACGCCGGAGCGGTGACGTTCCGCGAGGAATACGTCTTCCGCTCCCGGGTGACCCATTACCTCTACGAGCGGCGTTGCGAAACCCTGCTGCACGAGATGGCGCACATGTGGTTCGGCGATCTGGTCACCATGCGGTGGTGGGACGACCTGTGGCTCAACGAGTCGTTCGCCACCTGGGCTTCGGTGGTAGCACAAGAGCGGGCGACCGAATACACCAATGCCTGGACCACTTTTGCGAACGTGGAGAAATCCTGGGCCTACGTCCAGGATCAGCTGCCATCGACCCACCCGATCGCCGCCGACATGGTCGATCTGCAGGCCGTGGAGGTCAACTTCGACGGCATCACCTACGCCAAGGGCGCCAGTGTCCTCAAACAACTGGCTGCCTACGTCGGATTCGAGGAGTTCCTCACCGGCTTGGGCACCTACTTCCAGGAATTCGCCTTCGGCAACGCCACGCTGGCAGACCTGATGGGCCATCTGACCGAGGCTTCGGGGCGGGATCTCTCCCGGTGGACCAGCGACTGGTTGCAGACGACCGGGATCAACGAGCTGCACGCCGAGTTCGAGGTCGGCCCGGACGGGACCTACGACAGCTTTGCCGTGGTACAGCTCGGCGCTGCACCTGGGGCCGGGGAGTTGCGGACCCACCGGCTCGCGGTGGGCATCTATGACGAGGAGAACGGCAAGCTCGTCCGTACCCACCAGGCGGGGATAGATGTCAGCGGCTCGCGGACGCAGGTCGAGGGCCTGCTCGGTCGGCGGCACGGAAAGCTGATCCTGGTCAATGACGACGACCTCACCTATTGCAAGCTCGCCCTCGATCCGGAATCACTGGCGACGGCGATCTCCAGGGTCGGTGACATCGCCGAATCCCTGCCCAGGACCCTGGTGTGGTCAGCCGTCTGGGAGATGACCAGGGATGCGAAGATGCGGGCGCGGGACTTCGTCGCGCTCGCCTTGGCCGGCATCGACCGCGAGAACCAGATCGGCGTCGTGCAACGGGTGCTCGCGCAGGTCAACGCCGCCATCGCCGGGTATTCGGACCCACTGTGGGCAGCCCACGAAGGTTGGGAGGAATTCACCTCGACCCTAATCGGTCTCGCCGGTACCGCCGCGCCCGGCAGTGACGTGCAGCTGGCCGCCGTCACGGCGCTGGCTGCCGCCAAGCTGCCGGCGCCGATCCTCACGACCATCAAGGGTTGGCGTGATGGATCGGCGCCACTGGCCGGTCTCACCGTCGACCTCGACCTGTCATGGACGTTGCTCAACGCACTGGTCGCACACGGCGTTGCGGGCCAGCCGGACATCGATACCGCGACCGCCGCCGATCCGACGGCTTCGGGCGAACGGCGAGCCATGACAGCGTGCGCCCTCCTCCCCGATGCCACCTCGAAGGCGGCCATATGGGAGCGGCTGGTCGCGGATGACGGCATGGCAAATGCGATGCAGGACGCGGCTATCAGCGGCTTCTCGCATCCGGCGCAGGTCGAGCTGCTGGAGCCGTACGGCTCCCGGTACTTCGCCGTCGTTGACGACGTCTGGAATCGGCGCAGCATCGAGGTGGCGCAAAAAGTGGCCGTCGGGCTGTACCCGCGGTGGTCGGTGTCGACGCAGACGGCCGATGCCGCCAAGGAGTGGGAGAAGGGCGACCACCCAACCGCGCTGGCCCGGCTGGTTTCAGAGGGCCGCGCCGGCACGGAACGGGCGTTGCGCGCCCGGGCCTTCGACCTGACCTGAGCGGCGCGACGAGCCCGGCCCGGATGGGCTGCGACCCGGTAGCGCCCCAACGGCACGAGGAGCCGGGCTCGGCACCGCTGTCGGCCGTGCTCGTGGTCCGGGCCGGTTGGGCCCAGAGATTTACCAGCCGGTGCGATCGGGCAGTGTGCCGGCCTGGTCGGCGAGGGTGCGAATCGCGTTGACGAAAGCGTTCAGCAGGTCGCCGCTGCCGGCCGAGGAGACGACGGTGAGAACGGCAAGCCGCGCTGCGCGATCGCTGATGCGCAATCCGGCGACCGTTCCGGTGACGACTTCCACGATCCGCTGGCCGGGAGAGATCGCAACCAGAACGCCGTTCGGCGTGTCGGCACCCAGACCGCCGAGCAGGCCGAGAGCCGTCGCCCTCGAGTCGGCCCCGAGGTTGCCCAGATAGGCGGAAAAGCGCAAACCGGTCGCCCGCTCCGCGGCCTCGATAACCTCGTCGAGCAGATCAAGTTCTCTGCTCTCGAAGGCCACCCCGGCTCCGCCGATTGGTCCCATCTGCCGGCGCCGGCGCTCGAGCGACCCGCTCGACTCCATGCTGGTCAGTTCACCACGTGCCACGTGCGCCACCTTCCGAACCGACAACGATCAGAGCGGGATCGGCGGGCACGATCGTATGGTCACCGGCCCACCATTGCGCCGGCTGATCCCATTCCTGCCCTGGTTGATATTTCGGATGCGTTTTCCGGCGGCCCGGAACCATCGTGAGCAAGGCAATGAGGCCGTACAACGCCAGTGGACAGCCGACGTAGATCGCCACCGTCTGAAGGATGTTCACCGGGGGAACGCTAGCGGACCGGCTCGGTTTTGTCCGCCGCGGGGTTCGGTTCGCGGTGCAGTGCCGCCGGTACCCGCTGCGTCGGCGGCAGCCCGACACCAACGGGGTCGGTGATCGGCAGGCCTGCGGATTCGAACGGGGATGCGGGTGTGGTCCGGCCGCCGGATGGTCTGTCGGCGCCAGCGGCCGCGAGTTCGTCAGAGCACTCCAGGTTCGGCATCACGCTCAGATCGGGTCGCTCCGGGTCGACGACCTCCGACGACGTGTCCTCGTGCCGGAGGAATGACGCAGCCACGACGGCGCCGAGGACCAGGACGACAGCTCCCGCTACCACGAATACGGTTGGTACGCCCCAGCGTTCGCCACCCAGGCCACCCAACGTCGCCCCGACCGGGAGCGCGCCCCAGGTCAGTGCGCGGAACGTGCTGGACACCCTGGCCAGCATGTGGCGCGGCGTTCGCCGCTGCCGGCGCGTCGCCGAAAGCA
>JBPCPG010000189.1:0-21951 GCA_050999445.1 Nakamurella sp. | reverse complement strand
CGGGTCGCCGTCGTCGGTGCCGGCCCGGCAGGCATCTATGCGGCCGACATCCTGACCAAGAACGATCCCGACGTCACCGTCGACATCTTCGACCGGTTGCCGACCCCGTATGGACTCATCCGCTACGGGGTTGCTCCCGATCACCCTCGTATCAAGGCCATCATCATCGCCCTGCACCGTGTGTTGGAGTCCGATCGAATTTCTTTCGTGGGCAACGTCCACGTCGGCGCCGACATCAAGGTCGACGAACTGCGGCAGTTCTACGACGCGATCATCTTCGCGACCGGCGCCGAGCGAGATCGCCCGATGCCCATCCCGGGCATCGACCTCGACGGGTCGTACGGCGCCGCCGACTTCGTCGCGTTCTACGATTCTCATCCGGATCGCGAACAGACCTGGGACCTGACCGGTGCGCGCTCCGTGGCGGTCCTGGGTGTCGGCAATGTCGGCTTGGATGTCGCCCGGATTCTGGCCCGAACCGGCGACGAGTTGCTGTACACCGACATTCCGGCGCACGTGCACGAGGTGCTCGCCGATTCCGCCGTCACGGACGTGCACATGTTTGCCCGCCGCGGCCCGGCGCAGGCGAAATTCACCCCGGTCGAACTGCGTGAGTTGGATCATTCGGCCAACCTTCAGGTTCTCGTCTCGCCGGAGGGAATGGAATTCGACGCCGGTTCGCAGGAGGCGCTGGCGAAGTCCAAGTCGTTACGAATGGTCGTCGATGTGTTGTCGGAGTGGGCGATTCGCGACGCCGATCCGAATTTCAACCGGCGCATCCACATTCACTTCCTGGAGAACCCGATCGAGATCCTCGGCGAGAACGGTCGGGTCGTCGGCCTACGCACCGAGCATCAGGAGCTGACCGGCGATGGGGATATCCGCGGCACCGGGGAATTCACCACCTGGGACGTCCAGGCCGTCTACCGTGCGGTCGGCTACCGATCCGAGGCGATCGAAGATCTGCCGTTCGACACCCGCAATTTTGTGTTGCCGAACCGGGCCGGCCGAGTGCTCGACCTCAACGGTGAGCAGCTGCCCGGTATCTACGCCACCGGATGGGTCAAGCGCGGCCCGGTCGGGCTGATCGGACACACGAAGTCCGATGCCGCCGAGACCGTCGCGAACCTGCTCGCCGATGCGGCCTCCTTGCCACCGGCTCCGGTCCGGGATCGCGCCGCCGTGCACGCGGTGCTTGCCGGCAAGGGCCTGCCGGTCACCGACTTCGCCGGCTGGGATCGACTGGACAACCACGAACGCTCGCTGGGTGAGCCCAACGGCCGGGACCGCATCAAGGTACACACCCGCCACGACATGACAAGGGTTGCCGGCAACCGCTGATTGCGTGATCAACCTCGGGGCCGATTCCCGCCGCGAGCGGTCCGGCCAGCGCCGTCGAGCCCGCCGATCCTCGAACATGGTCGTCATCCGCGCTCGCGCATTGTGTTGCGCCGCCGGTTGGGTCACGGTCGCGGGCTTGATACCCGGTCGGGTCGACGATCATGGTGTGGTTGCCGAACGGCCCGCAGAGGCGCCACGCCCACCCATCGCGTGCCGCTGAGCCCCGCCGATACGGCCGCTGCACCGGCTGGATACTGTGCGGATCGACGGCACGGCAAGGTCGCGGGCAGCGCCGAAGTTGCCAAATTTTCAGGAGGAAACATGGTTCAGAAGGTTCGGGGCGTCATTTCGAGGACGAAGGACGCCCCGGTCGAAATCGTCACGGTGGTGGTTCCCGATCCTGGACCGGGCGAAGCTGTGGTGAAGATTGCGGCCTGCGGTGTCTGCCACACCGACCTGCACTACAAGACCGGCGGCATCGGCGACGACTATCCCTACCTGCTCGGCCACGAGGCGGCCGGAATCGTCGAAGCTGTCGGCGACGGTGTCACCGACGTCGCTCCCGGCGATTACGTGATTCTCAACTGGCGGGCGGTCTGCGGTTCCTGCCGAGCCTGCCTGCGGGGTCGGCCCTGGTACTGCTTCAACACCCACAACGCGAAGCAGCGGATGACCCTCGAGGACGGCACGGAGCTGTCCCCGGCGTTGGGGATCGGCGCGTTCATCGAGAAGACCTTGGTGGCTGCCGGGCAGTGCACGAAGGTTGATCCAGCCGCGCCTGCCACTGTCGCCGGCCTGCTGGGCTGCGGGGTGATGGCCGGTCTCGGCGCGGCGATCAACACCGGCGCAGTCACCAGGGGAGACAGTGTCGCGGTGATCGGTTGCGGCGGAGTCGGCGATGCGGCCATCGCCGGCGCCCGGCTGGCCGGGGCCGGCAAGATCATCGCCGTCGACATGGACGAGCAAAAATTGAAGTGGGCCAAGGACTTTGGCGCCACCGACACCATACTGGCCTCGTCCGGCGATGTGGTGGAGCAGATTCAGGCGCTCACCGGCGGCTTCGGCGCCGACGTGGTCATCGACGCCGTCGGCCGTCCCGAAACCTGGAAGCAGGCGTTCTACGGCCGTGATCTGGCCGGAACGGTGGTGCTTGTCGGCGTCCCGAACCCCACCATGATGCTGGAGATCCCGCTCATCGACGTATTCGGGCGAGGGGGGTCGCTCAGGTCGTCCTGGTATGGCGACTGCCTGCCCTCTCGCGACTTCCCGGTCCTTGTCGATCTGTACCTCCAGGGCCGACTGCCGCTGGAGAAGTTCGTGTCCGAGGAGATCGGACTGCCCGACATCGAGTCGGCCTTCGAGAAGATGCACCGTGGCGAGGTGCTTCGCAGCGTCGTGGTGCTCTGACAGTCGCCACGCATGGTCGGGCCGGGTCCACAGCACGGTCGCGGGGCGGCTCGGCGCAGGGTCGGCCCGATCCAGGCAGGCCGGTGGCCTGGTCCACACTGTCGGGGCCAGTTCGCCCGCCCGCCCGGACGGTCGATGGGCTCTCAGCCGGATTTGCGGCGAAACGTTCTGGTCGCCTTGTGGCTGGCGGTCGATCCGCCGACGCCGCCGTGGCCGTCCAGATGTGCACTACGCGCTTGGCCTGCCTGCTTCTTGCGTTCCAGTGCGGCAGCGAACGCGGCCTTGGCTTCGGCTGCGACCGCGCCGTCCTCGGTCTCGACGTTTCCGGCCGCGTCCTGCGGGGTGGGTTCCGGGGATGACGTGTCGGTCATGGCTGCCTCCTGGTGCTCGAACAACTCGGTGGTGGGAAAGCTGAGGTCATTCGCTGGTGCCATCTTTCCACCTATCATTGCCGGTACCGGGCGGCACCCGCACCACAATTTCGGAGTGCCGGCGTCAGCCGGGTCGCCGAAGAGGGTGGCCGGTGGCGCCGACCCGAGTGGACGGTGGACGCTGCAGCCGAGCCGCCCGCGTGGACGCAGAACTCCGCGGCGACCCGAGAGAGGGAGAGGTCATGAGTTCTGAACTGCGCGTCCTGAGCAACTTCATCAATGGCGAGTTCGCAACGCTCGATGGGGGCACCAGCGAGGTGTTCGACCCCTCGACCGGCCAGGCCTACGCGTCCGCCGCGTTGTCCGGTGCGCCCGACCTTGACAGGGCCTACGCTGCCGCGGCCACAGCATTCGAATCGTGGGGCCGCACCACCCCGGCCGAGCGACAGCGCACGCTGCTCAAGGTTGCGGACACCCTGGAGTCGCGGGCGGACGAGTTCGTCGCCGCCGAGAGCGAGAACAAGGCCCCGGTCGTCGTCTTCGACGGCGCGGGCGTCGAAGCGGCTGCGGCGATTGCCGGCTACTTCAACGGTGGCCAGAACTGCACGGTTGCGACCAGGGTGATGGTCTCCCCCGGCATCCACGACGACTTCGTCGTGGCATTCACCGAGCAGGCCCGAAACACGGTCACCGGGGCGCCCTCGAACGTGGACGCTCTTTACGGGCCGGTCAACAACGCCAATCAGCTGATCCATATCGGGAATTACATCGATCCGCTTCCCGACCATGCCGCGCTGAATGCCGGCGGCTCGAAGTTGACCGGTGGCGACCATTCCAACGGGTATTTCTACGAACCGACCGTAGTGTCGGGTCCTGACCAGCAGGACGAAGCCGTGCAGAACGAGATCTTCGGCCCGGTGATCACGGTGCAGAAATTCATCGATGAACGCCAGGCGCTGGCTCATGCCAACGGCACCAGATACGGTTTGGCTTCTTCCGTCTGGACCGCTGACCACAGTAGGGCCATACGAATGTCGGCGGCATCGAACTTCGGCTGTGTACGGATCAAGACCCATATTTCCTTGGTTGCGGCAACGCCACACGGCGGCTTCGGCCGTTCCGGGTACGGAAAGGCCCCCTCGTTGTACAGCCTGGAGAATTACACGCGTCTCAAGCACGTCATGTCGGCAATCGGAACAGAGGAGCACGGCTGATGCGAGTTACCGGACCTCCCGCACATCGCACCGACCTTCCTCAGGAGCGGCGCTTGGTCACCGCGATCCCGGGTCCGAAATCAATTGCCCTGCATGCTCGCCGGCAGGCTGCAGTCGCCAGCGGTATTGCTTCGACGCTGCCGGTCTACACCGCGGATGCGGGAGGTGGGGTGATCGTGGACGTCGACGGAAATTCGCTGATCGATCTCGGCTCCGGTATCGCGGTAACCTCGGTGGGAAACAGTGCGCCGCGCGTCGTCGACGCGGTTCGGGAAGCCGTGGAACACTTCACCCACACCTGTTTCATGGTCACGCCATACGAGGGATATGTAGAGGTCGCGGAAAAGCTGAACGAACTGACGCCGGGGCGTCACGCCAAACGCACCGCACTGTTCAATTCCGGATCGGAGGCGGTGGAAAATGCCGTCAAGGTCGCTCGCATCGCGACCCGTCGCACGGCCGTGGTCGTCTTCGATCACGCCTATCACGGGCGCACCAATCTGACCATGGCGCTGACGGCCAAGGCGATGCCGTACAAAAAGGGCTTCGGCCCCTTTGCCGGTGAGATCTACCGAATGCCGATGTCCTATCCCTTCCGCGACGCCGAGAGAATGACCGGCAAAGACGCGGCGGCGCGCGCAATCTCGATGATCGAAAAGCAGATCGGTGCCGATGAGGTGGCGGCCGTGCTGATCGAACCAATTCAGGGCGAAGGCGGCTTCATCGTCCCCGCCGATGGCTTCCTGCCGGCCCTCTCGGAATGGTGCACCCAGAACGGCGTCGTCTTCATCGCAGACGAGATCCAGTCGGGGCTGTGCCGCACCGGCTCCTGGTTCGCCAGCGACCACGAGGGCGTCGTCCCGGATCTCGTCACGATCGCGAAGGGGGTGGCCGGCGGGTTGCCGCTGGCCGCCGTCACCGGCCGGGCCGAGCTGATGGACGCGGTGCACCCGGGCGGGCTGGGAGGTACCTACGGCGGTAATCCGATCGCCTGCGCGGCCGCGCTCGCGTCCATCGCCACCATGGAGGAACTCGACCTCAACGCGGCCGCGCGCCGGATCGAAGCGCTGACGATGCCCCGGATGCGAGCGCTGGCCACCAAGACCGGCCGAATCGGGGAAGTTCGCGGACGGGGCGGCATGATCGCTCTCGAGTTCACCATCGCCGGGTCCACCGAACCCGATGCCGCCGCCGCGGGCGCCGTCGCCCGGGCCTGCCACGCCCAGGGCGTCGTCATCCTGACCTGCGGCACGTACGGCAACGTCATCCGCCTGCTGCCGCCCCTCGTGATCGGTGAACAGCTTCTTTCCGAGGGCCTCGACGTCCTGGAAGCCGCTGTCTGCGCTCTCTGATCCGCACCCGCCGTCGCCGCCCGGCTCGTTCCGCGGCTCTGCGCCCTATGCTCTCGGGCGCTCCGCGCCTGAGTCGACGAGCCTCGATCAACGAGCCAGGCGGGGTGATGTTGTGCTGTTCCGTTCCGCCCGTACCAAAATGAGCCAACTTCCGTCCCTACGGTTGCTCGTGCCGGTCCGGCAGGGCCCAGGGCGGCGGCCCTGGCGGGTGCAGGACGTGCACCCGGTCGGTCGCCAAGGACCGATAGGCTGGCCCGGCGAACCGCTCCGGTGGGGCAACAGCAGTTGACAGCGAAGCTTTCTCGAAAGGACGCCCCATGGCAGCCGAAATCATCCCGATCCAACTCGGATTGACGGCCGGTAACGGCCTGACGCTGTGGGCGCCCCGCTGGCGCGAAGAGGGCGAGGAATGGGAGGCATTCCTGGGGCACGACGAGAATCTTTACGTGTTCCCGACTCCGGCCCATCTCGCCGCCTTCATCCGGAGTAGCGACGAGCACGATTTGGTCGACCACCCGGAGTGGGCGTCCGCCGTCAAGGCCATGACCGACGAGCTGGTGCCTGACGACGACCACCGGTTCGACATCATCGGCGTGCCCGAACTCGTCGCGGAGACGCCTGACATCTGGACGCTCGCCGAGTTGTCCGACACGGTCGCGATTCTTCACTCGCTCGCGGAAGTCTGTGATCTCCCCGCGATCGAGGAGGTTCTCGGCGCGGCCGACGGTTTTGCGCTGCTTTCGGCGGGCGAGCAGGCCTTCACCGGCAGGCAGGGTGAGAAGCTCTGGAACGGTATCGGCGCGGTGGTGGTTGCCCGTTGGGATGAAGTGATCGAGGCGCTCGACGGCGTGGTCAAGACGCCGGACGTCGACGCCGCCACCCTGGAGTCCGCCGAGGCCGAAGCGGTCGCGACGAACGCGGTCGTCGAGGACGAGGACGACAT
The DNA here is from genome assembly GCA_050999445.1 of Nakamurella sp. Lineage (GTDB taxonomy): Bacteria > Actinomycetota > Actinomycetes > Mycobacteriales > Nakamurellaceae > Nakamurella. Next base: position 15,323 of record JBPCPG010000189.1, on the reverse strand, counting down.
CGTTCCCGAGTTGGAGGAGGGCGAGCGGGATCCGGAGCTCGCATTCTGGGACGAGATCGGCATCGATTGTGTGGAGATCACAGTCGGCGGCCGCACGGGCTGGACACTGCGGTGCTATCTCGAGGACGAACCAGTGTTTCTGTCGAAGGCCAATCGCATCAAGGTCTTTTCCTCGGACGAGAAACTCGAGAATTATCTGACGGCGCCCGACGCCGATCACAAGCTGGCTTCCCTCGCTGTCTGGCCGGAAGTACGGAATGCGATCGAAGCGGGTGATGCCGTCGTCGTGGCTGGGGCCGAGAACACCTACAACCTCGACGGTCTCGACGACGCGATGCTCAAAGGTCCCGCCGCCGTCAATCGGAAGCGGCTCGATCTGGCCGTGGAACTGCTGACCGATGCTGCCGCCGCACGCAAGGACGAAGAAACCCAGGACGCGCTCTCGACCGCCACTCCGCTGGCCAGTTTGGTCAGTTCCATCGTGAAACCGGACGCCGATCGGATGGCGCCCGCCCCGCCGTTCGACGACGAAGTGGCGGCCTGGTCGATCCTGGTCGATCGTTTCGCCACCACGCTCGAATGGGACGACCAGGACGCCTGAGGTTCGATAGCAGTCATCGTGCCGAGCGCCGCGAACCAGTTGACCGCGGCTTCGAGTGGCGAGATCGAGCTCGTATCGCACCACCTCGAATCCGGGGTACACAGATCGCGTTCTCGATCCTCTTGCTCCCGACGACTTCGTCAGCCGGAAAGGGAGTCGTACCCGGGTTTGATGATGTCGTCGATGATCGCCAGCCGCTCGTCGAAGGGTAGGAAGGCCGACTTCATGGCGTTGAGGGTGAACCACCGCAAATCGTCCCAGCCGTACCCGAAAGCTTCTGCCAGGCCGGTCATTTCGCTCGTCATCGTGCAACCGCTCATCAATCGGTTGTCGGTGTTCACCGTCACCCGGAAGCGGAGCTCGGTCAACAGGCCGATGGGATGCTTGGCGATCGACTCGGCGGCGCCGGTCTGAACATTGGAGGTAGGCGCCATCTCCAACGGAATTCGTTTGTCGCGCACGTAGGCCGCCAGTCGACCCAGTTGCGGAGTTCCGTCTGCTGCCAGGCTGATGTCGTCGATGATGCGCACCCCATGGCCCAACCGATCGGCGCCGCACCACTGCAACGCCTCCCAGATCGACGGAAGCCCGAAGCCCTCGCCCGCATGAATGGTGAAATGCGCATTCTCCCGGCGAAGATATTCGAAAGCGTCCAAATGTCGAGTGGGCGGGAATCCCGCCTCCGCGCCGGCGATGTCGAAGCCGGCCACCTCGTTCTCGCGATACTTGACCGCGAGGGCCGCGATCTCGCTCGACCGAGCCGCGTGACGCATGGCAGTCAGCAGCGCCCGTACCCGGATCATGTGGCCGCCGGCCGCGGCAGCCTGCGTGCCGGCAGCGAAGCCGTCGAGGACCGCCTGCACCACCTCGTCGAGGTCCAGCCCCTGTTCGACGTGCAGTTCGGGCGCAAATCGAACTTCGGCGTACACCACGCCGTCGGCCGCCAGATCCTGTACGCATTCCGAGGCGACCCGAATCAATGCTTCCCGACTCTGCATCACGCCGACGGTGTGCAAGAACGTCTCGAGGTACCGCTCCAACGACCCGGAATACGCGGATTCGGAGAACCAGCGGGCCAACTCGACCGGGTCCGTACTGGGTAGCAGGCCGTAGCCCGTCTGCTGGGCCAGCCCGATCAGCGTTGCCGGCCGAACGCCGCCGTCCAGGTGGTCGTGCAACAGAACCTTTGGTGCGGATCGGATGCTCTCTGCAGTCAAGGCAGTCGGGTTCACGGGCATCTGCCGACGTTACCCGGGGTGGGCGCAACTGCGGCGAACCCACGGCGAACCGCGGATTGCTCGCGGCGGATCAGTCGATGGCCGGATGCGAGCGAGCATTCCGGACGAACCGGCCTGACACCGAGCCGACGTTGCTGGCCGCACCGTTGATCGAGAGGGCGCCGACGGCGATCCAGTTCCGCGGCGGCCAAGGCGGCCCAGTTGTTGGACCAGCAGTTCCCAACCTCGGGACTGCACTCGAGCCCTGATGTCGACCGCTTGCCTGCTCTTCTCGCCGCCGCTGACCTGTTCGATCGCGCCCCACTCGGCACCGAAACCGACCATCGGAACCGACTGCCCGTGAGCTGGCCCTGAAGAAGTAGAGCCGATTGTCGGTGAGCTGTCCTACAGTCCCGTACATGGCGGATCTGATCGTGGTGCAGGGGCTGGTCAAGAAGTTCGGGGACACCACCGCACTCGACGGTGTCGACCTGACAGTGGCGGAGGGCACCGTGCTCGGTTTGCTCGGACCCAACGGCGCAGGCAAGACGACGGTGGTGCGCATTCTCACCACGCTGCTCACGGCCGACGCCGGACGGGCCGAGGTCGCCGGGCTCGACGTGGTGGCCGACGCCGACCAGGTGCGCGCCATCATCGGCCTGACCGGCCAGTACGCGGCGGTCGACGAGTATCTGACCGGGTTCGAGAACCTGGAGATGGTCGGTCGGCTCTACCACCTCGGCAAGAAGGAGTCCCGACTTCGGTCCGCGGACCTGCTGGAACGCTTTGGGCTGGCCGACGCCGCTCGGCGACCGGCCAAGACATATTCCGGAGGCATGCGCCGGCGCCTGGATATCGCGGCGTCCCTGATCGCCCGTCCACGAGTGCTGTTCCTGGACGAGCCGACCACCGGTCTGGATCCGCGCAGCCGCCAGGGCATGTGGGACTTCATCGCCGACCTCGTCAGCGATGGAACCACCATTCTGCTGACCACCCAGTACCTGGAAGAGGCGGACCGGTTGGCGCACCAGATGGTCGTCATCGATCACGGCACGGTGATCGCCAGAGGCACCGGGGACCAACTCAAGAATCAGGTCGGCGGCCAGCGGCTCGAGTTCGTGGTGGCCGACACCGCCGACCTCCCGGCTCTGGCCGAGATCCTTGCACCTCTGGCCATCGACGCCCCCACAGTCGACGAGCAGGCTCGGTCGGTCAGCCTTCCCGTCAGTCGAGGCGCAGACGATCTGGCGTCGGCACTGGAGCTCTGGCGGGGCAGCGGAATCGAGTTGACCGATGTCGGGCTTCGGCGCCCCGACCTCGACGACGTCTTCCTCACGCTCACCGGTCACGGGGCCGAAACCGAGGTCGTCGACAACAAGAACAAGACGAAGAAGAAGCGGGAGGTCACCCGATGAGCGCCTTTGCCGATGGCATTTCGGACGGTATCACCATTACCAAACGCAATCTGATCAAGGTGAAGCGGGTACCTGATCTGATTGTTTTCGCCACTCTCTCGCCCATCATGTTCGTGTTGCTGTTCGTCTATGTCTTCGGCAGCGCCATTCCTATCCCGGGGATCAGCTATGCCGAATTCCTGCTACCCGGCATCTTCGTGCAAACGGTGATCTTCGGCAGCACCATCACCGGCTCCAGCCTGGCCGACGACCTGCAGAAGGGCCTCATCGACCGATTTCGGTCCCTTCCGATGGCTCGGTCGGCGGTATTGGTGGGCCGCACGGTGGCGGACATAGGACTGAACATCGTCACGGTTGTTGTCATGTCGATCACCGGCCTGTTGGTGGGTTGGCGCATAAGGTCGTCATTCTTCGAGGCGCTTCTGGGAATCTTGTTGCTGCTGTTGTTCGCCTTCGCGATGTCTTGGCTGATGGCCATCATCGGCTTGCTGGTGCGGACACCGGAAGTGTTCAACAACGCCAGCTTCATCGTGATCTTCCCGCTGACATTCATCGCGAACACCTTCATCCCTACGGATCACTTTCCCACCGTACTGAAGGCGATTGCCAACTGGAATCCGGTCTCCGCAATAGCGCAGGCAGTTCGGAACCTGTTCGGGAACACCGCGCCGGCTCTGGTGGTGCCGGACGTCTGGCCGCTCCAGCATCCCGTCACCTACACCTTGATCTGGGTGGTTGTCCTGCTCGTCGTATTCGTGCCCCTGGCGGTGCGCACCTATCTTCGAAGCGCGTTGCGCTGATCGAAGTGGCGATTGCCGGAGGTGGTTGTACAGCCGGCGACGGTTCGTCGGTCGTCCGCGCATTCAACGCGCAACTTCTGCCAGCAACGCACAGCATCCCAGCCACAGGGCATCGACCAGCCTGCTGCTCGGGTCAGGCCCCAATGCGGTCGATGATCAGATCGGCTCGGCCGACCGTGTCCCCTGCCACCGAGATTGCGAGGGCGCCAGCCAGATCTGCCAGTGCGTCGGCGAATCGTTCCGGCGTGTCGGTGTGAAGTTCGAAGATCGGCTGCCCGACGACGACGGCGTCACCCGGTTTTGCCAGACAGAGGATGCCGGCTGCGGCCTGGACCTGATCCTCCTTGCGTGCTCTGCCGGCGCCCAGCCGCCACGACGCGACGCCGACCTTCAACGCGTCGAGCTCGGAGACCACGCCGGCCCGTTCCGCGACCACAACCTGCCGCTCGCGGGGGGCCGGCAGGGCTGCGTCCGGATTCCCGCCCTGTGCAGCAACCATGGCCCGCCAGCTGTCCATCGCGGCGCCGGAGGCCAACACCCGCGCCGGATCTACGTCCAAACCGGCCAGCGCGACCATCTCTCCGGCCAGGGCCAGCGTCAGCTCCACCACGTCGGACGGTCCACCGCCCGCGAGAACCTCCACCGATTCGGCCACCTCCATCGCGTTGCCGACCGCCACCCCCAGCGGCACTGACATGTTCGTCAGCAGCGCGGACACCCGAACGCCGTGGGCGTTCCCGAGTTCCACCATCGTCCGCGCCAATTCGGCTGCCCGATCTATCGATTTCATGAACGCGCCCGATCCGACCTTCACATCCAGCACCAACGCGTCGGTGCCCTCGGCAATCTTCTTGCTCATGATGGAGGCAGCGATCATCGGAATCGATTCGACCGTGGCGGTGACGTCGCGCAGCGCATAGAGCTTGCGGTCAGCGGGTGCGAGATCTGCAGAGGCTGCGCAGATCACGGCACCGACCTCCGACAGCTGGCGAATCATCGCATCCGGCGGCAGTACGGCGGTCCAGCCGGGAATCGACTCCATCTTGTCCAGGGTGCCGCCGGTATGACCGAGCCCGCGTCCCGACAGCTGCGGAACCGCCGCTCCGCAGGCGGCGACCAGCGGCGCCAACGGTAGTGAGATCTTGTCCCCCACCCCGCCGGTCGAGTGCTTGTCCACGGTGGGGCGGCCGACGCCGGACAGATCCATTCGGATCCCGGAGCCGATCATCGCCGCTGTCCACCTGGCGATCTCGCCCGGCGTCATGCCGTTCAGCAGGATCGCCATCAACAGCGCCGACATCTGCTCCTCGGCGAACCCGCCTGCGGTGTAGGCGGCAATGGTCCAGTCGATCTGCGCATCCGTCAAAACGGCCCGATCGCGTTTGGCTGCGATGACATCAACGGCGGCGAATCCCGAACCGGCCACGAAACTCCTCAGAGGTAGAACCAATCGACGGACGAAAAGCAGGCGTTACACCGGCAGGTGCTCTGGCCCGAAGGCATCCGGCAGCACCCAGGACATCGGCTGGATGCCGGAGGGGGTGTCCACCAACAGTTCTGGGCCACCGAACTCGTAGATCACCTGCCGGCACCGGCCACACGGCATCAACAGGTCCCCCACACCAGACCGACAGGCCAGCGCCACCAGTCGACCGCCGCCGGACAGGCGCAGTTGGCCGACCAGCGTGCATTCGGCGCACAGCCCCAATCCGTAGGAGGCGTTCTCGACATTGCAACCGGTGATGATGCGGCCGTCGTCGACCACCGCCGCAGCACCGACCTGCAGACCGGAATAAGGGCAATGGGCCCGCTGTGCGGTCTCGACGGCCAACGCCCGCAATGCCTCCCAGTCGAAATCCATCAGCTCTCCCCCTTGCGATAGACAAGTCCGTCGGCCTTGGGCATGCGCAGCTTCTGCGAGGCCAGACCCATGACCAACAAAGTGATCGCATACGGTGCGGCTTTCACCAACTGGTCCGGGAGGGTATCGGTCTCGAAGAACCACCAGGCCGAAAGCACAGCAATCACCAGCGCAACGGCGGCGACCACCCGGTGCCCGTTGCGGAACTGCAGCACCGCCACGAGCAACAACACAATCGCCAGCAGGATCAAAAAGGCGTGCATGGCCAGCGACGAGGCGTCGTACTGCTGGACCCCGTCGGTATAGCCGAAAAGCACCGCACCCATTGCCATTCCACCGGGGCGCCAATTACCGAAGATCATCGAGGCAAGACCGATGAATCCTCGACCGCCGGTCTGGCCGTCCTGGAACTTGAGGCCGACCACGAGGAACGAACCGGCCAGTCCGGCCAATCCGCCGGAAATGACCGTGGCTGCGTATTTGTACCGGTACACGTTGACGCCGAGCGACTCAGCGGCATGCGGCGCCTCGCCGACCGAGCGGAGCCGAAGACCAAATCTGGTGCGCCACAAAACGAATCCGGACCCGACGATCAACAGCGCGGCCAGGATCGTCAAGGTCGACAGCCCGCTGGTGAGGCCACGCAGGATTCCGGCCAGATCCGAGATGAAGAAAATTTCTTTCTTCTCCAGGGAATCCAACCAGTCCGTCAGGCCCGGAATCGTGATGCGGGTGACGTCGTTGACCGGCGGTGATTGCTTCTGTCCGCCACCCGGCGCGTTGGTGAACAACAGACGGGCCAGGAACAACGTGATTCCCGGCGCCACGATGTTGATCGCGACACCTGAGATGATGTGATCGACTCCGAAGGTGACGGTCGCGAGCGCGTGCAGGAGGCCGCCGAGGGCTCCGCACCCGATGCCGGCCAGCACCCCGGCCCAGGGCCCGTACTGATAACCGATCCAGCCGCACCCGAAGGTGCCGAGGACCATCATCCCCTCGATGCCGATGTTGGCCACCCCAGCCCGTTCGCTCCAGAGCCCGGAAAGGCCGGCCAGCGCGATGGGCACCGCGGCTGTCAGCGCCGACTGAACAGCGCCGGCGCTGGTGAGATTGTCGGCGCCGGTCCAGACTCGGACGATCGAAACGAGCAGCAACCCTGCGAACACCACCCCGATCCAGCCGACCGGACCAGGTCGCAACGACGGTCGCGGGGAACGGCTGGGTGGAGTGACCGGGATCTCCAGAGCGGTCGTCATGACGCCAGCTCCATTCCGGCATGGGTGGGCGGAGCCGCCGACAACGCCCGAGCTACGTCCTTCTGCTCCAGCACGATTCGATACCGCCGGACCAATTCGTAGGCGACCACAACGCTCAGCACGATGACCCCCTGCATGATCGTGACCAGTTCCCTGGGTACCTGCACGCCTTGAAGTGCATTCGACGACGAATCCAGCGCTGACCAGAGCAAGGCAGCCAATGCCATGCCCAGCGGATGATTTCGGCCGAGCAGGGCGACGGCGATACCGGTGAAGCCGATTCCGGTCGGGAAATTCAGCGAATACGAACCACTGGTTCCGTTGAGCAACTCCGGCATGCCGACCAGACCGGCGACGGCTCCCGAGATGAGCATGGCCGCCACCACCATCCGTTTCACGTTGATTCCGCTGGCCACCGCCGCTGATTCGCTGAGCCCGGTGGCTCGAATCGAGAACCCGAACACGGTCCGGGAAAGTATCAGTGCGTACAGGATCCCGACCAGCAACGACAGCAGGACCAGGGTGTAGATCGGTGTGGTGGACCCGGTCACCGCGATCGTTGAGACCTGCCCACCGGCGGTGATCTGTTTGGTCCCCACGTTGTTGCCCTGGGCCACCGCCAGCCGGGCCGGATTGAGCAGATACGCGATGATGAAGGTGGCAATGGCGTTGAGCATGATCGTGCTGATCACTTCGGACACCCCGCGAGTGACCTTGAGCAGCGCCGCCACTCCGGCCCACGCTGCGCCCACGACCATGGCGACCACGATCGTGATGAGAATGCGCAGAAATCCCGGCAGCGACGACATGAAACCGGCACCCGCCACCGCGGCGGAAAGCATTGCCGCGAGACGATATTGGCCATCGACTCCGATGTTGAACAAATTCATCTTGAAACCGACCGCGACTGCTACCGCGGCCAGATAGTAGGTGCCGGCCTGGTTGACGGCACCGATGATGACCCTGACCTTGTCGAAGGCGTGGATCATGGCGCTGTAGGCCTGCGGCGGTGAATGGCCGGTCACCAGCAGGACGACGCTCGTGATCACCAGCGCAAACAACAGCGCCCCGACCGGAGCGGCCGCACCGAGTAGTAGGCGGCGAATCGAGAACTTGCCCATCAGGTCACCTTTCCGTTCTCGGCGCCGGTCATCGCGATGCCGAGCTCGTCAGGAGTAACCGTGCGAGGGTCGAGTCGGCCGCCCACCCGCCCGCGCAGGATGACGGTCAGGATGTCCGACATGCCGATCAGCTCTTCCAGATCGGCCGAGATCAGCAAGACGGCCAGCCCGGCGGCGCGAGCGGTGCGCAGGTGTTCCCAGATTGCGCCCTGCGCGCCGACATCGACGCCCCTGGTGGGGTGCGCGGCGATCAGCAGGACCGGTTCTTCGCTCATCTCCCGACCCACGATCAGTTTCTGTTGGTTGCCGCCGGACAGCGACGTCGCCTTCACCTCGATCCCGGGCGTTCGGACATCGAATTTCTCCACGATGCGCCGGGTGTCGGCCCGGGCCTGCGAGCGGTTCAGGAACGTTCCGGAAGACGACGGCCTGCGCGTCTGATGGCCGAGAATTCTGTTCTCCCAGAGACTGGCGTCCAGAATGAGCCCTTGCCGGTGACGATCTTCCGGAATGAAACCGATTCCGGCTTCGCGACGCTTGTTGGTGTTCGTGCCGGTCAGATCGCGGCCGGCCAACTCGATCCGACCGGCCGAAGCGTGCCGAATTCCCATGATGGTGTCGACCAGCTCGGCCTGCCCGTTTCCCTCGACGCCGGCGATGCCCACCACCTCGCCGGCGTGGATGGTGAGGTTGATGTCGGTGAGCAGGGGGCGCCCGTCCGAACCGACGAGGCTCATCTCGGTCAGTTGCAGAACGACCCGGTCGGTCACCGTCGATTCCCGAAGCTCGGGAACGGGCAGCGCCGAGCCGACCATCATTTCGGCGAGTTCCCGGTTCGTCACCGTTCGCGGATCCGCGGTTCCCACTGTCGTCCCGCGCCGGATGACGGTGATCTCGTCGGCGATGGCCCGCACCTCGTCCAACTTGTGCGAGATGAAGATGATGGTCAGGCCCTCTGTCTTCAATTCCCGGAGATTGCCGAACAGTTCGTCCACTTCCTGCGGAACCAACACGGCGGTCGGCTCGTCGAGAATCAGGATCTTGGCGCCGCGGTACAGCACCTTGATGATCTCCACCCGTTGTCGAGCGCCCACTCCGAGCGTCTCGACCAACTCGTCGGGATCCACGCCCAGCCCGTACCTCTCGGCGATCTCGCGAATGCGGCTTCTGGCACCCTTCGCGTCCAGCCGGCCGCCGGACACCGGTTCGGCGCCGAGAACGACGTTCTCCCAGACCGTCAGATTGTCGGCGAGCATGAAGTGTTGATGCACCATGCCGATTCCGGCGGCAATTGCATCGGCAGGCGAGGAGAAGACGAGCGTGCGCCCGTCCACGGCGATGGTGCCTTCCTCGGGCCGATGCATCCCGTAGAGGGTTTTCATCAGAGTCGACTTACCGGCGCCGTTCTCGCCGACCAGTGCGTGGACGGTCCCCCGGCGCACGGTGATGTTGATGTCCGAGTTCGCGACCACACCGGGAAATCGCTTGGTGATTCCGGTCAATTGGACCGCGGGTGGGGTGGCAGCGGCCGAGAGTGCGGAAGACGCCTGCTGACTGGACATCGGTCTCCTTCGACGAGGCTCTGGCGTGGGAGAGATCCGTCGATTCTGCCCTGCCCGGACACCGATCCGCGCGCTAAGGCGCGGGCCGGTTGGAACTGCCGGAAATCGCAAAGGGCCGGGCTCCGGCAGTTGACGAACCTGCCGAAGCCCGGACCCTACGACGTCGAGGTCAGCCGACCTTGGTCGGAACCTTGATCTTGCCGCTGATGATGTCCGCCTTCAGTGCGTCCAGCTTCGGCTTGATGCTGTCGATCTGCCCACCGGAGGTCGAGAAGTCGACGCCGCCGGCCTTGAGATCGTAGATGTGCTGACCGGTCAACGGCTTGCCGTTCACGCCACTGGCGATGAAGTCGAAGACCGCGACGTCGACCTTCTTGATCATCGACGTCATGATCACGGACTTGACATCGGCAAGCGAAGGCAGGTTGTACTGATCGGAATCGACGCCGATACCCAGCTTCCCGGCGGCCTTCGCGGCCTTGAAGACACCGGCGCCGGAACCGCCCGCGGCTGCGTACACCACATCTGCCCCGCCGTCGTACATGCCCTTGGCGATCGTCTGACCCTTGTCAGGCGCATTGAATCCACCGAAGTCCGGCGGCTCGGTGATGTACTTGTCGTCGATCTTGATGTCGGCCTTCGTCGCCTTGGCTCCGGCGTCGAAGCCCGCCTGGAACTTGGCGATCAACGGCGTGTTGACGCCGCCGATGAAGCCGACGTGGCCGCTCTTCGACTTCAGTGCAGCAGCGGCGCCTACCAGGTAGGACCCTTGCTCCTCGGCGAAGGTCAAATTGGCGATGTTCGGTCCGGTGTCGGTGCCGGGGGTGAAGTCGTCGATGATCGCGAAGTGGACCTTCGGGTTCGCCTTGGCGACCGTTCCCAGCGGTCCCGCGTAGGCGAACCCAACCGCGACGATGTCGGTGGCACCGTCGTCGACCAGCTGGTTCAGCCGATCCACCTTCGCAGAATCCGGTTCCCCGGACGTCGCCTCCAACTCGCCGGCGACCTTGACTCCTGCCTTCTTGGCCTTGTCCAGACCGCGGGCGGCCGCGTCGTTGAACGACTGATCACCCCGACCGCCCAGGTCGTACGCCAGGCCGACACTGATCTTGCTGGGATCGCCGGTGAACGTAGACGCAGCAGGCCCCGACGTCATCGCACCCGAGGTCATCGCACCAGAAGTCGCAGCGACGGCGGAGGTCGCGGCAGAACTCGTCCCAACACCGCTGGCGGGGGTGCTCTTGGAGCCACAGGCGGTCAGCGCGAGAGCCGCCGTGGCGACCCCGGCAATCACTGTCAAGCTACGTACGCGCAGCACGTGTTCTCCCTTTTCCCTGTCCGGCCCGCCCTCGGTCGAGGGCGCGCTGCATCGAGCGAACTTGCCCCGACGAGCCAATACCGCTCGGACGCTACCGCCACGCTGCCCACCGCAGACAGACCCAGCGCCGCTCCGTGACCGAATCGTGCTCGAATGCCCCGACCGACCGCAAATCTTCTACGGAAAGGTGCCCGTGGCGGTGATCCGTCCGGCGCAGCCCTGGCGACCGGACCGGCCGACCTACCTGGTCGGCGCTCTCCGAACCTTGGCATACCTCGTTCAGATGAACCCAGTGTGTCAACAGCGTCACATGACGCAAGGTCGCGGGCCGTGTAATGCCGGGGTTAGCATCGCTGGAGCCGCTGAACATCCTTTACCCGACGCTGCCGTCGACGGCGACGGCGAGTTCCAGGCGCCGGACCCTCTCGGCGGACATCTTTCGGAGGTCTCAACCACCATGTCCTCATCCACCGTCCTCCGGCCAGGGGGAAGTGGCGTCCCGAAACCACGCCGAGGCTCCCTCTACAAGGGCGCCGAAGGCATGTGGTCCTGGGTCGCGCACCGCGTCACCGGCGTCCTGACGTTTTTCTTCCTGTTCGCGCACGTGCTCGACACCGCGTTGGTCCGGGTGTCGCCCGAGTCCTACAACAAGATCATCGAGACCTACAAGAACCCGCTGGTCAATCTCATGGAGGTCGGCCTCGTCGGAGCAGTGCTGTACCACTCCCTCAACGGCATCCGGGTGATGTTGATCGACTTCTGGGCGCGGGGCGCCCGACACCAACGAAAGATGCTCTGGATCGTGGTCGGAACCTGGGTCGTCGTGATGATCCCGACGGTCTACTTCATGCTCGAGTTCACGGTCCGCAAGATGCTGGGGGACGCGTCATGACCGCTGCTTATGACCCGCCGGCCACCCGCGGCATCGAGGCCCCCCGGGCGCCGAAGAAGCGGGTTGCCGCGCGCCGGTCCAACTTCGAGATGTACTCCTGGCTCTTCATGCGCCTGTCCGGCATCGTGCTGGTCGTCCTGGTGCTCGGCCACCTGCTGATCATGAACGTGTTGGACAGCGGTGTGCACCGCATCAACTGGGCGTTCGTCGCCGGCCGGTGGGCCTCACCCTTCTGGCAGATCTGGGATCTGACAATGCTCTGGTTGGCCGAGATCCACGGTGCGAACGGGCTCCGGACCATCATCAACGACTATTCCCGTAAGGATGGCACCAGATTCTGGCTGAGCATCCTGCTGGCCGCCTCGGTACTCCTCACGCTGGGCGTCGGCACGTTCGTCATCTTCACGTTCGATCCCAGCATGGCCAAGTGAATACGGAGCATCATGCAATTCCATCGCTATGACGTTGTCATCGTCGGTGCGGGCGGCGCCGGGATGCGAGCGGCCATCGAATCGACCCAACGCGCCCGTACCGCCGTGCTGACCAAGCTGTACCCCACCCGGTCGCACACCGGCGCGGCCCAGGGCGGAATGTGCGCTGCGCTGGCCAACGTCGAGGACGACAACTGGGAATGGCACACCTTTGACACCGTCAAGGGCGGCGACTACCTCGTCGACCAGGACGCCGCCGAGATCATGTGCAAGGAAGCCATCGACGCGGTGCTGGATCTGGAAAAGATGGGCCTGCCCTTCAATCGCACGCCCGAAGGCCGAATCGACCAGCGCCGCTTCGGCGGCCACACCCGGAACCACGGCGAAGCCGCCGTGCGCCGGGCCTGTTATGCCGCCGACCGCACCGGCCACATGATTCTGCAGACGCTGTACCAGAATTGCGTCAAGCAGGGGGTGGAGTTCTTCAACGAGTTCTACGTGTTGGACGTTCTGCTCACCCAAGGCGAGAACGGTCCGATCTGCACCGGTGCGGTGGCCTACGAATTGGCGACCGGAGAGATTCACGTCTTTCATGCGAAGTCCGTGGTGTTCGCCACCGGCGGTGCCGGCAAGGTCTTCAAGACGACGTCGAATGCGCACACGTTGACCGGTGACGGAATGGGCGTGGTGCTGCGCAAGGGACTGCCGCTCGAGGACATGGAGTTCTACCAGTTCCACCCGACCGGGCTGGCGGGCCTTGGCATTTTGTTGACCGAGGGCGCGCGCGGCGAAGGCGCCATCTTGCGCAACGCCTCGGGCGAACGGTTCATGGAGCGGTATGCGCCCACCATCAAGGACCTGGCGCCCCGCGACATCGTGGCTCGCTCCATGGTGATGGAGGTGCTCGAGGGCCGCGGCGCCGGCCCGAACAAGGACTACGTATTGCTGGACTGCACGCACCTGGGCGCGGAGGTGCTGGAGACCAAGCTTCCCGACATCACCGAGTTCGCCCGCACCTATCTCGGCGTGGACCCGGTGACCGAGCCGGTGCCGGTCTTCCCGACTGCGCACTACGCGATGGGCGGCATTCCCACCAATGTTCGCGGTGAGGTGTTGCGGGACAACGTCAACGTGGTGCCCGGGATGTATGCGGCCGGAGAATGCGCCTGCGTCTCGGTGCACGGGTCGAATCGTCTCGGCACCAATTCGCTGCTCGATATCAATGTCTTCGGAAAGCGCGCGGGTATTGCCGCCGCCGAATACGCCAATTCCACCGACTTCGTGCACGACGCGCTGGAGGAAACGACGTCCCCGTCGCTGTTCGTCGAGCACTTGGTTTCTTCGCTCCTCGATTCCACCGGATTCGAGCGAGTGGCTGACATTCGAATTGCCTTGCAGGCCACCATGGATGCGAATGCCGCCGTGTACCGAACCGAGAAGACGCTCAAGACTGCGCTGACCGACGTGCAGGGCTTGAAGGAGAGATACAAGCAGGTTTCCGTGCAGGACAAGGGCAAGCGGTACAACACCGATCTGCTGGAGGCCGTCGAACTGGGCTTCTTGCTGGACCTGGCCGAAGTCATGGTGGTCGGCGCCCTGACCCGCACGGAATCCCGCGGCGGTCACGCGCGCGAGGACTATCCGAACCGGGACGATGCGAACTGGATGCGACACACCATGGCCTACAAGATGCCTTCCGCCGCCGACGGCCTGGAAGGCAGCGACATCCGGCTCGACTACAAGCCTGTCGTGATGACCCGATACCAGCCGATGGAGCGCAAGTACTGATGACCACCACCATCGGCGACACCGGTATCGCCCCTGAGGCGGGCCACCCCGGAGCACTGCCACCCGTGCCCGAGGGTGCGATCATGGTGACCCTGCACATTCAGCGATACAACCCCGAACTCGACGACGCGCCGCACAAGGAGTCGTACCGGATTCCCGCGCTGCCGACCGACCGGGTGTTGAACCTGCTGCACTACGTCAAGTGGTACATCGACGGCAGCCTGACCTTCCGACGGTCGTGCGCGCACGGCGTCTGTGGTTCGGACGCGATGCGGATCAACGGTCGAAACCGGCTGGGCTGCAAAGTGTTGGTAAAAGACGTGGTGACCGCGAAGAACACCGAGATCACCGTCGAACCGATCAAGGGCCTTCCGTTGGAGAAGGATTTGATCGTCGACATGGAGCCCTTCTTCGAGGCATTCCGTGCGGTCAAGCCGTTCATGATCACCCACGGCAACGAGCCGAGCCGGGAGTGGATCCAGTCGCAGGCCGACCGCGAGCGGTTCGACGACACCACAAAGTGCATTCTCTGCGCGTGCTGCACCACCTCGTGCCCGGTGTACTGGTCCGAGGACGCCTACGTCGGCCCAGCTGCCATCGTCAACGCCCACCGATTCATCTTCGACTCCCGCGATCAGGCAGCACAGGAGCGGCTGGAGATACTCTCAGATTCGGAGGGGGTCTGGCGCTGTCGCACCACCTTCAACTGCACCGACGCCTGCCCCCGCGGCATTCAGGTCACCAAGGCGATCCAAGAAGTGAAGCGCGCCTTGATGTTCCGTCGTATCTGACTCCGGATCGGTTGCGCTGACCCCAGCGCAGCTACGTGCGGCAGCGCGCAGGCCAGCCCACTGCAACCGCGCGCACCGCAGCGCAACCCGCGCCCACTGCAACCACCGCGGACCGGACACAACCCGCGCGGAGGGTGGCTGGGCGGACGTTCGATCATCGAGTAGGCGAGAGTCGCGCACTGCGGTCGAGAGCTTGGAGAAGTCGGTGCTGAATCAGTGCGGGGCTCTGCAGGTCGCTCCACATCCAACGAACGACGATCCAGCCGG
>JBPCPG010000182.1:0-5378 GCA_050999445.1 Nakamurella sp. | reverse complement strand
TCTCAGCAGCCGCTGTCGTTTGCGGCGGGCACGTCATCCGGCTGAAGATTCAGCGTCGCTCTGAGCAACAGGGCGAAGACACCCCCGTCGAACTTCGGGGAATAGGACACCGAATCCCAGCATCCTCCCTGGTAGGGGCCACCGATGATGCCGACCACCACCCGGCGACCCGGATCTCCGCTGTCCCGCAACCATGGCGCGCCGCTGGTGCCGCTCGAGTAACCCCCGCAGGTGAACGCCGGAACCGGTTGATCGACCGTGGCTGAAGTGACGCACCTGATCGGAGCATCGTTGGCGCCCGCGTTGTACGCCGGGACCGTGACGAGCCCGGTCGACTGTTGGAACAGCGGGATGTCGTTCCCGCCCGTCATCTCGTTGATGGATTCGGCTCGCCCGTCGACATCGAGATCGGCGACCTGCACGATGGCGTAGTCGTGATCCGCGTCCTGGTCCTGCAGCCAACGGGTCGGAACATACGTCCGGGTCACCGTCCACACCCCGTAGGGCGTCGGGTCGCCGGACGTGCCGTCGTAGCCCGGAGCGAATTGGACCCCGGCGCCGGTGCCGGTGACACAGTGCGCCGCCGTCAGCAGCAGGTCGCGCCCGGCGTTCAAGACGCTGGCCGTGCAGCTGTGGCCGGTCGCCAACCCGTTCTCGAACAATGGCCCCACCGTCGGATCAGCGACCGACGTGACGGCCTGCAACCCGGCCTCAACTGCGTCGCCGGTCGGGGTCAGGAGCAGCCCTGCGGCAATCATCGACCCGATGGCGGTCATGACGGTGGAACCGCGTGCTCGGACAACCGGATTGCGGACGGACAATTCCTGCTCCCTACCGTCGAAACTCGAACATTTCCTTCGAAGTGGAACCGCTCTGGCACCTCAGCGTCCTGAAAGTCTTGCACAATGACATCGACATGGCGTGTGACGGAATCTAGGGATAGTGGCAAGTGTCGTTGACAAGTTCTGTTCTGGTGTGGTTGGCGTGGATCGCGGCCGTTGCGCTGTTCTGCCGGATCGTGTTCTGGCCCCGACCGATTCGATCGGGTTGGCTCGGCGTGCTCGGTCGGGCCGGCTATCAGTTGACTGTGGTGGTGACGGTCCTGTTGGCCGTTGGCCTGATGCTCAACGACCAGTACGGCTGGTACGCCAATTGGGGCGACTTGGGCAGCGTCTTCGCCGCCGACGCCCGGGGTGACGTGGTCGCTGCCGGAGCTGCCGCGTCGCTGGCCGCGGGCGACGCAGCCGGCAGTAACCAGTCCACGGGAACTGCTCATCAGGCCGTGCCGTTGTCGACCGTCTCCGACCTCACGGCACTGGGCCTGAGCGCCCGGGTCGGTCCAGCTGCCGGGCAGGTCCGCAGTTACCCGATTCCCGGGACCGTCAGCGGCGTGACCAGTACCGTGTCCGTGTGGTTTCCGCCGCAATACACCGATCCGGCATTCGCCGCCCACCGATTCCCGGTCCTCGAAGCGTTTCACGGCATACCGGGTTCGCCCCGTCAGCTGTTCGACAACATGTCGTTGGGCAAAGACGTTGCGCAGCAAACTGCTGCCGGAAATCTGGCGCCGTCGGTCATCGTCATGCCGTCCTACGCGCCGCACCAACTCGACACCGAATGTGTGGACGGAGGTGCTGGGCATCTGCAGATGGAGCAGTGGATCACCGCAGATGTCACCGCCTGGGTGGAACGCCACCTGCGGGTAGCGAACGATCGCACATCCTGGGCCACTTTCGGCCTGAGCGCCGGTGCCTGGTGTGCCTCCATGCTGGCGATGCTGCACCCCGACATCTACTCGGCAGCCATCAGTCTCGGCGGTTACTACCAGCCGACCTTCGAAGCGCCCTACATTCCTTTCACCCCGAACAGCACTCAATGGCAGCGATACGACCTGCTGAAACTGGCCCGCACCGAACCGCCCAGAATGGCGTTGTGGGTGCAGACCTCGAAGGCCGACGCCATCTCCTACGGCACCGCACGGCAGCTGCTGGCGACGGCCAAACCGCCTTTGTCGGTCACGGCGGACGTACTGCCCAACGCCGGACACCGACTCAGCGTATGGATCCACCTCATTCCTGAAACCCTGCGCTGGCTCGGCGCCACGGCCCCCGGGTTCCGGCCGACGCAGGCAATCCATCTGCCGAGCGGAGCGGCTCCCCAACATTTCCTGGCGCTTCCGCACGTCGGTCTCCTACCTACCAAAGTCAGCACCCCCGGACCCTGAGACGGCAGACGGTCCAACGCGAGGGCGCGCATCATCACGCCGGCCCGCGCGCCGTTTCCCGCACGACAACTGGCCCCTGCAGGCCAGAACGAACAGATTCGTCGACGTGATCGTCGACCCGGTTCTGCGGCTCCCCTGACCGCGCGGACTGTCGCCCTTATCCATGAATACAGGCGGAATTATCGCTGGCGGGTCTGACCTGGGGTTCTTGTCATGGCGCCCCGGCGTCGTCGACTGCACCCCTTGTACGCGCCCGGGGCGTCGTGTATACCCATTACCCGAGCGGCCAGTGAAGCTGGCTTTTGCTTTCGGCTGACCCGGAAAGGTGAACTGATGCTGCGGCTGAACGTCAATCTGTTCGACTATTTGATCCTTGCCATCTACTTCGTCTTGGTCATCACGATCGGGGTGCTGGCGCGTCGGGCGGTCGCGACCAGCTCGGATTTTCTGCTGTCGGGCCGCTCGCTGCCGGCCTGGGTCACCGGGTTGGCTTTCATCTCCGCGAATCTGGGTGCGCTGGAAATCCTTGGCATGGCGGCCAATGGCGCGCAGTACGGGTTGTCGACGGTGCATTTCTATTGGATCGGCGCCGTTCCGGCCATGGTGTTCCTCGGTCTGGTGATGATGCCGTTCTACTACGGCTCCCGGGTGCGAACTGTGCCGGAGTACCTGCTGCGGCGGTTCAACAAGCCAACCCACCTGCTCAACGCGGGAACTTTCGCGTTGGCGGCGGTACTCAACGCCGGCGTCAATCTGTTCGCCCTCGGCCTGGTGATCAATGCCCTGATCGGCTGGCCGATATGGGTTTCGGTGATCGCCTCGGCGTTGTTCGTGCTGGTGTACATCACGTTGGGCGGCCTGTCGGGCGCGATCTACAACGAGGTGCTGCAGTTCTTCGTGATCCTGGCCGGGTTGATCCCGCTGGTGATCATCGGGCTGCATTCGGTGGGCGGCTGGTCCGGTCTGCAGCACAGGGTGGCGACGACTGCGCTCGGGTCGCATTCGTTCTCCACGTTCGGGGGGACCGGGGTCGGGCACTGGAGCAACCCGCTCGGTGACTGGATCGGTATCGTGATGGGTTTGGGTTTTGTGCTGTCGTTCGGCTACTGGACAACCAATTTCGCCGAAGTTCAACGAGCATTGTCGGCGAAGGACCTCTCGGCCGGGCAGCGCACTCCGCTCATCGGCGCGTTTCCAAAAATTTTCATCCCGGCACTCACGATCATTCCCGGGCTCATCGCCCTGGTATTGATTCCCACCCTGGGCGGTAAGAATCTGCCCTATAACGACGCGATCCCGCTGCTGATGGGTAAATTCCTGCCCAACGGCACGCTCGGGGTGGCCCTGGCGGGGCTGCTCGCGGCGTTCATGGCCGGAATGGCGGCCAACATCAGCTCGTTCAACACGGTCTTCACCTACGACATCTGGCAGGGCTACATCGTCAAGGGCCGCCCGGACGGCTACTACCTGCGAGTTGGTCGGATAGTCACCGTCTTCGGCATCCTGATCGGCATCGGAACGGCGTTCATCGCCTCCAATTACAGCAACATCATGAACTACATCCAGCTGCTGTTCTCGTACTTCAACGCCCCGCTGTTCGCCACCTTCATCATCGCGATGTTCTGGAAGCGCACGACGGCGTGGGCCGGCTTCTTCGGTCTCATCGCGGGCACCGTGGGCGCGGCAGCCATGCACTTCGCCGGCTACAACATCGGCTACTTCTATCCGCATCAGGTGGTGGGCGGCCACGGGACGATCAATGCGCAGATGGTCAACTTCTACGGTGCGATGGTCGCGTTCGTCTCCGACGCCGTGGTCACCGTCGCGGTAACCCTGGTGACCCGCCCCAAGCCGGTGGAGCAGCTGGCCGGCCTGGTGTGGGGTATCCACGATCCGAACGCGCCCGACCCCAAGCTGGCCAAGAAGCCGTTGTGGTGGGAGTCGCCAAAGCTGCTCGGCTTCACCGCACTGGGCATCGTCGTTGTCCTTTCCATCGTCTTCTCCTGATCGGGGCATGCAGTGACTGACACCTCCACCCCGAAATCGGCAGCCGCCCGACTGTTCGACATCCGTCTCCTGATCGGCGGACTGTTCCTGCTGTACGGCGTCATGCTGAGCATCGCGGGCCTGTTCACCTCGCCCGCGGAGCGCGCGAAGGCCGTCGGGATCAACATCAACCTCTGGTTGGGGCTGGCCATGCTCCTCACCGGCGCTCTGTTCGTGCTGTGGCTGCGACTGCGGCCACTGAAGATCGAACCGAACCCGACGCGTGACGTCGACGAACCGAACGTGGGTCCCGAGGATGCTGGCACCGGTGGACCGATGACCGCCCAGCCCCCCGAAGCGCGCACCTAGCCGTCGGTCTGGGTCAAAGACTTGCGGCCACCGCCGGCCCGCCGGGCCCGGCCCAACGGCGGCGCACCGGCCTCCAACTCGGTCACTCCCAGCGCGATCCGGGAACGCGAGGCTCCTGTGGCAACTGCGACCGCGGCGGTACCGCCATGACCCAACGGTCGTGCCTCACCGGCCATCACCAGGAAAGCCCTAGGTGGTTCTGGCTCAAGAGTCGTGAGAGCAGCTGAAGCGGTCTCGCGCCCCGGTGACCGCACATTCTCCGTACGCCTGGCGCCGGACGCTGGATGTGCCGGTCCAGGAAACTATCAACTCGGCCCGAACCTAGTGCGCGGCACATCCGCAACACCGGTCACACTGCCACCGCCGATCAGCTTCACGAAACGGAGCCAGAACCAAATAAATCGAGGATTCACAGGTCAGGCCTTCCCGCCGAGTTCCGCCTCCTCCTCGGCTGCCTCGGCGGTGGTCGCGGCCACATTCTCCTCGACCGCGGAGGACGGCAGCCTGAAGCGAAGGGCAAGCCAGTAGACGAGGGCGCTGAGCGCCAACAACACCACGAAACCCCAGCCGAACTTGATCGTGGCCGTATTGCCGGCGTGCTTGCTCTGCTCGGGGAAATCGCCCAGGTAGCTGATGAGGCACAGCCCCGCCAGCCAGGGCAACGACCAGGTCGCGCCCGCCCGGAGATCGAGATTGCCGGTGTCTGCGGTCTTGGTGAAGTGGAAGATCCCCAGGACGATGAAGCCGAGCGCGACGGCGACGAACAGCTTCCAGTCCGTCGTCCAGCCGGCCCAGTAGA
>JBPCPG010000167.1:0-5803 GCA_050999445.1 Nakamurella sp. | reverse complement strand
GCAGAGGTTTCGCCACGGGCGAAGTCGAGTCGAATTCCATGCGTGGGATGGCACGATGGACGGGTACGGACAAGGAGTTCGGTTTCTGTCGGCGGCACCGGTCCTGAGCGATCGCGGCAACGAACCCCAGTCAGCCGCCGAACCGAAGATCGTCGTCGAGTGTGTCGCGATGCATTCGGCTCAGCGGAACAGACCGAGGCCCCGTGGCGTCGGAACAGAGGTACACGCAAGCCGCCTGCAACAGGTGGCCGTAGATGGGAGGACGACATGACCGGAACACTGGCCAGTCCCGCAGCACTGACCGCGGCCGATCGATGTGATCGCTGCGGAGCCGCGGCGGCAGTCCGAGCTGTTCTTCCCAAAGGCGGAGAGCTGCTGTTCTGCGCGCACCACGCTCGTGAGCACTCGGCCCGGCTCGCCGAGTTGGCAGCCGATCTCTACCGCGCCGAGAACTGATCCTTCGCTTCCCAGGCCGGTTCTTGGCCTCTGGGAGTGTTTCTCAATCGCCCGAGCAGGGGCGGACCGCCAACCGGTCCGCCCCTGCTGCCGTTCCCGGCAGGGTGTCGTTCGGTGTGACACAGTGTCCGAGGTGAATTTCGGTCCGAAGTGGGATTCCGGTCCGACGGGAGATTTCAGTCCGACGGGAGATTTCAGTCCGAGGTAAATTATGGGCCGAGGTGACAGTGCGCGCCGCCTTTGCATTCCCAGGCACGTTCTCAGTGGTGACCCGCCGGCCGCGAAAGGTGTTTCTGGCTCTATGTCCGCACCAGAGCACCGGGGGCCCCACACTCGATCGTCGAGCGGAACGGGATCCACTGCCTGGCTGATCAGCAGTGATCCAGGGCGACGGCCGGCTCGGCCCGACCTGCTGGCCGGGTTGCTGACGGTGGTCGGCGGCGGGGCGGCACTGCTTCAGCTGTTCCTGTCGTGGTCGTCGATGGTTCCCGGAGTCGGGCTGCGGGACGCCAACGGAGGAGTGACCGGCTGGGAACGGTATCTGGCTGCCCGCGCGGGCGCGGCACTTTCCATCAGCGACACCGTCACCGCGTACTCGGTTCTCGGCACTGCGTTGGCCGGCGGAGCGCTGGTGCTCCTGGGTCTGGCGATGTTTCTCCCGATCGACCATCACCCCCTGGGTCTGGTCGCCGTGGTGCTGTCGGTCGGAGTGCTGGCATCCGCTGGATGGTGGTTGACCCGCGGGCACCAGAGCTTCAACCAGTCCGTCGCCGAATTGTTCAGCCAGGCCGGTCCCGGCTGGTACCTGTTCCTGATCGCCGGACCGATCGCGATCGTCGGCGCCGTCAAAGGCCTGGTAGCGGGCTGAGCCCGCCAGACCTGGCCGCCAATGGCTCGCCTGCAGGGGCGACTGCGTACTGTCGGCGTGTGTTGATCTTCGATTCGATCGCAACCACTGGGCTGCCGACGCGGCCGGGCGGCCCCGGAACCGACATGGGTGGCCGATGAGATTCGAATCGTTGTATCAGCATGGTTTCGCCCGGGTGGCGGCGTGCACCATGCCATCTCGAATCGCCGACCCGCTCGCGAACGTCGCCACCGTCGTTCAAATCGCACGTCGATGCGACGCCGATGGTGTCGCCGTCGCACTGTTTCCCGAGTTGTGTCTGTCCGGCTACTCGATCGATGATCTCTTCGGCCAGGACGTCGTCCTCGACGCCGTCGACCGCGCCACGGCGCAACTGATCGAGGCGTCCGAGGACGTTCTTCCGGTACTGATCGTCGGAGCCCCCGTGCGCCATCGATCGAGATTGTTCAACTGCGCCTTGATCATCCACCGCGGGCAGCTGCTGGGAGTGGTGCCCAAGATTCACCTGCCCACCTATCGGGAGTTCTACGAGCGACGCCAGTTCGCGTCCGGCGACGGCATCGTCGGCCAGCAGGTCACCATCGGGGGCGCCGCTGCTCCGTTCGGAACAGATCTGCTCTTCGCCGCCACGGACGTGTCCGGATTGACCGTCGGCGTCGAGATCTGCGAGGACATGTTCGTCCCGGTGCCGCCCTCCAGCGGTCTCGCACTCGCCGGCGCCAGTGTGCTGGTCAATCTGTCGGGAAGCCCGGTAACGATCGGCCGATCCGAGACCCGCAGCCTGTTGTGCCGGTCGCAGTCGGTCCGCTGTCTGGGCGCCTACCTGTACGCCGCGGCCGGTCAGGGCGAGTCGACGACTGACCTGAGCTGGGACGGCCAGACCAGCATCTTCGAGAACGGCCTGGCGCTGGCCCAGGGTGAGCGTTTCGCTGCTGGTCCCACCATCACCATCGCCGACGTCGACCTGGACCTGTTACGCCAGGAACGGGCACGGATGGGTACCTTCGACGACAACCGGCGCACGATAGAACGGCCCATTCCCTACCGTTCGGTGCCGTTCACGCTCACGCCACCCGACACGGACCTCGGCCTGCGCCGGCCCATCGAGCGGTTCCCCTTCGTTCCGGCAGATCCGACCCGGCTGGCGATGGATTGTTACGAGGCCTACAACATCCAGGTCGACGGGCTGGTGCAACGACTGCGCGCCACCGGAACGCAAAAAGTCGTCATCGGCGTCTCCGGAGGTTTGGATTCCACCCACGCGTTGATCGTCGCGGCCCGTGCTGTCGACCTGCTCGGACTGCCCCGCACCGATGTCCTCGGATTCACCATGCCGGGTTTCGCCACCGGCACCGCATCGAAGGCCGCTGCTCACTCCCTGATGGCGGCTCTGGGGATCACCGGCGCCGAACTCGACATCCGACCGGCCGCCCGGCAACTCCTGCTCGACCTGGACCATCCCTTCGCCCGCGGCGAAGAGGTCTACGACATCACCTTCGAGAACGTCCAAGCCGGCCTGCGCACCGACTACCTGTTCCGACTGGCGAATTCCCGTGGCGGCATCGTGCTGGGCACCGGAGATCTGTCGGAGCTGGCACTGGGTTGGAGTACCTACGGCGTCGGCGACCAGATGTCTCACTACAACGTCAACTCCGGAGTTCCCAAGACGCTGATCCAACATCTCATCCGCTGGGTGGCCGATACCGGCGACTTCAGCGACGAGGTCGGCGCCGTCCTGCGGGCGATCGTGGCTGCGGAGATCTCGCCCGAGTTGATCCCGGCGAAGCCAGGAGAGGCACCGCAGAGCACCGAGGCGTCCATCGGGCCGTACGAACTGCAGGATTTCAATCTGTTCTACACGTTGCGATACGGCTTCCGGCCGTCCAAGATCGCGTTTCTGGCGCGTCATGCGTGGCTGGAGGTGACGGACGGCAACTGGCCGGCCGGCTTCCCGGCGGAGCGACGCCGGTCCTACGACACCCCGGAAATTCGGCGCTGGCTCATCGTGTTCGTGCGCCGGTTCTTCGGTTTCGCGCAGTTCAAGCGATCGGCGATGCCCAACGGCCCCAAGGTTTCTGCTGGTGGCTCGCTGAGTCCGCGCGGTGATTGGCGGGCCCCGTCGGACGGGAACGCCGCGGCCTGGCTCGCGGACATCGAACAGAACGTGCCCGGCGCGGACATCGGCTGATCCGCTCCGAGCCGAATCGGTGCTGCTGAACGCTCGGCCTGATCAGAGCATTCCCAGCAAATGATCGCGTCGCCGCTCCAGGAGTTCGGCGGCGGCTGCGGCCGACGGCGGACCGGGCACGGCGCGTCGAATCTGGGAGTGCACCTTCGCGTGCGGAGCGCCGGTCCGGGCTGCAACGCGGCCGACGAGCTGATTCACCTCGCGGCGCAGTTCGGCGGCTGCTCGCCAGCCGGCATGGCCGTCGGACAGCCCCTCCGACGAAACCACCACCGCTGCGATCCCCTCCGCCGTGGATCCGTCGCGCCCAGAACTGCGGGCAGCGGCGTCCACCCGACGACGGAGATCGGAGTCTCGGCGAGCCAGCACGGCTGCGGTTTGCTCCGGCGTCAGGAGGCCTGGTAACCCCAGGTAGGCCTGCTCGTCATCGCTGACCGAGCCCGGGACCATCGGCTCCGCGGTGACGGCCCGGCCGGAATGCAGTACGTGCGCGAATTCGGCCTGCGAATCCAGGGTCTCGAACTGGCCCACCCCTTCGCGCTCTGCCGGTTCGGGCACTGGCATGTCCAGCGCGTCCTGGTCGTCGACGTCCTTCGGCGGCGGCGCCATCACGTAGTTCCGGTCGAGTTCCATCTCGGCGGCGAGCGTGAGCAACGGCCGCACGGCCGGCAGGAACACCGTGGCCGACTCGTGAACGCCTCTGGCTCGGACGACCCGACCGACGGCCTGCGCGAAGAACAGCGGCGTCCGGTAGCTCGTCATCCAGGCCAGACACGCAGCGCGGGGCACATCGACGCCCTCTGAGATCATCCGGACGCAGACTGCGACCCGCCGGGTCGAGGTGCGGAACTCCTCGATCTTCTTCGAGGCCTTCGGATCGTCGGAGAGGATCAGCATCGGCTGCTCACCGGTCAGTCGCTTGACGACGTTCGCGTAGGCCCTGGCGTCGTCCTGGTCGCTCGCCAGCACCAGCCCAGCGGCATCGGGCATGCCGGTGGCTCGCAGGTGGGTGATCCGCTCGTCCATTGCGGCAATCACATGCGGCACCCAACCGCCCGACGGATCGAGCGCTGTCTTCCAGGCTGCCGCCTCGACCGATTTGGTCCCCGCATCGGTCAGCGACGCGGCGATCACCTCGCCGGCGCTGTTGCGCCACCGGGAGACCCCGGTATAGGCGGCGAAGACCACCGGCCGCACCACCGTGTCGGCGAGGGCCTGACGGTAGCCGTAGGTGTAGTCGGCGATCGATCGCAGCAGGTCGCCGTCCATCTCGTAACCGACGAACGGAATGCGCTCGTCGGGTCGGGTCCGGAACGGGGTGCCGGTCAGCGACAACCGCCGGTGCACGTTCCCGAATGCCTCGGCGACCGCCTCCCCCCAGCTCAATCCATCCCCGGCATGGTGGATCTCGTCCAGGTTTTACCACGCATCCGTCATGTATCAGTTCGCTGAGCCGACGCTCGTTGATTGTGGATATTGTCCGAACCTAATCTGTAACAGATAGCCGGTGTAACACTCGATCCTGCACCTCCATCTTGGGGTTGAGCAACCAGCAGTACATCGTTGTCAGTAGCTGCAATCCGACGTTACGGAGAGTGCGTCGGGCGGAGGTGTCGATGCTCGACGATCAGGAGGCCGCCGGATCGAGTGCATTTGAGCTCAGCTAGGCCACCGACCGGGCGCGGTCCACTCGCTGCCCAACTGTGGATTCGATCACGGCGACGGATGCCCGAACCCCGGTCTAGACGTGGCGCAGGTCGACAGCAATGCGGCTCATCGCAATCGAAGGTGTAGTCCGGGTCGGAATCCACCGGTTTCCAGCAGCGACCGTGCGATGTAGTTGGTGAGGTTCCGGAACCCGAGCGCTGACCCGCGGAGGTGCTCGAGTCGGCCGTTGATGGCTTCGGTGGGTCCGTTGCTGGTGCCGGGCCGGTCGAAGTAGGCCAGGATGTCGGCGGCCCGTTTCTTCAAGGTCCGGCAGAGCGTGCGGACCTCGATCAGCGCGGCCGGGACAGCGGCGCTCACACTGTCGATCAACTGTTGCAACTTTCTTTTGCCGGCGGCGCGGTCGGGGTCGCGGTAGGCGCTGACCATGACTTGGTAGACACCCCAGGTCGCCTCGACCTGCAGGTGCGCTTCGTTGGCGAACAGCGTTGAGATCCGTTGCTGCTGCTTGTCAGTGAGCAGATCGACGCCGGTGCTCAGCGTGCGGCGGGCCGAATACAGTGGGTCCCCGGCGCGGCCCCGGTGGCCCAGCGTCCGCTGCTGAATCCGGCGGCGGCACAGCTCCAGGC